>CAKTFD010000159.1 GCA_934553285.1 uncultured Faecalibacterium sp. | reverse complement strand
CCGCTGTCGCCGTATTCCAGCAGCTCGGCCTGTGCCTGCCGCAGCACCTTTTCGGGCAGCATGCTGGGGCCTGCGCTGAAGTTATATACTCGTGCCATAATGAACCTCTCCTTTTCCTGTGATACACCTATCACGCAGCATCGCAGCTTTTTGCGATGCGTCTGTTACTTTCCGTAGCCGTAGTATACCGGTTTTTCCATGCCGAAAACAAGAGCATCTTTGCACAAAGATACTGCCCCCTACCCCCGGCTGAAAGCACAAAGCACACAAATGTACGCGCAAGGAGGACAAATATTAAGACATTTGTAAAATATATGCATTTCTCCCAGATTCCATGCGGTTTTCCCCCGCTTGCACTTTCCTTGAAAATACGATATACTGAGAATACTAAGACAAATGTAAAATAAACTTTATGGAGGTGCAGCAGATGTACGGCTTACCGGATACCCTGCGGCCGCTCTCCGCGGCAGAAGAACAGGTGATGCTGGCCGTGTGGGCCTGCCCCGGGGCGGCGGCACGGCGGGATATCAGCCAGAAGCTCAAAGCCACCGGCTGGGCAGCGGCCACGGTGCTCAATTTCCTCTACCGGCTGGAGGCAAAAGGCTGGGTGCGTTCCGCCAAACAGGGCAACTGCAATGTGTATCTGCCGCTGGTCACCCGGCGTGCCTACGGGGTATACTGTATGCGCCAGCGGCTGGACACCCTGTTCGATGGCGACCTTGCTGCCGCTGTGCATGCGCTGGTGAGCGAGAGCGGCTGTTCCCAGAGTGCGCTGGAGCAGGCCATCCGGGTGCTGGAAGAAAAGCATCAGGAGACCGAGGAGTACGACCTGTACGACCCCTACGGGTGAATTGTTTCATTTTTGTTTACAAATGGTTGGTTGACACCGAAATATCCGTTTTGTAATATAAAAAATATTGAAAATGGATAGTATCTGATAGGGACGAACAGGAAAGGAGCAGCCAACCATGGATCATCTGCAGAACGTACTAAGCTACTTTGACCAGCAGCAGCCCCTTTGTGCACAGCACGACCACATCTCCAAAGACCTCTACCGCGAGTTTGGGGTCAAGGCAGGCCTGCGCGATGAGGCCGGCAAGGGGGTGCTGGCCGGCCTGACCAACATCTCAGACATCCGGGCGTTCCAGTATGTGGACGGGGTCAAGCGCCCGGCAGACGGCCAGCTGCTGTACCGCGGCTATGATGTAAAGGACCTCATCAACGGCAGCCGCGGCGGCCGCTTTGCCTTTGAGGAAGCGGGCTATCTGCTGCTGTTCGGCGAGCTGCCCACCCCGGCACAGCTGGAACAGTTCTGCGCGGTGCTGGGCGAATGCCGCACCATGCCCACCAACTTTACCCGTGATGTCATTATGAAGGCCCCCAGCCACGATATCATGAACAGCATGGCCCGCAGCGTGCTGACCCTTGCTTCCTACGACCCCCGGGCCGCGGAACTGGATATCTCCAACGTGCTGCGCCAGAGCATCCAGCTGGCAGGCATCTTCCCCATGCTGGCGGTGTACAGCTACCATGCCTATAACCACTACGAAAAAGACGCCAGCATGTATATCCACCGCCCGGACCCGAGCCTTTCCACCGCAGAAAACTTTTTGCGGATGCTGCGCCCGGATATGCAGTACACCCCGCTGGAGGCCCGCGTACTGGATGTGGCGCTGCTGCTGCACGCCGAGCACGGCGGCGGCAACAACTCCACCTTTACCACCCGCGTGGTCACCTCCTCCGG
>CAKTFD010000158.1 GCA_934553285.1 uncultured Faecalibacterium sp. | reverse complement strand
TACCCCGATGAAGTCATCGACCGTCTGGCACGGGCATTCTACCCGGCCATCCTTGCCTGCTGGAACAGCGAGGAAGGCCAAGGAGAATTTGCCGCATGGCAGGCAGAGCAGGCTCATCACACTACCAACAAAGAGAAACAGAGCGTTCCCGACGGGGAACGCCCTGTTGTACATATCGCTATTGTCTGTGGCTTTAATCGCAAGTTTTACAAGCAGCGCAATTCTCAACAGCCTGTTTGCGATATGCAATTTACGGTTGTTGCCAACGAATCAAATCGTGAATTGCGATGGCAGGGTGCGTCCTATTCAGGGGCGCACCTTGTTTTTATTTTGAGCCTTCACCAACTTTTTGAGCTTCAGCCCTCTGCTTTCTGAACCAGAATCGTCAGTTGCTTCTGAACGCCATCATCAGCCGTGACGGTCAGATGAATTTCGCCCGCAGCTTCTCCTGCGCGGATCACCGCCATGCAGCAGCCGTCAAAGGTCTCGCTTTCCGGGGTGTCGTAACGCTCCTCGGAGCAGGGGTTTGCGCTGCCTACGGCTTCCAGAATGCCTGCACCCTCCAGCTCCACCTTCAGGGTGTGCTTGGTGTGCAGATCTGCGGTGCCATTTGCGTCCTCATCACAAAGGCGGCATCCTCGCCGTTGGCTTGCAGGGGCTTACAGCCTGATGTATACCGTTTTATACTGACAGCATCAGTATGTGCGATCGTAGCTCAGCTGGATAGAGCCTTCATTTTGCTTTCCGAAGAAAACAAAAAATCCGAACCCTTCTCCTATCGAGAAAAGGTTCGGATTTTCATTGTTTGGTGCACCATGCAGAAGTACCCCTACCTTGTGATCGAAAAGGACGGCCGCATCGAAGGCTACGCCTACGCCGGGCCGTTTGTGGGCCGCGCCGCCTACGACTGGGCTTGCGAACTGACCATCTACCTGGACCACAACGCCCAGAAGTGCGGCATGGGCCGCACCCTGTACGAGGCGCTGGCCAGCCGCCTGCAGGCCATGGGCATCCTGAACCTGTACGCCTGCATCGGCCACCCCCAGGTGGAGGACGAATACCTGACCAAAAACAGCGCCCAGTTCCACGCGCACCTGGGCTTTGCGCTGTGCGGCACCTTTCGCAATTGCGGGTATAAGTTCGGCCGCTGGTACGACATGGTCTGGATGGAAAAGATCATCGGAGAGCTCAAGGCCGACCAACCCCCAGTGCAGCCCTATACATACTGAACCAGATACAAACAGCCCCCGGCTCACGCAGAACCGGGGGCTGTTTGCTTAAATGAAGGAGAAAATTCCGGGAAACACTCAGGATTTTTGTGCGCTGCCGGTTTGCAGGGCGTCCAGCCGGGCGCGGTAGCGGCGGTTGCAGGCGGCGTTCTGGGCAAAGCCGATGATGGCCCGCACCAGGCCGATGATCCAGAAGCCTCTGGCTTCCATCACAATGCCGTCCACGGTCTCCTGCCCCACGGCACCGCCGGTCATCTGGGCCAGGGCGCGGATGGGCATGTTGTACTGGAACAGCAGGTTCAGGTCCGGCGTGCCCCCGCAGGAGCTGCGCTTGAGCAGGGTGTGCAGCACCGCCCAGGCCAGCCAGCACAGGGGGCTGCGCTTGGTGTTCAGGCCCGGGCCAAGGATCACGTTGACGCTGTAGGAAGCGGTCTCCTCGCCCAGGGCCTTGCCGATCTCCTCGCCCAGGGCGGGGTCCCAGCTGTTGGCCACGGTGGCCGCTGTGGGGAAGCAGGTGGCCGG
>CAKTFD010000157.1 GCA_934553285.1 uncultured Faecalibacterium sp. | reverse complement strand
ATGTCGTTTGTGCTGCCAAAATGCGCCACTTCCTCGGTGCGGAGCGTGCCCTGCGAGCTGGCGCGTACCAGTGCTTTGAGGTCGATGGGGCGGTAAAACACTGCAAAAACCACCAGCATAAACAGGATCAGAAACACGACCGCGCGGGGAATATGGAAACTTTTCATCCGCTCACGCCTCCTTGGGCTGCTCCATCTGTGCCAGATGCCGCTGGGCGATGAAAAAGCCCACGGCGCTGGCGGCAAATACCATATAGTAGCTGGCGATACGGTAGAGCATCAGCACGCTCATCACCTCGCCGCGCTCCAGAAAGCTGCCGAACACCAGCAGAAAGGCGGTTTCAATAGAACCCATCCCGGCTACGTTGGGCAGCGCATTGGAAACAAAGAGCATCAGGCTGGTGAGCAGCTGTACCTGCCAGAATCCCAGCGGGGAAAGCCCCATGAACCGGATGCACAGGTACGGCAGGCAGAACAGCCCGAACAGCTTGAGCGCCTGCAGGGCAAGGATCTTGAGGCAGCGGGGCTTGTCGGCCAGCAGGCGGCGGCTCTCGGTGCCCAGCACATCCAGCTGCTCCAGCCAGTCGGCCCGGCGCTGCTGCCACTTTTCGCTCCTGGGCAGAAAACCCAGCAGCCAGCGGGCAAGATTCTGCACCAGCGGCGAAACGCACAGCAGCACCAGCGCCACGATGATAACGGCCACCACCGCATAGGCCATGGGCAGGTAGCGCATAACGCCGGTGGTGTTGGCAGCCAGCCAGCGGTGCTGCAACAGCAGCATCACGGTGGCATACAGCAGCACCGTGCTTTTATGAAAAACGTATTCCAGGGTCATCAGCCCCGCGCCGGGGCCAAGCGGCAGGCCCATCCTGTGCAGGTAGTACAGCTGCAGCGGCACTGCACCGGCACCCAGGGTGACTACATTGCCAAAGGTGCCGCACCAGCCCACATCCAGCCCCTGCTGCAGCCGGAACTGCGGCAGGCGGCTGCGCACGATGACCCACGCCACGCAGCCTTCCAGCAGGGGGTAGCTAAGCCCGACGGCCAGCACCACCAGCACCTGCCAGGCCGACAGCTGCGCCAGCGCCGCCGTGATCTCGGCCCAGTGATCCTTGAAGATGAACACGATGACACAGGTAAGGAACAGCAGCACCAGCAGAGAGATCACGGTCTTTTTGCGGGAGGGCTGCTGTGCAGCAGGTTGGCTCATGAAAACAAAACTCCTTTCGGCACGGCGGGTTCAGCCAGGATTTCTGTGCTCAGTATAGCACATCTTCCCTCCCCCTTTGTGAACGGAAGCAAAATTTTGTTGGGCAATTTGGGCAATTTGATAAAACGGCGGCGCATTTTCTCCTTTACGCAAAAAGACCGCCATGCATCTTTTGCACAGCGGTCTTTGGGGTTACAGGTTACTCCGCCTTGGTCTCAGGCTTTGCCTCAGCCTTGACCTCGGGCTTTGCTGCGGGGGCAGCAGCGGGAGCGGCGGGCTTTGCCACAGGCTTAGGAGGATTGGGGTCGTCCTTCAGCGGGAACAGGATGATGTGCTTGGGGCACTTCTGAGCACACATGCCGCAGCCCTTGCACTTATCGTAATCGATCCGTGCCACGCCATCCACAACATGGATAGCGTCGAACTTACAGGTGCGCTCGCACATGCCGCAGGCAATGCAGGAGGTGGTGCACAGCTTGTTTGCCACAGCACCCTTATCCTGGTTGGAGCACATGACCACCGGCTTGCGGGGACCCGCAGCATCGATCATGATCACATGCTTGGGGCAGATGTTGGCGCAGGCACCACAGCCGGTGCACTTGTCCTTATCCACCTTGGCCACACCGTCCACGATGT
>CAKTFD010000156.1 GCA_934553285.1 uncultured Faecalibacterium sp. | reverse complement strand
TAGCTGGCCCAGCCGCTGCCGGTGATGTAGCCGCGCACGATGCACTCGATGGGCAGCATGGTCAGCTTGCGGCACATCATGCTGTTGCCGTCGAACTGGGGCTGGCGGAAGAACTCCGGCATCTCCTTTACATCCACGCTCAGCATGTGGTTGGGCAGCAGATCGCGGGTGTAATCAAACCAGAACTTGCTCATCTGGGTGAGCACGGTACCCTTTTTGGTGACCTTGTTTTTCAGGATGACGTCAAACGCGGAGATACGGTCGGTAGCAACCATGATGAGGCTGTCGCCATTGTCATAGATCTCACGGACCTTGCCTTCTTTGATGGGTTTGAACTCAGTCATAATCAAACACTCCATTTTCCATGTTCTCGGCTGCGCAGCAGCGCGGCGCTTGTCTTACCCTATTATTCTACCATGCCGCCGCCCGGTTTAAAAGGAACAGAATGAAAGGAAATACAGGCCGGATTTGCGTTTTTATCGTGAAAAATGCGCAAAAAGCGCAGATGAATTTCGGCGTTTTGACGATAAAAGTCGTACTTTAGCGGCCGTTGCATCGTTTTTGCTGAAACGCAGTCATGGACAATCCGCACCAGTTGCGGTATCATAGGAGCTAATGGGCATCCTGCCGCAGCAGGCGGATGCCCCAAGCGGGCAAACCCGCAGTTTTCCCCGGCGGCACTGCCTTGCGGAACGGCAGCTGCCGGGGCATCCCGTGTGAGGACGGGCATATAACAGAGAGGTCGGGACTTATGACACCAGAAATCATTGCGCATCGGGGCGCTTCTTATCTTGCACCGGAAAACACCCTTGCGGCCTTTAAAAAGGCGATGGAGATCGGTGCAGACGGCATTGAAATGGATGTACAGCAGACCAGCGACGGCGGCCTTGTGATCCACCACGATTATATCATCGACCTGCACACGGATATTTCCGGCAAGATCTACGATATGACCATGGGCGAGCTGCGGGAGCTGGATTTTGGCAGCTGGAAGGATATTATTTTTAAGGACGAGCGGATCGCCACCCTGCAGGAGGCAATGGAGCTTTGCCGCCAGATGCCGACCTGTACGGTGTTTCTGGAACTGAAATCCACCATGAACAACGACCCGGAATTTGTACCCCGGGTGCTGGAGGTGCTCCGGAGCGTGGACATCGTGGAGCAGGTGGTGCTCATCTCCTTCAACCACGACCTGCTGCGGCAGGCAAAGCAGCTGCTGCCGCAGATACGGGTGGGGGCGCTGCTCTATGGCGCGGTGGAAAGCATCCTGTTCCCGGCATCCTTCTGGGAGCTTTCGGGCATTGCCGGGGACTGGCAGGAGGAAAACGGCCTGCCGGAGGCAGCGGACACCGCTTCTGCTGCGGCAGCAGAGGAGCAGAACTGCCTGAACAGCAGCTGGATGACCCGCTGGATGAACGATAAGATCGCCATGCTGCGGGCCAGTTTCCCGGGCAGCACCATGCGGGAGATCGCCCAGAATCTTGCCCGCCAGAACGACCCCGTGGCTTACATCCAGTCGCTGGATTTCCCGGTGGAATGGGTCAGCTGCGAGTACCACACCGCGTACGAATACCCGCGTTTTGTGGGGCAGCTGCAGAAGTGCGGCGTAAAGGTAGCGCTGTGGACCGTGGATACCGAAAACGCCGTAAAGCTCCTGCTGCAAACGGGGCCGGATGCCTACATCACCAACCGCCCGGACCGCGTGCGGGAGTGGCTTGCAAACGCCCAAAAAACTGCCGCCGCAGGCTGACCTTGGGCCAGCAAAAAAGCCCGCCGTCTTACACAGACAGCGGGCCGGAAAAGGACTGGTATTACACGTTGAGGTAGCTGCGCAGCATGGCCTGCAGCAGGTCGTCACGATCCACCTTGCGGATCATGGCGCGGGC
>CAKTFD010000155.1 GCA_934553285.1 uncultured Faecalibacterium sp. | reverse complement strand
GGTGTTTCTGCTGTTGCTGCTGCTGCTCCCGCTGCTGCTGGCGCTGCTGCTGCCGCTGAGGAAGAGAAGACCGAGTTCGACGTCATCCTGGCTGAGGCTGGCGCTACCAAGATGCAGGTCATCAAGGTCGTTAAGGAGATCACCGGCCTGGGCCTGAAGGAAGCTAAGGCTATCGTCGATGGCGCTCCCAAGGCTGTTAAGGAGAAGGTCTCCCAGGCTGAGGCTGACGACATCAAGAAGAAGCTGGAAGAGGCTGGCGCTAAGGTTGAGGTTAAGTAATTTAACCCCTTCTCTTACCGTTCTTTCTTGAACATCAGGAGGTCTGTACCGCGAGGTGCAGACCTCCTTTTTGTTGTGTAACGGAGCCTTTTCTCCCCTTTTCTGCTTTGAAGATCTATGTTATACTGGACGCAACAGGAGGAGCGGCAGCCCCAGGACAGGCTGCTGCATACATGCTACTATGGAATACCGCAATTGGAACAAAACCGATCTCCGCACTTCCCTGCTGGGCTTTGGGTGTATGCGTTTTCCCACCCTGGCGGACGGCAGCATCGATGAACCCCGGGCAGCCGCCCTGCTGAACACCGCCAAAGCCGCCGGTGTAAACTACTTTGACACTGCCTACCCCTACCACAACGGCCAGAGCGAGCCTTTTGTGGGCCGTGTCATCGCCGGATGGCCGCGCAGCAGCTTTTATCTGGCCACCAAGATGCCCCTGTGGAACTGCAAAAGCCTGGCGGACGCCCAGCGCATTTTTGAAGCGCAGTTTGAGCGGCTGGGGGTGGAATACATCGACTTTTACCTGCTGCACTCCCTGCACAAGGCCCGCTACCAGCAGGCCAAAGAGCTGGGCGTGGTGGACTGGCTGTGGCAGCAGAAAGCCGCCGGGCGCATCCGGAACCTGGGCTTTTCCTGCCACGACAACGCCGCCGGGCTGGAATATATCCTCAAAGACCAGCCCTGGGATTTCTGTCAGCTGCAATACAACTATCTGGACACCGACGACCGCGCCGAGGAGATCTCCGGCACACGGGGCTACCAGCTGACCGAGGAATACGGGGTGCCCCTGATCATCATGGAACCCATCAAGGGCGGCACACTGGCTGCCCTGCCTGCCGATGCCGCCGCACCGCTGCGCAGCCTGCGCCCTGCGGCCAGCGATGCCTCCTGGGCACTGCGCTGGGTGGGCAGCCACAAAAATGTGCACTGCATCCTCTCCGGTATGAGCACCGAGGAACAACTGGCCGATAATCTGACCACCTTTACCCGCTTTGCGCCGCTTTCCACCGCTGAGACCGCCGCTGTGGAAAAAGCCGCCGCCATCCTGCACAGCCGCATCAGGATCGGCTGCACCGGCTGCCGCTACTGTATGCCCTGCCCCATGGGGGTGGACATCCCAGATAATTTCAGCATCTGGAACCGGCTGGGCATGTTCCAACAGCCGGAGGCCATCAAAACGCAATGGACAGAGCGCTTCCCGGACAGCGAAAAAGCCCTGCACTGCATCCGCTGCGGCAAATGTGAAACGGTTTGCCCGCAAAAGCTGCCCATCCGCACCGCTCTGGCTGCCGCACAGGCAGAGCTGGATGCGCTGTAACCCGGGCATCGCGCCCTGCAGGATATCGTTTTTCGCTGAATATGGCTCCAAAGCGCAGGCGGCGGGCATTTTCTGCTGACAAAAAAGGCTGCTGCACAAACGCTGTGCAGCAGCCTTTTTGTATTTTTATCGTCTTACCACAGGCGGATGACCTTGATAACGCCTTCGGCCTTGTCGCGGGCCAGCTCCAGATGGTGCTGCAGCGCCTCGGCGGCAGCATCCCAGTCGTCTGCCAGGGCAGCGTCCAGGATCTGCAGGTGCTCTTCGCAGGTCTGCTCCTGATTGATCATGCTCACCTTGCCGGTCATGATGCGGAAGCGGGTGTTCAGGCCGGTGATGCGGTC
>CAKTFD010000154.1 GCA_934553285.1 uncultured Faecalibacterium sp. | reverse complement strand
TCCAACATTCAGGAGCAGCTGAACGCTTTGGCGCAGGCAGACCCGCAGACCGCAAACTACTACTATCTGCTTACCGGCGTGCGCCCGCTGCTGCTGGAAAAGATCTATCAGGACCGTCAGATCAACAGCCTGCAATACACCGACCTGAACGGCCACACCCTGACCATCGGGCAGGATATGCCAGACCCCGGCGCCGGGCGGCAGACCGCACTGGAAATGGCGCTGAACGCCACCCCCGGCGGCTTTGTGATACAGACCTCCGACAGTGCAGACTACCCCTACATCCTGTGCGGGCGGCGTATCCTGCGCAGTCAGGACATGAGCCTGAAAAAACTGGGCACCATCGTGGTGGCGCTGGATGTGGGCAAGCTGCTGGACAACGAGATTCACAGCCTTTCCAGCCAGCCCTCGGAGCTGTATCTCTATAACGGAACGCAGCTGATCTACCACAGCGGCGAAGAGGCGGCGGCCGCCCTGCCGCAGGAGGAAAGTGCCCACGGCTACCAGATCAGCACCATCGGGGATAAAAAATACTACATCTGCTGGCTGACAAGTTCCGTGACTGGGCTGCGGCTGTGCAGCGTATTCGACTACCACGAAATCTATGGCCAGATCAACACCGCCCGCAATGCCCTGATCTTCGGTGAGTGCGCCATCCTGCTACTGTTTGCGTGGGTGCTGCTGCACATGGCGCGGCTGGTCACAAAACCCATCCATACCCTGAGCGAAGCCATGCAGACCGTGGATCAGCAGGAGGGCAATTTTGCCGCTGCCCGCGCCCTGCTGCCCGCCGACCCGGCAGCGGATGAGATCGGCACCCTGACAAAAGAATTTGATTCCATGTTGGGCAAGATTGACACCCTCATCCACGAAAACTACGAAAAGCAGATCCTCTTGCAGGAGACCCGGTATAAGATGCTGCAAGCCCAGATCAACCCCCACTTTTTGTACAACACCCTGGGCACCCTGAACTGGCTGGTCAAGGCAGGGGATCGGGAGAACGCCTGCAAGATGATCGTCAGTCTGGGCGATATCCTCCGGGCTGCCCTGAGTCCCCGGCAGAACTCTACGGCGGCGGCAGATGTACAGCTTGCCAGCAGCTACATTGCCATCCAGCAGCTCCGTTATAAAAGCCGTGCGGAGTTTACGCTGACTGTCTCCGGGAAACTGGAACAGTGGACGCTGCCGCACTTTACGCTGCAGCCCTTGATCGAAAATGCGATCCATTACGGTGTGGAGGATAGTGACACGGTCTGCAGGATACACATAGCTGCACAGGCTCAGGACGATGCCTTGACATTGATCGTCCACAATACCGGAACGCCCGTTGAGCCGAAACGGCTGAATGAGATCCGGGCATTCACGATCAAACCGCAGGGGCATGGCATCGGCCTGAAAAATATTTATGAGCGTCTTTCCATGCTGTATCAGGATTTCGGCTTTGATTTTGACAGCGACGCCACCGGCACTACCGTGCGCATCGTGCTGCGACAGAGCGCGCTCCTAGCGCAAAACTTACCTTCGGGCGCATAAAATATCTGTATTTTTCAAAAAAGAGAACGGAAACTTCCGTTCTCTTTTTTGCGTTATGTGGTATTCTATACACAGAAAAATGAACGGAGGATACCGCTATGACGAATCAGATCACCTTGGAGGTTGCAAAAATTGCTATGTGCGCGGTGGAGACCGTGCTGCGGAAAACTTCACCCGGTGCAGAGGACTATCCCCAGCTGGTTGAACAATATATCAACGCTGTAAGTGCTTATCGTCAGGCTGTTGCAGATACAGAAAACGCCATGAAACCGCATACCGGTACGGCCGCATAAAATAGAGCGTTCCCGACGAGGGAACGCTCTGTTGTACATATCGTATGTGGATTTTCGCAGGGTGCGTCCGGCAGGGCGCACCCTGTTTTTGCGTTTAGTCCTCTAGTCCGTGGCTCCCAGCCGTATTTTTCAAATATTCTTCCGGATCGC
>CAKTFD010000153.1 GCA_934553285.1 uncultured Faecalibacterium sp. | reverse complement strand
CCGGAGTCGGCGGTACGCAGAGCGGTATCGGCCAGACCCTTACGAGCACCACGGGCAGAAACGAAATATTCCAGAATATTCAGACCTTCGCGGTAGTTGGCACGAATGGGCATCTCGATGGTGTGGCCGGCGGTATTTGCCAGCAGGCCGCGCATACCAGCCAGCTGCTTGATCTGGTTCATGGAACCACGAGCACCGGAATCCGCCATCATATAGATCTCGTTGTCCTTGGGCAGGTTATCTGCCAGCGCCTTGGAGACCTTATCGGTGGTTGCCTGCCAGATGGCAATGGTCTTGTTGTAACGCTCGTTGTCCGAGATCAGACCACGGTTGAACAGCTTGCCGACCTTGGCGATCTCCTTATCGGCCTCTGCGATCAGCTCCTGCTTCTGGGGCGGGATCACAGCATCGCACACAGCCACAGAGATAGCGGACAGCGTAGAATACTTGTAGCCCTGTGCCTTGATGGCATCCAGCATCTTCGCGCACTTGCGGCTGCCGTTGCGGGTCATGCAGCGGGAGATGATGTCGGGCAAGGTCTTTTTGGTCACGCGGAAGCTGACCTCGTACTCCAGCCAGTGCTCAGGATCG
The DNA here is from genome assembly GCA_934553285.1 of uncultured Faecalibacterium sp. GTDB lineage: Bacteria > Bacillota > Clostridia > Oscillospirales > Ruminococcaceae > Faecalibacterium. The sequence goes on along the minus strand of CAKTFD010000153.1, from coordinate 1,580 downwards.
GTACGGTCCACATAGCCCAGGTTCTGGGGCACAGGATTGTTGAAGATGATGCGGCCGGCAGTAGCATCCACCAGGCCGGTACGCTCCACGCCATCGATGACCATGGTGCGGCGCACCTTGATGGGTGCGTGCAGGGTGATGATGTGCTCGGCGTAAGCCATCAGCGCCTCGTTTTCATCGCGGAACACCTTGCCTGCGCCCTCGTCGCTCTCGCGGACGGTGGTCAGGTAGTAGCTGCCCAGGATCATATCCTGGGTAGGCACGGTAACAGGTGCGCCGTCAGAGGGCTTGAGCAGGTTGCCGGAAGCCAGCATCAGCATCTTGGCCTCGCGGCAGGCATCCTCGCTCAGGGGCAGATGGACTGCCATCTGGTCGCCGTCAAAGTCGGCGTTAAATGCGGTACATGCCAGGGGGTGCAGCTTGATGGCACGGCCTTCCACCAGCACGGGGTTAAAGGCCTGGATGCCCAGACGGTGCAGGGTAGGTGCACGGTTCAGCAGCACGGGATGGCCCTTGATAACGGTCTCCAGGCTGTCCCAGACTTCGGGCTTGGCGCGCTCGACCATCTTGCGGGCGGACTTGATATTGTTGGCAATGCCCTTTTCCACCAGGTCCTTCATCACAAAGGGCTTAAACAGCTCCAGTGCCATCTCCTTGGGCAGACCGCACTGATCCATTTTCAGCTCAGGGCCGACAACGATAACAGAACGGCCGGAGTAGTCAACACGCTTGCCCAGCAGGTTCTGACGGAAGCGGCCCTGCTTGCCTTTCAGCATATCAGAAAGGCTCTTGAGCGCACGGTTGTTGGGGCCGGTGACCGGACGGCCGCGGCGGCCGTTATCGATCAGGCTGTCCACTGCTTCCTGCAGCATCCGCTTTTCGTTGCGCACAATGATGTCGGGAGCACCCAGCTCCAGCAGGCGGCGCAGACGGTTGTTGCGGTTGATGACGCGGCGGTACAGGTCATTCAGGTCGGAGGTGGCAAAGCGGCCGCCGTCCAGCTGGACCATGGGGCGCAGGTCAGGCGGCAGCACAGGCAGCACGTCCATGACCATCCACTCGGGGCGGTTGCCGGAAATGCGGAATGCCTCCACCACTTCCAGACGCTTCAGGATGCGGACACGCTTCTGGCCGGAAGACTTTTCCACCTCAGCGGTCAGTTCAGCGCTCAGCTGATCCAGGTCGATCTCTTTCAGCAGATCCTGGATGGCCTCGGCACCCATGGCGGCCTCGAACTCATCACCGTAGCGCTCGCGCATCTCACGGTATTCCTTCTCGGTCAGCTGCTGCTTCTTTTCCAGGGGGGTCAGGCCGGGATCGGTGACGATATAGTTGGCAAAGTACAGCACCTTTTCCAGCAGACGGGGGCTGATGTCCAGCATCAGGCCGATGCGGCTGGGGATGCCCTTGAAGTACCAGATGTGGCTCACGGGAGCGGCCAGCTCGATGTGGCCCATACGCTCACGGCGGACCTTGGCCTTGGTGACCTCAACGCCGCAGCGGTCGCAGATCTTGCCCTTGTAGCGGATGCGCTTGTACTTGCCGCAGTGGCACTCCCAGTCCTTGGTAGGTCCAAAAAT
>CAKTFD010000152.1 GCA_934553285.1 uncultured Faecalibacterium sp. | reverse complement strand
GTGATCAGCACGGGCTTGATCTTTTCGCGGTTCTCAGGGCGTGCAGTCTGGTACATGGCCAGGCAGGCACCGATCAGACCAAACATCTTGGAGATACCGCGGGCATCCCAGATGACGGACTGGCTCAGCACTGCAACGGAAGGATCTGCGATCTCGGCGTAGTAGATGTTGCGGGCACCCTCCAGCACCTGACCGCCCACGGTGGCAGTGCCGCCCAGAGAGGAGTACAGGAACGGGGTGTAAACCAGATGGTGCAGGCCGGTGGGGATCAGCAGGCGCTCCAGCGTGCCGTAGATGAACAGGCCAAAGTTGCCGGCGCTGCGGATAAAGCCGCCCAGCGCGTTGATGCCGGCCTGTGCATACGGCCATGCAAAGGTGAACAGCACAGCCATGACCACCATGACCGGGATCAGCACGATGAATACGAAACGGGTGCCGCCGTAGATCTGGAATGCATTGTTGAACTCGGTCTCACAGAAGCGGTTGTGCACATAGGCCACCACGATGCCCAGCAGCAGGCCGATGAACACGCCCATGTCCAGCACCTGAACACCCAGGACCATGGCCTGGCCGGTGCCGGAAAGGCTGCCTTCCACCAGCATACCGCGCATATTCATGAACTTGTTCATGGCGTTGAGGAACACCAGGAATGCCAGCAGAGAGATGAAGCCTGCCTCAGATTTTTTCTTGTTGGCCAGACCGACGCTCAGGCCGACACAGAAGATAACGCCCAGGTTTGTGAGGATGGCGTTGAGCGAGCCGGACAGCAGGGTGCCGAATCCGATGGTGACAGGGTTGTTCAAAAACGGCAGGACCGCCTGCAGCCGCGGGTTGGTGAACAGGTTGCCCACAGCGATCAGAATACCGGCGATGGGCAGGATCAGAACGGGGATAAACATTGCTTTGGAAAACCGCTGCAACGCATCCATGACCTTATCCTTCATGGGTTTGACTCCTTCTTTCGTTTTACATTTTTCAGATATCGTTCTTGCGCGGGATGCGTCCATCCACACATATCCGGCCGGGATTGTGCCACTACTATCGCACAAAAATTTGCAGCTGTAAACAAATTTTGAACAGAAGAAAACGCGTTACCCAAAGCGGTAACGCGTTTCTGGTATATCTATGCAAAAACGCCGTTCCTTTTTGCATATCCTGCACAAATCTGCGTTATTCCATATCTTTTCCAAGGCACAGGCGGCGGTATTCGTAGGCGATCAGCTCGATCAGCATCATGGTCTGCGGAAAAAAGGTGTTGGGCAGGGTGTTCTGGTCGTCCAGCTTCCACGGGTTCTCTACCCGGAACCACAGGTCTGCAAACTGCCCGATGCTGTTTTTCTGCTCGCCGGTAATGGCTACGGTGCACACGCCGTTTTCCTGCGCGGTCTTGATCTTATCGCGCACCATGGCGGTCTCGCCGGATTTGGAGATACAGAAAAACATCCCCATCCGTTCCAGCGTGTTCTCAAAGATGCCCACGGAATCGCCGCCTGTGGCACTGACGCACAAAATGCCCATGTTGACCAGCTTCTGGGCCAGGTAGGTGCACACCGTGCCGGAAAAGCCGGTGCCGTAGACAAAGAGGATCTTATCCTTCTGCTCCAGTATTTTTTCCGCGCAGGCTTTGAGCTGCGTATAGGTATTGTAGTTCAGCAGTGCATCCACACCAAAGCTGTTGAGAAAGTTTTCGTCCGCCTGCATCGTCTGGTGCGGCGTTTCGGTAAAAGAGCGCAGTTTGTAGCACATATCCACAAAGCCGCTGTAATCCATCTTACGGGCCAGCCGCATGATGGTGGAGGTGGAGGTATAGTTTGCCCGCGCCACCCCGCGCACACCTTCGGTCTGCACCGTGTCCAGATGATCCAGGATGTACTCCAGTACGGTCTGCTCTGTATCGGTCAGGTTTTTGCCCTGCGTGATCTTTTTAATGTTCACAAAAGCACCTCCTGTGCTTGTCCATGGGAACAAAACGGATGTTTTCAGGCGCACCGCTTTTATCAGGCGCTTTACCCCAAAAAGCCGTTCCGGGCAAAGCAGACCGGAGCGGCTTTTTTGAAGGAGGTAAAGGTAAATGAGTAGGGATCGGAGAACGATCCAGACGCTTACCCTGGGGTGCAGGCCCCGGGCAGGCGGTCAGGCAAAGAAGGAGATGATGAGCGCCACCAGGAAGCCCACACCGCCGACCAGCGTTTCCATGATGGTCCAGGTCTTGAGGGTGGTCTTTTCGTCCATGCCCACAAGGCTCTT
>CAKTFD010000151.1 GCA_934553285.1 uncultured Faecalibacterium sp. | reverse complement strand
TGCGCAACCACAAGGGTTTCCTTGGCTGATCTGAAGCAATAAAGATGTAAGAAAGCACTGGAAAGGAGAGTACGCTCGGACTTTTCAGTGCTTTTTTGCTTTTTTGTACGGTACGTCTTTTAACCCCGATAAAAAGAAAGGAAGCGATCCTATGAATCTGATCCTGTTGGGCGCACCTGGTGCCGGCAAAGGCACCCAGGCCGAGATCATCTGTGCAAAGCTGAATATCCCCTCCATCAGCACCGGCAACATCCTGCGCGCTGCTGTTAAGGAAGGCACCGAGATGGGCCTGAAAGCCAAGAGCTTTATGGACGCCGGTGCACTGGTGCCCGATGAAGTCATCATTGGTATTTTGAAGGATCGTCTGGCACAGGCAGACTGCGCCAACGGTTTCATCCTGGATGGTGTGCCCCGCACCATTGCCCAGGCAGAGGCGATCGAGACCATGGGCATCCGCATTGATAAGGTGCTGGAGCTGCAGGTAGAGGACAACGTGATCGTGGAGCGCATGAGCGGCCGCCGTGTCTGCGAAAAGTGCGGCGCAAGCTATCACATCCTCAACAAAAAGAGCAAGGTGGAAGGTGTGTGCGACCTGTGCGGCGGCAACACCGTTATCCGCAAGGACGACCAGCCCGCTACGGTGCTGGACCGTCTGAAAGCCTATCATGAGCAGACCGAGCCGCTGGTGGAGTTCTACCGTGCCCGCGGCAAACTGGCAGAGATCAAGTTCTGCCCCTCCATCGAGGAGACCACGGCGGAAGTCATGAAGGCTTTGGAGGCATAAGCGTGATCCAGATCAAAAATGCAAAAGAACTGGACGGTATGCGCCGGGCAAATGCCCTGAGCGCAGCGGCCCTGAAATACGGCGGAGAACATATCGAGGCGGGCATGACCACCTGGGAGCTGGACAAGCTGATCTATGACTTCATCGTGAAGCATGGCGGCATCCCCAATTTCAAGGGGCTGTACGGTTTTCCTGGTACGGCCTGCATCAGCCTGAACGATACCGTTATCCACGGCATCCCCTCCCACGATATCGTTATCCGTCCGGGTGACATCGTGAGCATCGATACCGGTGCCAAGGTGGACGGCTTCAACGGCGATAACGCCTGCACCTATGCGGTGGGCAAGGTCGATCTGGAAGCTCAGCGCCTGCTGGAGGTGACCAAGGCTTCGCTGTACAAGGGCATCGAGCAGGCCGTGGCGGGCAACCGCATCGGCGATATCGGCTACGCCGTGCAGAGCTACTGCGAGGATGCAGGCTTCTCGGTAGTGCGGGACTTTGTGGGGCATGGCACCGGCAGGGAACTGCACGAGGATCCCGAGGTGCCCAACTACGGCCATCAGGGCCGCGGCCCCCGGCTGGTACCCGGCATGACCATTGCCATCGAGCCTATGATCTGCCAGGGCGACTACAAGATCAAGCAGCTGAGCGATGGCTGGACCGTCAAGACCAAGGACGGCGGCCTGGCTGCGCACTTTGAGCACTCGGTGGCCATTTTGAAGGACCATACCGAGATCATGACCCGCAGCTGGGATGACCCTGCGTTTGACCCGGCGACTTTCAGCCTGAAATAAGCCCCTGTAAAAAGGAGCCGCTGCACGAAACCATGTGCGGCGGCTCTTTTTGCAAGAAGGACGATTTTGTTTGCCCTCCGCGGCGCGCGACAAACGCGTTTTCACAGGGGAGTGGCTCAAATGCCATGTTCCTCTACGACCTTTTCCTCTTCTCACCCCTGCAATTTGTGCAATTGTGACAAGTTTTGGTGAAAAAGTTTCACCATCACGGTGGAGAAGCGCGAAAGCCGGACAGGGACGGAACAGTGTTTTTATCAGAAGAATTTTTTATCGGAAATACGGAAAAAACCTCTTGCAAATTGACAACAAAAGGTGTATAATCTATAAATGGCTGTGGAAGCCAGATACTTCCTCGACGGACAGACGCAGTCTGCCCGTTTTGCGGATTTTGTGCCGCAGGAGATGAAGTATGTGGCGCTCATCGCCACCTGTCCGTCTGAGGGCCGGTACGGATATCCTGTAAAACAGAAGCGGCAAACTGCACTGATCGGGCGCAGGCACGAGAAATGCAGTGCTTTCTGGGTTGCAGGCGGGATGTGCCGGTACTCTGTTATGACAAACTGAGCAGATCCAATGAGGAGGCAAATAGCTTGTCTAAAGAAGACGTCATCGAGATCGAAGGCATTGTGCGTGAAGCCATGCCCAACGCCATCTTTAAGGTGGAAATGTTGAGCGAGGATAAGAA
>CAKTFD010000150.1 GCA_934553285.1 uncultured Faecalibacterium sp. | reverse complement strand
GCAGGGGTAGTAAGTTTCGAACTCACGGCACGCGGTTTTGGAGACCGCTGCTCTACCAGCTGAGCTATACCCCTATATGCATTCGCTGAATGCTTGCTTATTATAGCCGATGCAACGGGGAATGTCAAGCCTTATTTTTGGTTATTTTTCGTTTTTTGCGCTGCCGCAGCTGCAGCAGCTCTCCTGCGCGCCGGAATCCAGCGTGGGCAGCTGGCTGGCCAGCTGTTCCAGCGTAACACTGTCGATATACTGGTTGATCACCTCATCCAGCCCCGCCCAGAACGGCAGGGTGAAGCACTGCTCGGACATGGGGCACTCGTTGGTCACACTGCCCAGGCAGGGGATGGGGGCCACACTGCCCTCGATGGCGCGCAGGATCTCGCCGGCGGTATAGTCGGCAGGGTGCTTGGTCAGGCGGTAACCGCCCTGGCTGCCCCGCTCGCTCTTGACCAGCCCCACCCGTGCCAGCGGGGTAACGATCTGCTCCAGATATTTCAGGCTCAGGTTCTGCCGCTCGCTGATCTCTTTCAGGCTTACAGTGGTGCCCGGCGCATAGCGCGCAAGCTCCGCCATCAGGCGCAGGGCATAGCGGCTCTTGGTGGAAAATTTCATGGTAGGTCCTCTCTTTGGGCAACCCCCGCCTCCCGCACGCCCTTTGGGCCTGAGCACCGCCTCGGTGCTCCGTAAGGATGTGGTATTGCCCCTGTTGCTTTTTATAGTATAGCACGTTGCTCGGATTTTGCAAAGGACAAACCTCTTGTGCAAACAAAAAAGGTCTGTTATCATAGGATGGATAAAGTATCTACACAAGGAGTGAGAGTATGACAGAAAAGATCTCCGCAGCGGATGCCATCCGCCTGCTGGACAGCGGCAAAGCCGTGGCTGTGGATGTGCGGGAGCCGGACGAATACGCCGTAGGGCATATCCCGGGCGCAAAGCTGCTGCCGCTGGGGCAGGTGCTGAGCTGCGCCGCCAAGGTGCTGCCGGACAAAAACGCCCTGTGGCTGGTATACTGCCGCACCGGCCGCCGCAGTGCCGATGCCGTACAGAAGCTGGAGAGCCTTGGCTACACCGACCTGCGGGACCTGGGCGGCATCCTGAGCTGGCCCTATGAGATCGAGGGCGATTTTGAGGGGCATTTTTAAGTAGAATAAAAATAACAGAAAGGGATCATGCCATGTCGTTCCACGCAAAAGACTTTGCGGGCAGCCACTGCGGCTGCCGTTACCAGCAGGATTACCGCCCCACCCTGGGGCGGGACGGCAAAAAGGAATCCGGCACGCTGGAGGTCATCAAGTTCTATTATGATGGTGCCATCCGCTTTGAGCAGCACTGCTACGGCGAGGCGGCCACCTTTGTGTTCGGGGTGTGGGCGTCCGGGATGGATGCGGACGGCACCCTGCACTGGGTGCTGCCGGACCGCCGCAAGAGCTACTACGACGAGAGCTACCTGCCCAAAAAGCTGGACCGGGTGGATGCGGACGGCAGCCTGTATTTTGACGGCGGGGTCTTTCCCTGGAAGCTGGCGGACGATTTTGCCGAGGATAAGCGCTGGGGCTACCCCAAATGGAAGGTGGCACTGGGCAAACTGACCGGAAAAGGCCGCTGATATCCCGTTTTCCGTACCCGTGTGCTGAAAACTGCTGCGCATGTATGAAATTCCAGTATTCCTATTGACACACTAGGGAATGATATGGTATAACTTATCCGTTGAAAGGATTCCGCGCGTGCACGCGGGCGCAATGCCCCCGGCACACGCATTCATAAGAAAGGATCATTCCTATGGAAAACACAGAAAAAGTGGTTTATCTGGATAACGCCGCCACTACGGCCTGTGCGCCGGAAGTGCTGGAAGTGATGGTCCAGGCACTGAGCGGTGCCTGCGGCAACCCCAGCAGCCATTACAGCGTTGGCTACGAGGCCAAGGAGTTTGTGGATACCGGCCGTGCCCAGGTGGCAAAGGCCATCAACGCCTCCCCTGCTGAGATCTTCTTTACCGGCTGCGGCTCCGAGGCCGACAACTGGGCCGTAAAGGGCACCGCCTTTACCAAGGCACGGCAGAACAAAAAGCACCTGATCACCAGCGCCTTTGAGCACCACGCCATCATGCACAGCATGGCAGCGCTGGAGCGCCTGGGCTTTGAGGTGACCTATATCCGCCCCACCTCTGAGGGCTATATCCGCCCCGAGGATGTGGAGGCCGCTATCCGCCCCGATACCGCTCTGGTCAGCATCATGATGGCCAACAACGAGATCGGCACCATCCAGCCCATCAAGGAGATCGC
>CAKTFD010000149.1 GCA_934553285.1 uncultured Faecalibacterium sp. | reverse complement strand
ATAGGCTTTTTTGAGAAACTCCGAACTTTCTTTCCATTTTGTTACCTGAAATGTGGTCTGTGCAACTGCAAAAAGGGGTTTTTGGGGGTCCGAAGGGCCTTTCCAGGCCTCCAGTTCGGCCAGATCCGCAAAAACGAACACCTCGCCGCGGGTATGCCCCACGATGCCCTGCACCTCCGGATGGGTCTTATCGCCCGCCACCAGCAGCACCGCACCCTCCTGTTCGGCCTGCGCGGCAATGCGCTGGATCTTCTGCACAAAGGGGCAGGTAGCATCGTGATACGGAACATTGCGGCTCTCCAGCTCCTCGTACACGCTGCGCGGCACCCCGTGGCTGCGGATGACCACCTCGTACCCGGTGGGCACCTGCTGCACGGTATCCACCACCCGTGCACCCTTGCGCTGCATATCCTCCACGGCCTGGGGGTTGTGGATCAGCGGCCCCAGGGTAGCCACCCTGCGCCCCTCGGCCAGCAGCCCATAGGTCAGTTCCACGGCACGGTTCACGCCAAAGCAGAAGCCTGCCGTTTTTGCCAGACGAATCTCCATTTTCATTCTCCCATCTTTTCCCAGGCATCCAGCAGCGCCTGTTTGTTGGCGCGGAGCTTCTGGGTATCGCGGCGGCCCTCCATGGCAAACTGCGCTGCGGGCATCGGCGCACCGTAGATCACCCGCACCTTGCAGAACAGCCGCATCTTTCCATCCGGCGTATCATACAGGATGCGGCAGGGCACCACATCCACCCCGGCCTGCGCCGCAATGACGAACAGCCCGCTCTTGGGCGGCAGCAGTTTGCCCTCCTTTTCCCGGGTGCCTTCCGGGAAAAGGAGCAGGGTGCGGCCCTGCTTACAGGCATCCACCGTCTGCTGGATGACCGTTACCTCGTCCTTGGTGCCGCGTACGCACACCGCACCAGCACAGCGGAAGAACCAGGTAAGGAAGCCGTTGATCTCGAACAGCTCCTTTTTGGCAAACACGATCATCCGTTTGCCCCACCGGGTGACCACGATGAACACCGGGTCGATGGCAGACACATGGGTGGGCGCCAGGATATACCCCCCGGTCTGCACCTTTTTCAGATTTTCGCGGCCCTCCACACGGATGCGGAAACCGATGTGCCACACCAGCCACGCCAGCGGCACCAGAATATAATACAATACCATTTTTCTATTCCTGTCCTGTTTGTTTCAGCCGCAGGTCTTTTCAGCAATGATCTGCTTCATGGCGGCAAGGCTCTGCTCAAAATCCAGCGCCGAGGTATCCAGCAGCACTGCGTCCTCTGCCTGCTTCAACGGAGCGGCAGCGCGGTGGGTGTCCTGATAGTCCCGCTGCTTTACATCTGCCAGCACCTCTTCATAGGAGGTATCGATGCCCTTGGCCTGATACTCCTTCCAGCGGCGGGCAGCGCGTGCCTCCGGGCTGGCGGTCAGGAAGATCTTTACCGTTGCATCCGGCAGCACCACGGTGCCGATATCCCGGCCATCCATCAGCACATCCTGCTTTTTGGCCATGTTCCGCTGCAATTCCAGCAAAAATGCCCGGACTGCGGGGTTGGCACCCACAGCCGAAGCCGCCATGCCCGCCTGCTCGGTGCGGATAGCGGTGCTCACATCCTCATCCTGCAGGTAGATGTGCTGCTCGCCTTCAATGGAGGCCAGCCGCAGCGTGATCTCCGGCAGCAGCGCATCGACCGCCGCGTTGTCTTTGGGGTCTTTGCCCGCACGCAGGGCGTACAGGCCGATGGCGCGGTACATTGCGCCTGTGTCCACATAGATGTACCCCAGTTCCGCCGCCAGACGGCGTGCCAGAGTGGATTTGCCTGCCCCCGCAGGCCCATCGATCGCAACAGATACCATAATATGTTCTCCTTATTTATATATAGTACATAGGAAATCGGCTGCACTGCCCGGTTTCCCTCTTGTCCGCATTTTTGCCTTCTTACAGGTTATTCGCAAAGCTCTGTGCGGTACAGAAAGCGATCTGCAGGTTGTAGCCGCCGGTATAGGCATCCACATCCAGCACCTCGCCCGCAAAATACAGCCCCAGCGCCTTTTTGCTCTGCATGGTTTTGGGGTCTACCTCCCGCACCGATACGCCGCCGCTGGTGATCACTGCGTGGGCCAGATCGCCCCGGGCATCGATGGGCACCTGCCAGTGCTTGATCAGCTGCACCAGCTCCCGCTTGTGCTCCCGGGTGATCTGGTTGGCTCTGGTGGCCGGGTCGATGCCCCAGCGCGCCACCATCACCGGCTGCATACTGGCCGGCAGCAGCTTGACCAGCGCGCCCTGCGCTGCATGGTTTGCCAGCAGCGCAAAATCCCGGGTGATGCGGTCGTACAGCTGTTCCTCGCTCAGAGCAGGTTTCAAATCGATCTCCGCAATGTAACGATGCTTTTTCATGTCCCCCAGATGGCTGGATGCGCTCAGGGTAAGCGGCCCGCTGATGCCAAAGTGGGTAAACAGCATCTCGCCCTGCTCCGCAAAGATGGCCTTGCCGTCCTCCAGCAGGGTCAGGGTGACGTTTTTCAGCGCCAGACCCATCATCTTTTTGCAGTCC
>CAKTFD010000148.1 GCA_934553285.1 uncultured Faecalibacterium sp. | reverse complement strand
GGCACCATCACCCTCCGCCGCACGCCGGAGACCGCCGCATGGGACGCGGATTACGGCATCCGGCTGGAACAGGACCGTACTTTCCCCATCCTTGGCATCTACAATGAATATGTGGATGTGTGCATCGGAGAACTCGGTGCATCCTTCCACCCGGTGGTCTATCTGCTGACCAAGGACGGCGTGGTGGAGTATGTGGATGTGCTGCGCTGCCTTATGTCCGGAAATGTTCTGGTCTGTCAGGACCCTATCTATATTGCAAATCAGGGCGTGGCGCTGGAACGCAGCGGCAAAGAGGTAATTCTGCATCAGGAGGATGGCTCTGTGCTGGAGCTGGCTCCCCTGACGGCAGAGTGGAACGCGCAGGAGATCCCCTCGGAGGCTGTCGGTGCCTTCAACGACATGGGCGACAACCAGTTTGACTGGATGGACGTGGGAAGCGATGGCTCCGTCCAGATGGGCGTGCAGGACAACAACGTTTTCTATCAGGGTTACGCCGATTATCTGGGCGTGGTGCCGGAGGGTATGGTGCTGGGCTTTTTTACCAACGAGACCCCGGATGGGATACCCGGCGTCACCTTTGTGGCGGCGGTGAAGTACGATTTGTACAACGAGACCCTGAACCTTACCATGATCGACGGGGAGAACCCCTTTGCCGAGGGAAAGACCCAGCTGCAGCTGATCCGCTGCCCGGATTATTGACCCCGGCGGGAGCCGCTGAGAACACAGGAGAACGACCATGAAACACAAACGCCTTACCGCGCTGGTGCTGGCTGCGGCGGTTGTGCTTACCGGGTGCGGCGGCACAACAAGCAGCTCCGGCTCCGCAGCCACCAGCCAGAGCACCGGCAGCAGCCAGAATGCTCCGGCGCTTGCTATTCAAAAGGAACGTATCACCGAGCAGTTCACACTGGAAAAGACCATCCGGGACGAGTGGGGCAGCGCACAGAAGCTGACCATCCATGTGCCGCAGCTTGTGTGCGACAGCCCGGATGCCGCCTATCTCAATGATGAGCTTGCCGCCAGGTATGCGGCGGAATATCGGGACTATGAAAGCTACCCGCAGGCTGAGGTGCCGCAGGACGAATGGTGCCCGCAGACTTACATCGACTGGGATGCCTACTGGTACGGCGACTGCGTCAGCCTTGTGGTGAGCAGCTACTACGGCGGTACCGACCCGGCCTATTCCCGGGGCTGGTGCTTCGATTTTGCCACCGGCAAGCCGGTCTCCGTGGCCGAGCTGCTCCAGCGCATGGGGCTGGACCCGGACGAAACGCAGCTTGCGGTGTACCGCACCTCCATACAGACCTTTGACCGCAACATGGCGCAGTGGGAATATTACGATTATCTACGGGAAAGTGGCATGCTCTCCGAGATGCGCGCCGATACCCTGCGGGACAACGCGCTGGAAAATCTGATTGTCCGGCTGAAAAAAGAAAATACTGTCACCCTTGAGGCGGGCTACCGCACCAGCGCGGGCAGCGGCTGGCGGCCGCTGGAGGTAGAGTTCCCGCTGACCTCCGCCGCCCCTGCCGACACCCCGGTGCTGACCGACACCTACGGCAGCGCGCAGGTGCAGCTGGAGGGAGCGCAGGGCACCATTACCCTCCGCCACACACCGGAGACCGCCGCATGGGGCACGGATTACAACATCTGGCTGGAACAAGACCACACCTACCCCATCCTTGGCATCTATAATGAGTATCTCGATGTTTGTATCGGAGAGATCGGCGCGTCCTTCCACCCGGTGGTCTATCTGCTGACCCGGGACGGCGTGGTGGAGTACGTGGATGTGCTGCACTGCCTCATGTTCGGCAGCGCCCTAGTCTGTCAGGACCCCATCTACATTGCAAATCAGGGCGTAGCGCTGGAGCGCAGCGGCAGCGAGGTGAATTTGCGCCGGGAGGATGGCTCTGTGCTGGAGCTGGCTCCCCTGACGGCAGAATGGAATATGCAGGAGCTGCCCTACGAGGTCACCGGTGCCTTCAACTATGTTGCCGACAGCCACTGGAGCTGGATGGATGTGGAAAGCGGCGGCTACTTCCAGATGGGAATGCAGGAGACCGGCCTCTTCTATCAGGGCTATGCAATGTATCTGGGCGTGGTGCCGGAGGGCATGGTGCTGGGCGTTTTTACTAACGAGACCCCGGACGGGGTGCCGGGCATCACCTTTATAGCGGCGATGAAGTATGATCCGAGCACCAACACTCTGTGCCTTACGATGCTCGATGGCCCCAACCCCTTTGCCGAAGGAAAGACGCAGCTGCAGATGACCCGCTCCCCGGATACCTGGCCCCAGCGGGTGCCGCTGACAGCCGACTGACTGCTCGCACGACCACTGAGAACACAGGAGAACAGCCATGAAACACAAAGCATTCCGCTGGATACCGGCAGTTTTGCTGGCAGCGCTGCTGGCGGGCTGCGGGGCACAGCCTGCGCCCCCGGCAAGTGCCGCCGCAAAGCCTGCGGGCAGCAAACAGCCTGCCGCACTTGCTGCCGCCCCCGCCGAACCGGACAGCATGATGGAACCGGAAACGGTGCCGGAAACCGAAAACGCTGAGACCCCACGCATCACC
>CAKTFD010000147.1 GCA_934553285.1 uncultured Faecalibacterium sp. | reverse complement strand
CTGCCGTGGACGATGGAAGCAGACGAGCGTCTGTTCATGAACGGCTACCAGACATGGACCTACAGCCCGGAGCTGGACCGGAACGGCAAGCTGCGCGGCACCGACCACATCCCCGGCTTTCTGCGCAAAAAATATGCCTTTGACCGCTACGGCGATTATCATTTTGCGCCTTATGGGCATCAAAAGGGGCAGAGCCACGGCTTTTCCTACTGCTATTTCCGCAAGGGCACACAGTTCCGGCTGGTGGCATCGCTGGACGAGAAGCCGGGCTACACCATCCTCCGCTACGACAGCGGCAAAGCCCTGCTGACGCTGGAGCGTGACTGCGCCGGGGTGGAGCATCCCGGCGGCAGTTTCCCACTCCTTGACCTGTTTTTTGCCGAGGGCGGCGAGACTGAGGTGTTCGACGGCTGGTTTCAGGCTATGGGCATCAAGCCCCGGACTGAAAAGAAGCTGGCAGGCTATTCCAGTTGGTACAACCGCTATCAGGACATCACCGAGGATACCATCCGGGAGGACCTGACCGGATGTCGCAGCCTGCTCTGCCCGGGAGACCTGTTCCAGATCGACGATGGCTGGGAGCCGAAGGTGGGCGACTGGCTGGAAACAGATGCACAGAAATTCCCCCACGGGCTGAAAGGCATGGTGGAGGAAATTCACGCCGCCGGATTTCAGGCTGGGCTATGGCTTGCACCCTTTGTGTGCGAAAAGGACTCTGCCCTTTTCCGGCAGCACCCGGACTGGCTGCTGAAGGTGAACGGTGCACCGTGGTGCTGCGGCTGCAACTGGAGTAGTTTCTATGCGCTGGATATCGACAACCCGGCCGTGCTGGATTATCTGCGCCGGGTATTTGACCGGGTGCTGAACGACTGGGGCTTCGACCTTGTCAAGCTGGATTTTCTGTACGGTGCTGCCCCCTTTGGCAACGCCCGCGAGAGCCGGGCAGCCCGGATGTACCGTGCTATGGAGCTTTTGCGCACATGGTGCGGGCAAAAGCAGATTCTCGGCTGCGGCGTACCGGTGATGCCGGCTTTCGGACTGGTGGATTACTGCCGTGTCAGCTGTGACGTAGGGCTGGACTGGGACGATGTGTGGTATATGCGCCTGTTCCACCGGGAGCGGGTGTCCACAAAGCAGGCCATCAACAACACGCTATTCCGGCGGCAGCTCAATGGCCGTGCCTATGGCAGCGACCCGGATGTGTTCTTCCTCCGGGAGGAAAACTGCAAGCTGACGGCAGAGCAAAAACGCACCCTTGCCACGGTCAATGCCCTGCTGGGCAATGTGTTCCTTACCTCGGATATGCCGTCTCACTACACGGATGCGCAGCGGGCAGAGTACCGCCGTCTGCGCGATATATTTGAACATGCAGAACAGGTGAAGGTGAAAACGGAAGAGGGGGCGGTTTGTATTCACTATCTTCTGTACGGCAGACCGCAAAAGTTGCTTTGCAGCCCTTTTTAGAAAGCAGCCGAATATGTGCTTGTATAATCATACTTTATAAACGGAGAAAAACGGATTATATTGGAGAAAAAACGCATTGCATCGTAAGCGAATCGGTGCTATAATATAAACTGTCGAAAGTTGAATATAAGCAGACGAACAGCCGGTAGGTCGAAAGCCTATCGGCTTTTTTCGTGCTATCTCACAAGGTGCTATGTACATAAAGGGTAGGGTGAATAGATTTGGATAAGGCTTTGGATGTTAAAATTTTGTGAAAGAAACGTGAAAAGTGTCTCCTTTTTGCCCGAAAACGGTGTGCTTAATGAAGGCCTTTAATTTTGAGCAGCGGAAGGAAAGTGAACTTCAGAAGTTCGTTGGTCTGAAAGGTAACATGGTGGAATGGAGGTACGGATATGTAGAGAAAAAGATTGATTACACGTTAAAAACACAGGGGGAGAGAAGCCTATGAATATTACAACGAGGGATTTTTTGCAGATGCTGTATGGTAAATGCACAGAAGGATGCATTACCATCACGCCGCTGCCGGATTCCAGAAATGAGCACATCTCGGTCACGGAACTGGACAAAGCAGCGGAGCGCATTAAAGTGCTGGGTACCAGTGCCAACACCTATTATTGCGTTGCACTGCGTCAGGAAGGGCTGCCATCGAGTGTCAGAGGTGGTATCGGACAGATTCACACCGTTGTTTGCATGGTGGCGGATGTAGATGTGCTTGGTTCGGCACACAAAGAAAACGCACTGCCGAAGACAGAAGAAGAAGCTATCGATTTTGTGAACAGTCTGAAGCTAAAACCTTCCATCATTGTGCGGTCTGGCAATGGCGTGCATGCCATTTGGCTGCTGGACGAGCCATTTGTTATCCGTAACGAAAATGAGCGTGAGCAGATCCGGGAACTATCTGCCGGGTTTGGTATGTATGTCATCGCAGAAGGTCGCAAGAAAGGCTGGAAGCTGGACAACGTGCAGGACATCCCTCGTATGCTCCGCGCACCGGGTTCGCTGAATTTCAAGAGTGACCCACCGAAACAGTGCGAGGTAAGAGCATCCGCTCGGTCCGTCTTTAGCTTTCGGATCGTATTATCACTAAAATCGTGGATCAGCATCGCATTGACAACGGAAACAAAAAAGCCCGCTTCCTTCAATGTCAGTGCGATTGGTCTCCAGTACGTACTGGTATGTTCCATTACAATACGAATATCGCC
>CAKTFD010000146.1 GCA_934553285.1 uncultured Faecalibacterium sp. | reverse complement strand
ATGGTCAAAAAGCTGGTGGCCTACTGCCGCGAGCAGGAAAAGATCCATAACAAGAACTTCCGCTTTACCATGACCACCAACGGCGTGCTGATCGATGATGATGTCATCGATTTCTGCAACAAGGAGTGCCACAACGTGGTGCTGAGCCTGGATGGCCGCAAGGAGGTAAACGACCGTTTCCGTGTGGACTGCGCAGGCAACGGCAGCTACGACCGCATCGTGCCCAAGTTCCAGGAATTTGTGAAGAAGCGCGGCGACAAAAACTACTACATGCGCGGCACCTATACCCACTATAATACCGATTTTACCAACGATATCTTCCATATGGCAGACCTCGGCTTTACCGAGCTGAGCATGGAGCCGGTGGTCTGTGACCCCAGCGACCCCAGCGCCCTGACCGAGGCCGACCTGCCCATCCTCAAGGAACAGTACGAGATCCTGGCAAAGGAAATGATCAAGCGCGACCGCGAGGGCCGCGGCTTTACCTTCTACCACTATATGATCGACCTGACCGGCGGCCCCTGCATCTATAAGCGCATTTCCGGCTGCGGCTCCGGCACCGAGTACATGGCTGTTACCCCCTGGGGCGATCTGTACCCCTGCCACCAGTTCGTGGGCGACCCCAAGTACCTGCTGGGCGATATCTGGAAGGGTGTTACCAACACCGCCGTGCGGGATGAGTTCAAGCACTGCAACGCCTACGCCCGCAAGGAGTGCCAGGACTGCTGGGCAAAGCTGTACTGCTCCGGCGGTTGTGCGGCCAACTCCTACCATGCTACCGGCAGCATTACCGGCGTGTATGAGTATGGCTGTGAGCTGTTCAAAAAGCGCATGGAGTGCGCCATCATGATCAAGGTGGCCGAAAACCAGGAGCTGGCAGCCAAGGGCATCGAGGTGCCCATCGAGCTTGGTTCTACCTGCAACGCCTGCGCTGACGGCGAAGCCTGCGAATGAGCATGACCACCCCCATCGTGGATTTTGTGCGGGATTATGCCCAGTCCGGCACTGCCCGGCTGCATATGCCGGGGCACAAGGGGCAGAGCCTGTTGGGGTTTGAACCGCTGGATATCACCGAGATCCAGGGCGCGGACGAGCTTTACGCGCCGGAAGGCATCATTGCCCGGAGCGAGGCCAACGCCACCCGGCTGTTCGGCACTGCACACAGCTACTACAGCACCGAAGGTTCGTCCCAGTGCATCCGCGCTATGCTGTTTCTGGCCTTACAGGCCGCACCGCAGGCCGGACACCGCCCGGTGCTGCTGGCCGCACGCAACGCCCACAAGGCGCTGTTGTATGCGGCGGCGCTGCTGGACTTTGACATCCGCTGGCTCTGGCCATCGGCGCAGGCAGAAGGTGCACTGTGCAGCTGCCCGGTCACAGCGCAGGCTTTGACCGATGCGCTGCACGGGCTGGCACAGCAGGGCGTGGCGCCCTTTGGCGTGTACGTCACCAGCCCGGATTACCTGGGCGGGGTGCAGGATATCCCGGCGCTGGCCGCTGTCTGTGCGGCGCAGGGCCTGCCCCTGCTGGTGGATAACGCCCACGGCGCGTACCTGCACTTTCTGCTGCAGGACAGCCACCCCATCGCGCTGGGCGCAGCTATGTGCTGCGACTCTGCCCATAAAACGCTGCCTGTGGTCACCGGCGGGGCGTACCTGCACCTGGGGCACAACGCCCCCGTGCAGGACGAGGCAGCCGTGCGCGGAGCATTGGCGCTGTTTGGCTCCACCAGCCCGTCCTACCTGATCCTGCAATCGCTGGATGCGTGCAACGCGGTGCTGGCAGAGGGGTATCCCCGGCGGCTGGTACACTGCTGCGCAGTCCTTGCCCGCCTGCGCAGCAGCCTGAACGAGGCTGCTGCGGCACGGCACTGCCCGGTGCCGCTGGCTGTTGCCGGGGCGCAGCAGGAGCCGATGAAGCTCACGTTAGATGCCGCTGCCCTTGGCTGCACGGGTACGGCACTGGCGGAGGCGCTGCGCGGCGCACGGCTGGAGTGCGAGTACGCCGACCCCCGCTATGTGGTGCTGATGTTTACCCCGGAAAACCCGCCCCAGGACTACGTGCGCCTGCAGGCGGCGCTGGAGCAGCTTCTGGCAGCGGTACCCGCAGCGCTGCCCCGGCCCGCAGACAGGGCAGGGGAGTTTGCCGCATTGCAGCAGCAGGCGGTGCAGCGCTGCACCATCCGGCAGGCGGTGCTGGGAGCACAGGTCTGCATCCCGGTGCACAAGGCGCTGGGGCGGGTCTGCGCCATGCCCACAGTGTCCTGCCCGCCCGCTATCCCGGTGGCTGTCAGCGGCGAGGAGATCACCTCCGCAGCCATTGCCCTCATGCAGCGCTATGGCATCCGGGAGATAGCGGTGCGGCGGTAAAAGTACGAAAAAAAGAAAGACATCTGCAACAGCGTTTTTCTGATCTTTGCGGTCAGAAAGGCTTGCAGATGTCTTTTTTATTGCGGGACAGCGGGCCTGCGGCTTAGTCCCGGATAAAGCCGCCCCGCAGGTCAAAGGTGTGGTCCATGGGGCCGGAACCGTGCCCCAGGTCCAGCATGGCAGACAGGCAGCCGGAGATATAGGCCTTGGCACGCTCTACAGCGGTGTCCAGGTCGTAGCCCTTGGCCAGGTTGGAGGCGATGGCGCTGGACAGGGTGCAGCCGGTGCCGTGGGTGTTGGGGTTTGCGATGCGCTTGCCCTTGAACCACTTGCCGGT
>CAKTFD010000145.1 GCA_934553285.1 uncultured Faecalibacterium sp. | reverse complement strand
AACGCCGAGGCCGTTGCCACCATGATCGCCGAGGGCGGCATCTACATCGAAGACTACAGCGACATCGAGCAGCAGGTGGCCGAGATCGCCCATGTAGACCTGATCGAGCAGGAGCTGCTGGATAAGCCCCGGGATACCGTTATCATCCATCTGTATCTGGAGCCGGGTGCCTCGCAGGTGGAAACGCTGGCCCTCATCGCCGCCCGCATGGAGGCCGCCGGCATCCCCTACACCGTGGAGACCGCAGGCGTGGAGCAGGAGGACTGGCAGAACGGCTGGCGCAAATACTACCATCCCATGGAGATCGGCAGCCGCCTGGCCGTGGTGCCCTCCTGGCAGCAGTACGACACCGACCGGGTCAAGCTGATCCTGGACCCCGGCCTTGCCTTTGGCACCGGCGGCCACGAGACCACCAACCTGTGCATGGAGGCGCTGGACGAGCGGGTGCGCGGCGGGGAGCGGGTGCTGGATATCGGCACCGGCAGCGGCATCCTGGCCATTGCCGCGCTCAAGCTGGGCGCCGCCAGCGCCGAGGGCGTGGATATCGACCCCGTGGCGGTACGCACCGCCGGGGAGAACGCCGCGTTGAACGGCGTGCAGGATAAGCTCACCGTGCTGGTGGGCGATCTATCCGATAAGGCCAGCGGCACCTACGATATCATCACCGCCAACATCGTGGCAAACGCCATCCTCAGCCTTGCCCCCGCCGTGCCCGGCCTGATGGCCGAGGGCGCTACCTTTATCGCCAGCGGCATCATCGACAGCCGCAGGGACGAGGTCATCGCCGGGCTGGAAAAGGCCGGCCTTACCGTTGTGGAGGTCAAGGAAAAGCGCGGCTGGGAGTGCATCATCTGTAAAAAGGCCTGATCGTTCCGGATAAGCAACGACCGCATAAGCCTTTCCCCGGCCGGGGGAGGGCTATCCCAAGGAAAACCATAGAAAAGGAGCGCACCGTATGCCGCACCGCTACTTTACCACCGAGATCTCTGCCGGCACCGCCACCCTGCGGGGGGCCGATGCCCATCATCTTGCCCGGGTGATGCGGGCAAAGCCCGGCGACACTGTTATTTTATGTGACGGCAACGCCGTGGAGTACACCGCCACCGTTACCGGCTTTGGGGAGGACCGGGTGGACTTTACCGTAGAGCCGGGCTACCCCAGCGCCGCCGAGCCGAGCGTGGAGGTGACCCTGCTGGCGGGCTACCCCAAGCAGGACAAGCTGGAACAGATCATCAAGCACGGGGTGGAGCTGGGTGCCGCCCATATCGCGCCCTTTTTCAGCCGGTACTGCGTGGCCGCCCCCAAAAAAGAGGAACAGAAAAACGAGCGTTACAACCGCATCGCGCTGGAAGCCGCCAAGCAGTGCGGCCGGGGCATTCTGCCGGATGTAGCGCTGCCGCTGCCCAATTTTGGGGCGGTGTGCCGCACCTTTGCCCAGTACGACCTGGTGCTGTTCTGCTACGAATGCGGCGGCGCACCCTTGCGCCAGCTGCTGGCCGAAGCCCGCCCTGCCAATGGGCAGAAGCTGAAGATCGCCATCGTTACCGGTGCCGAGGGCGGCTTTGCCGCCGAGGAAGCCGAGATGGCCGCCAAGGCCGGGGCCAGAACGGTGGGCCTTGGCCCCCGCATCCTCCGGTGCGAGACCGCCCCGCTGGCCGTGCTCTCCGCCGTGATGACCCTGACGGGCAACCTGGAGTAACACCCGGGAGCTTCCATTATAAAAGAAAAAAGCATCCGCAGCGTTTACGCGGCTTCCGGTTTTTCCGGGAGCGGTCGCTGCGGATGCTTTTGCTTTTTTATGTCCGTACGGCGCAAAAAGGGCTGCTGCACTGCGGTGCAGCAGCCCTTTTTGCCTCTTTTTATAGGAAAGGATCGTTTGGAGATGTCTGGTCTTTGATAAAGTATCGTATCCTAGGCGATGCGTGCGTTCTCTGCTGGCATCATTGTACCATAAACGCCTTGTTTCCAACGGTTTCCTGCACGAATCGCCCTGCAAACGCGCTGAATCGCCCCGTACTCCCTACCAGGGCAGGCCCCCGCCACGGCTGCAAAAATACAAAGCACATGCATAAAATGCGTATATATTTGATTATCATTGCATAAAGATACAAATTAAACCAAAAGAAAAGTCAAACACGCCGGATGTTTGGCAGTTTTTAGCATTGACGAAAAAGCCGCACAGCGTATAATAAAAGCATCAACAGCGAACCAACGACAGAGGATGCGAAGGGAAAGTGCGCATCAGGGAACAAAAGTGTATTTTTATTAAAAAGGAGCGAGTATCATGAAAAAGGAAGATATCAAAAAAGTTGTGCTGGCCTACTCCGGCGGTCTGGATACCTCCATCATCATTCCCTGGCTGAAAGAGAACTACAACAACTGCGAGGTCATCGCCGTTTCCGGTGATGTGGGGCAGGGCACCGAGCTGGACGGCCTGGAAGAAAAGGCCAAGGCCACCGGCGCTTCCAAGCTGTATGTGCTGGACCTGAAAAAGGACTTTGTGGAAAACTACATCTTCCCCACCCTCAAGTTTGGTGCAAAGTACGAGGATTACCTGCTGGGCACCAGCTTTGCACGCCCCTGCATCGCCAAAGCTCTGGCCGAAATCGCCATCAAGGAAGGTGCAGATGCCATCTGCCACGGCTGCACCGGCAAAGGCAACGACCAGGTGCGTTTTGAGCTGACCCTCAAGGCCCTCTGCCCCGATATGGCCATCATCGCTCCCTGGCGTGAGTGGGACAT
>CAKTFD010000144.1 GCA_934553285.1 uncultured Faecalibacterium sp. | reverse complement strand
GAACAGAGGCAGCGGCTCCAGGAAGATGATATCCTTGCGCTCAGCTGCATCGCCCTCAGCCAGAACAGCGGCCTGGCCCACCACGGTGCACTGGGTCTTTTCCGCCAGCTCATCCAGCGCTTTCAGCGAGCCGCCGGTGGAGATGACATCGTCCACTACCAGCACGCGCTTGCCCTGCATCTTATCCAGCTCCTTGCGGTCGATGACCAGCTTCTGCTTACCGGCAGTGGTGATGGACTGATCTTCCACGACTACCGGATCCGGCATATACAGCTTGACTCCCTTGCGGGCGCAGACATAGGGCTTGCCGCTCTGGCGGCTCATCTCGTGTGCCAGCGGGATGCCCTTGGCCTCGGCCGTGAGCAGGATATCGAACTCCGGGCACTTTTTCAGCAGCTCCGCAGCGGCAGCCACAGTCAGCTCGGCATCGCCCAGCATGATGAAAGCGGCAATATCCATGTGGTCGTTCACCTTGCAGATGGTCAGTTCACGGGTCAGGCCTGCAACATGCAGGGTATAAGTTTCAGCCATAATCAAATTCTCCCTTTCGCAATCATCAGAATACCGGCAGTTTTTCGCCGCCCAGAACATGGAAATGCAGGTGCTTTACGGTCTGGCCTGCGTCTTCGCCCACGTTGGAAAGGATGCGGTAGCCGTTTTCCAGGCCCTGCTCTTTGGCGAGCTTTGCGATCACGGCAAAGATGTGGCCCAGCAGGGCGGCATCTTCTTCGGTCAGCGCAGCAGCAGAGGAGATGTGCTTGCGGGGGATCACGAGGAAATGCACCTTTGCCTGGGGGTTGATGTCGTAGAATGCCACCACCTGGTCATCCTCGTACAGCTTTTTAGAGGGGATCTTGCCCTCTGCGATCATGCAAAACAGACAATCTTCCATGGGGAACGCTCCTTCCTGATTTTTCAAAAGCCCCGCCCGCACCAAAAGCACCGGTGCGGGGGAACTTATCGCTTTTAGCCCAGAGCTTTTTTGACGATGGTGCCAACAGCGGCCAGTGCCTCATCGATCTTGGTTTCGTCCTTCAGGCCGGCCATTGCAAAGTCCGGCTTGCCGCCGCCCTTGCCGCCAGCGATAGCGGACAGCTCCTTGACCAGCACACCGGCTTTCAGGCCCTTTTCCTGTGCCAGCTTGTTCACGGTAACAGCCATAGTGATCTTATCCTCTGCCTTGCCCACCAGCACAGCCACCACGGGGTTCACGGCCTTATCACGGATGCTGTCGCACATGCCGCGCAGGGTATCGCCGGTGGTGCCGGTAAAGTATGCCGAGGCGATCTTTACGCCGTCTGCATCCTCGGCATTGTCAAACAGGCTGTCCACCTTGGAGGCAGCGATCTTGGCCTTCATCTCTTCCAGCTCACGGCTCATGGCCTTGTTCTCGGCCATCACAGCCTCGGCACGGGCGGGCAGAGAAGCAACGTTGTTTGCCTTGAGGGTGTTGGCCACATCATGCAGCATGGCCTCCTGCAGGTTTGCACGGATCAGCAGATTGCGGCCGGTCACAGCCTCGATACGGCGGATGCCCGCAGCCACAGAGGACTCGCTGACGATCTTGAAGCCGCCGATCTGCGCAGTGTTCTTTACGTGGGTGCCGCCGCAGAACTCGGTAGACCAGCCCTCGATATCCACCACACGGACCACCTTGCCGTACTTTTCGCCAAACAGTGCCATAGCGCCCAGCTTCTTGGCTTCTTCCACCGGCATCTCCTGCACGGTAACGTTCATGGAGTCGTAGATCTTATCGTTAACGATCTTCTGCACCCGTGCCAGCTCCTCGGGCGTTACGGCGCTGAAATGGGTAAAGTCGAAGTGGGTGATGGAAGCATCCTGGTAGGAGCCTGCCTGGTGCACATGGTCGCCCAGCACCTCACGCAGGGCAGCCTGCAGCAGGTGGGTAGCGGTATGGTTGCGGGCAATGGCCATGCGGTAGTCCTTGTCCACCTGTGCGGTCAGCACATCGCCGACCTTTACGATGCCGCTTTCCAGCACGCAGGTGTGGACATAGTAGCCCTTGGGGGTCTTTTTGACATCCAGCACCCGCAGGCTGCCCTCGGCGCTGTTCAGCACGCCGTGGTCGGCAGCCTGGCCGCCCATCTCAGCGTAGAAGGGGGTCTTATCCAGCACCACCAGCACGCCTTCCTTGGCCTGCTCATCGGTAGCGATGGCATCGGTCAGGGTCTCCTCATCGCTCAGCGCCACAACGGTGGCCTTTTCGGTCAGGGTGTCGTAGCCGGTAAAGACGGTAGGCTCGGCCTCCAGCGTGCCGAACAGATCCTCGCTCCAGCCGGAGATGTTCTTTTTCAGGCGCTCGGCGCGGGCACGCTCCTTCTGCTTCTTCATCTCTGCGTGGAAGCCGTTCTCATCGATCTCCAGGCCCTGCTCGGCGGCGATCTCCTTGGTCAGATCCAGCGGGAAGCCGAAGGTATCGTTCAGCTTGAACACATCCATGCCGCTCAGCAGCTTCTGGTGCGCCTTTTCCAGCCGGTCGATCATGCTGTTCAGGATGTTCATGCCGGCATCGATGGTGCGGGCAAAGTTTGCCTCCTCGGTGCCGATGACCTTTTTGATATAGGCATCATGCTCCCGCAGCTCAGGGTAGGCGGACTCGCTGGACTGGATAACGGTCTCGACCAGATCCACCAGGAAGGGGTGGTCGATGCCCAGCATCCGGCCATGGCGTGCGGCACGGCGCAGCAGGCGGCGCAGCACGTAGCCACGGCCCTCGTTGGAGGGCAGGATGCCGTCAGACACCATAAAGGTGCAGCTGCGGATATGGTCGGTGATGACGCGGAT
>CAKTFD010000143.1 GCA_934553285.1 uncultured Faecalibacterium sp. | reverse complement strand
TACTTCAAAAAATTGCTGATAGAAGAAATATAGAGCTAAAACTTGTTAAAAAGTAGTTTGTAAATTTCAGTTTGTCGCACTCATTATTTTTCTTTCTCGTAAAAACGGGATACCGGAGCGTCTACGGACGCTCCGGTATCCCGTTTTTATCTATAATTTTTCTCTTTTTATTTACGGCTGCGCGCCGGGCGGCGGTGGAGGGCGCAGTAATAGCCGAAGGCGGTACCGCACAAGCCGCCCACGATGTGCATAAAATTTGCCACGTTATCGTGCACGAAGATGATATCATACACCTGCTGGCCGAAGTACAGCGCCGCCACCAGCAGCATGGTGACCGGGATGCCGCCGGAAAAGCCCGCCAGCGAGGACAGCATAATAAGCATGAACACGATGCCGGATGCCCCCAGCAGCCCCGTGCGGGGGAACAGAAGGCACTGCAGCACACCGGTGACCACTGCCGTGAACACGATGCCCTTGAGCAGCGGGATGCTGCCGTATTTTTCTTCCATCGGCGGGCCAACCACCAGCAGCAACAGCATGTTGTTGAGGAAGTGCTCCCAGTTGGCGTGGCCCAGCACATGGCCGAACAGGCGGATATAGCTCAGCGGGTCGCGCCAGGAGGAGCGGTACACGCAGAACAGATGCATGGTGCTCCAGCCGTTTGTCCAGCCATCCGCCAGCAGCACCAGCATGGACAGCAGAAAAAAGGTAAGGATCACCGGCGAGTTATACTGGAGTTCCAGTTTCAGTTTGGTCTTTTTCGTAAACAGTCAATCCCTTCGCGGTAATTTCAGGGGCGCTCAGCCTCTGGTCTTGGCCCAGTATGCGCCCATGCTCTGGCCGGGCTGGTCGGTCACTTCGTCGCTGAGATATGCGCCAAGGCCGCAGTTTTCCGGCTGCCAGGCCCGGGCGGCCTCTACGGTGGGGTACTCCACCTCGGCGTACCAGAACGCTGTGGGCAGCCCCTCGTCCACATGGTTCACTTCCAGCACGGCACCGTCCGGCAGCAGATAGCTCCGGCGCACCTTTTTGATCAGGGGTCTGCCGATGATCTTCTGTTCCAGCTCGGAAAACAGTGCTGCATCGATGCTGCGTTCGATCTCCTCCCGTGCCAGCCCGCCTGCTGATTTGAAGCAGAGGATATAGTCGGTGCTGCCGCCGGTCAGCGCCTCCTCCCGGATGCGCACCGTGGGCTGCACGCTGATATAGCCCTGCCGCATGGTAAATTCTTCCTTGAGCGGCAGACCCTCCGGCCAGCCGTTCACCATCCATTTGCGTTCGATCTCCATAGCATCCTCTTCTTTCTGCAAAATTTCGTATTTATTCTATCATACTTTTATGTTATGATAAAGAGTAGAGTTTTGCGTATTCTTTTTTTGAAAGGATCATTTTATGAAAACCGAACGCACTTATCCTGTTTATAAAGTCAACAAACATGCCGAAGGGCTTTTGGTGGGCGGGCATCCCTGGGTATATGAGAACGACCTGCTGGAGGTCCCGCAGAGCGAACCGGAAAACGGCGCTCTGGTAGATGTAGTCAGCACCCGGGGTGCCTATCTTGGCACCGGCTTCCTCTCCTGCAAAAGCAAGATCCGGGTGCGGCTGATCTCCCGCAATGCCAACGATACCTTTGACGCCGCCTTCTGGCGCCGTCGGGTGGAGTATGCCTGGGCCTACCGCAAAACTGTGCTGGAACCTGCAGACCTGTCCGCCTGCCGGTTTATTTTTGGTGAGGCAGACCAGTTTCCCGGCCTGACGGTGGACCGGTTCAACAATGTTCTGGTCACCCAGACCCTGAGCGTGGGTATGGAAAAGCTCAAGCCGGTGCTCTTTCCCATCCTGGCCGATGTGCTGCGGGCAGACGGTCAGCACATCGATGGCATCTACGAACGCAACGATGAAGCCCTGCGCGCCAAAGAAGGCCTGGAGCAGAACAAGGGCTGGTTTGCCCTGCCCGGCGAGACCCACCCGGACAGCACCCAGACCGAGATCTGCGAAAACGGCGTGTACTACCATGTAGACTTTGAAAACGGCCAAAAGACCGGATTTTTCCTGGATCAGAAGTACAACCGCCGGGCTGTGGCGCGCATTGCTGCGGGGCACACCGTGCTGGACTGCTTTACCCATACCGGCAGCTTTGCACTGAACGCTGCCAAAGGCGGCGCTGCACGGGTAACGGCGGCGGACATCAGCGCCGAGGCCATTGCTATGGCAAAGCGCAACGCTGAGCGCAACGGCCTGACCAACATGGATTTCCTCTGCGAGGACACCTTTGCCCTGCTGCCCCGGCTGGAAAAAGAGGGCCATCCTTACGATTTTATCATCCTGGACCCGCCGGCCTTTACCAAGGCCCGCCGCACGGTGGAAAATGCCATGCGCGGCTATAAGGAGATCAACTACCGCGCCATGAAGCTGCTGCCCCGGGGCGGATATCTGGCCACTGCCAGCTGCTCGCACTTTGCCACCGAGGAGCTGTTCATCAAGATGCTGCGCGCCGCCGCCAAAGATGCCCACCGGCAGCTGCGGCAGATCGAAGTAAAGCAGCAGGCCCCGGATCACCCCATCCTGTGGGGCGTGCCGGAAACGAACTACCTTAAGTTCTTCCTGTTCCAGGTGATTTGAGGACACTGCGGAAAAGGGCCATCCTCTTTACGATCCCATCTGCATCCATTCTCCCGGAAATGCTGCGGCGCTTCCGGGAGCTTTTTTATGGGCAACGGTTCCCGCGTACAACAAAAAAGCCATCGTTTATGCATCTCTGCACTTACGATGGCTTCGTGTTGGAGCGGCCGACGAGGCTCGAACTCGCTACCTCCACCTTGGCAAGGTGGCGCTCTACCAGATGAGCTACGGCCGC
>CAKTFD010000142.1 GCA_934553285.1 uncultured Faecalibacterium sp. | reverse complement strand
ATGACGATGTTGGAGATGGAGAACACGGCACTCTGGATGCCTGCCGGGATGCCGATCTGCAAAATCTTTTGCAGGCTGCGGCGGTCGATGCGCAGCGCTGTCCATTCCAGATGGATGGCCTTGTCGCTCCGGCGCAGCCGGACAAACAACAGCACCGAGCTGATGGCGTTGGAAAGCACCGTGGCGGTAGCCACGCCGTTCACCGTCATGTGTAGCACGATGACGAAGAACAGGTTCAGCAGCACATTCAGCACCCCGGAAAAGGCCAGCGTCTGCAAGGGCACACGGGTGTCGCCCACGCTGCGGAAGATGGCGGCCTCGAAGTTATAAAGCAGGATCACCGGTACCCCCAGCAGATAAATGCGGAGGTACAGCAGGGCGTAGGGCAGCACCTCCGCCGGGACGTTCAGGGCACGGAGCGCCGGCCCTGCCGCCAGTTCCCCCAGCACCGTCACCAGCACACCGCCCAGCACAGCCACCACCACGGCGGTATGCACCGCCCGGTGCACGGCGTCCGTATCCTCCCGTCCAATGGCGTTGGCAATGACCACGTTGGCACCCAGCGCAATACCGATGAAGAAATTGACCACCAGACTAATGACGAAACTGTTGGCTCCCACCGCCGCCACGGCGATGGTGCTGGCGGCACCGCTGAAGTTGCCCACCACCGCGATATCCGAAGCGTTGAACAGCTGCTCCAGAATCGCCGTTGCCGCCACTGGCAAAGCAAACTGCGGGATCTTATTCCAGAGCGGGCCGTTCAGCATATCCAGTTTTTGTTTTTGAACTGCCTGTTTCAAAATTGATACCTCCCTTGCACAGGAAGTATAAAGCCTCCCGCGCAAAACTTCAAATACTTATAAACTATGCTTTATCATAGTTTACAGGAATGATTTCGGATGCTATACTGAGGAAAACAGGAAAGGAGAAAAGAATGGAGATCCGTGTATTGCGTTACTTTCTGGCTGTGGCGCAGGAAGGAAACATCACCCGTGCAGCAGAGTCGCTGCACATTGCCCAGCCCTCCCTTTCCAAGCAGCTGATGGAGCTGGAACAGGAGCTGGGCAAGCAGCTGCTCATCCGGGGCAAACGGCATATCACCCTGACCGAAGAGGGCGTTCTGCTGCGGAAGCGTGCGGAAGAAATCCTTGAACTGGTGGGTAGAACAGAGCAGGAGATCACCGCCGCGGAGCAGCAGCTTTCGGGCAGTATCAGCATCGGCGGCAACCCCCAGCCCAGCCTTCTGCAAGCCGCCGCAGCCCTGCGGCAGCGGTATCCCGGCATCCGCTTTCAGTTTTACAGCAGTGACGCCACCGATGTGACCGAGCGTTTGGAGCACGGCACGCTGGATTTTACCACCCTGCTGGCACCTGTGGATGCTTCCCGCTATGACTCCGTGCTTTTGCCGGAGCATTCCTATTGGGGGCTGCTGGTGCGGGCGGATTCTCCCTTGGCGGATAAGTGCAGCATCCACCGGGAGGACATTCTACATCTGCCCCTCATCCTGCACCGCCGTGCCGGCTTGCAGAAAGCCATTGCCGAGTGGGCGCGCACCCGCCCGGAAAAGCTGGAAATCGCCGCCACCTACAATGTGATCTACGGCAGCCCCGCTGCTCTTGTCCAGAGCGGGCTGGGCAATCTGCTCATCACGCGGGACCTGCTGGGCCCGGAGCTGGAACCAGGGATGCGCTTTCTGCCACTCGACCCGCCGCTGGAAACCCGCTATGCTCTGGTCTGGAAAAAGAACGCCGTATTGACCAGAGCCGCCGAGAAGTTTCTGGCCACACTAAGGGGATAAAAAGCGACAGGAGCCGCAGCAAACCGGCCCCTGTCATTTTTATTTCACCGCAGTCGGGTGTACCTCACGCCGCACTTACCAGTTCTTTTTCTCCTTGGCTGTGCTGCCTTTTAGCATCAGAAGATCGGATCATTCCTGTTGCTGGCTGGGGTCCTGCATCCGGATGACCTTTGCCGGGACCCCCGCCACAACGGCGTAGTCCGGCACATCCTTTGTCACCACTGCACCGGCACCCACTACGGCGTACCGGCCAATGGTCACGCCGGGACAAACGGTGACGTTCATACCCAGCCATGCGTTCTTTTTGATGGTCACCTTACCGTAGGTGTAGATCGTGTGGCGGTTGTTCAGGTCGTGGTTGATGGTGGCGATGCGGACACCGGGAGCGACCATCACGCCGTCCTCAAACTCAATGCCGCCGGAAGCAGACAGGATCGCCGAGTGGTTGA
This sequence comes from uncultured Faecalibacterium sp., assembly GCA_934553285.1. Lineage (GTDB taxonomy): Bacteria > Bacillota > Clostridia > Oscillospirales > Ruminococcaceae > Faecalibacterium. The sequence continues at coordinate 641 of CAKTFD010000142.1, read as the reverse complement.
GGAACACCCCTTTGCCAAACTTGACCCGGTTGCCAAAATCGCAGATGAAAGGGGTCAGAATGCGGACGTCATCCAGTTTGCGCCCGAACAATTCTTCCAGATACTTCACAGCAGCAGGGTCATCCGGCAGAGCTGCGTTTGCCTTGGTACACAGGGTACGGGCACGCATCATCTCTGCCCCGGCCTCGTTGAAATATTCCTCACGGGTGTCGGTGGGACCGCCCTTGTCCATCAATTTGTAAACGTATCCTTTTTCGTATTCCATCTCAGACCCACTCCTTCAGCATTTTCATGGCACTGTCCACCTCGCTGCCGTGGATGGCAAGTCCCGGTTTTACCGTGGAGCCTTTGGCAGCGGCGGCGATCTTTTTTCAGTATGGGCATGGTGCCCCAGACCAGTTTTCCAGTAATTGTCAGGAAAGCCGTGCGTAGGTTTCCTCCGCCACCGGCTCGCACCACTCGTTGGCGGCACCCTCGCCAGGCACTTCCACCGCCAGATGAGAGAACCAGCAATCGGGTGCAGCACCGTGCCAGTGCTTGACCTCCGGAGGAATGTTCACCACATCGCCCGGATGCAGCTCCTGCGGAGCTTTGCCCCATTCCTGATAGTAGCCCCGGCCTGCCACGCAGACAAGGATCTG
>CAKTFD010000141.1 GCA_934553285.1 uncultured Faecalibacterium sp. | reverse complement strand
TAGGTCACCATGTTGTCGCGCAGGTAGTCAAAGCCGAACTCGTTGTTGGTGCCGTAGGTGATATCGGCATTGTAGGCGGCCCGGCGGGCATCGCCGTCCATGCCCTGCACGATCAGGCCCACGGTCAGGCCCAGCCAGCGGTACAGTTTGCCCATCCACTCGCTGTCGCGCTTGGCCAGATAGTCGTTGACGGTAACGATATGCACGCCCTCGCCGGTCAGGGCGTTCAGGTAGGCGGGCAGGGTGGCCACAAGGGTCTTGCCTTCGCCGGTCTGCATCTCTGCGATATCGCCCCGATGCAGGGCAATGCCGCCGGTGACCTGCACCGGGAAGTGCTTCATGCCAAGCACGCGCCAGGCGGCCTCGCGGCAGACGGCAAAGGCATCCGGCAGGATATCATCCAGCGTTTTGCCTTCGGCCAGCTGCTGCCGGAAAGCGGCAGTCTGGGCTTGCAGGTCGGCATCAGACAGAGCCTGATACTTAGGTTCCAGGGCCAGCACCTGCTTGGTGATGGGATTCACCTTTTTCAGTTCCCGGTCCGAGAAGCTGCCAAAAAGTTTTTCAACAAGGGACATAGGTCACACCTCATAAATTTTTATAAAACCGGGCCGTGATGTGCCCGGGATCGCGCATAACAATACAAATATATGATACACCAAAGTGGCAGACAGGTCAAACCTGCAAGGCTATTTTAGCCCGGTTTTGCATGAACTTTCTGTAAAAAGATGCTGGGATGGGTTCATAATTCCGGAACAGGCAGAACGCGCAGGGCGGATCTTCCGCCAAAAAAGCGCCTGCAGCGGAGGTTGCTGCAGGCGCTTTTGGCATCAAATAGTTTACTTTTGTACCCCGGCCTCGCACTGTTCGATGAACTGCTTGGCTACACGGGGGCTGCGGCCGCCGGCGCGGATGGCAAAGGCCTCGGCCTTGACCAGCAGCTGGTCCATGGGCATCTGGATATGGTGCTGTCTGGCAAGCTCTTCCAGAATGGTCTCGAAGCGGGCCTTTTCCGGCCGTTGGAAGGTGACCGTCAGGCCGAACCGGGCCGAAAGGCTCATCAGCTCCTGCCGAGTATCTGCCTCGTGGATATCGTCACCGGTGCGGTCGGTCAGGGTCTCTTTGATCAGATGGCGGCGGTTAGAGGTAGCGTACACCGCAATGTTCCGGGCGCGGCCCCCCACGCTGCCCTCCAGGATGGCTTTCAGGGCGGCAAAGTTGTCATCGTTGGCGGTAAAGCTCAGGTCATCGATGAACAGGATGAACTTGAGGGGGTTCGCCGCCAGCTTGTCCATCAGGTCGGGGATCTGGTACAGCTGGTTCTTTTTTACCTCTACCAGCCGCAGTCCCTCGGGGGCAAACTCGTTGGCGATGGCCTTTACCGCGCTGGACTTGCCGGTACCGGCATCGCCGTACAGCAGCACATTGTTGGCGGGCATCCCGGCCAGCAGTGCCCTGGTGTTGGCGATCACCTTTTCCCGCTCCTTTTCATAGCCGGGCAGCTCGGCCAGGCGCTGCGGGTCCGGATACTTTACCGGCACCAGCTGGCCGTTTTCCACCGTGAACACATGGTGCTTGGCAAACATGCCGTAGCCCTTTGTGCCCACCTCGCCCATGCGCTGGGCGTAGGCGGCGTGCAGGTCGATCTCCAACGTCTGCCACCGGGGCAGAAACGCCAGCTCCGGCCGCTGCGCCTGCTCAGAGTAGGCGGCCTGGAACAGTTCGTCCAGCGTCAGGCCGCACAGCTGCTGCAAAAACTGCAGCTCGCTGTCCAGCGCGCTCTGCAGCAGCGCGTCCAGCTGCCCGGCGGCGGCGCGGCGCACACAGATGGTCTCGGCTTCCAGCACGGCGCTGCTCAGGTAGCTGCCCCAGTTGGTGGTATGCTCAAACAGGGCGGCTTCAAAGGCGGCTGCGGCATCGCACACCGGCCCATAGCTGGAACTGCCGGCTTCCATACAGTCGGTCAGGTCTAAAAGCCTTGCCACAACGGGGTCCTGCAGCAGGGCGCGGAAGATAACAAGCCCGTGCAGACGGGCATTCCATTCTCTCAGTTTCATACGTCTTTACACCTTTTATACCGGGTTTGCCCTGCGTACAATAACGCAGGTACGCAGATGGCAAGAGTATACAACGGTTTGTGCAGGGATGCAAGAGGTGTTTAAAATCCTTCATGTTTTGGGTGATTCAAGTTACAAATTGTCGATTGACAATAGCCCGGTTTATAGTATAATTTACATCAACAAATGCGCGGATGGGAAAAAGTACCACACGATCCCCACTGTTCAGAGAACTGCCGTACGGTGCAAGGCAGCCAGTGTTTTGTGCGGAAAATCGTCCCGGAGCAGCCTGCTGAACGGGTGTGTTGCATCCCCTGTAAGCAGCGCCGGTTGCAGCCGTTACAGTGCAGGGCTTTGTTGGAAGCCCGTGAGAGGGTGTGCGCAGCATACCAACGAGAGTGGTACCGCAGAGAGCTTGAGGATACAAGGTCTTTGTCTCTTGGAAGGAACAGGGGACAAGGGCTTTTTGTTTTCCCGGAGAACGCCCGCCCCTGTGGGAATGGATAAGAAGTGGAATTGGAACAGGAGTAACGCACCATGCAGTTGAACGGTTCTCAGATCTTTGTCGAGGTCCTCTGCGAGCAGGGGGTGGACACCCTTTTTGGCTACCCCGGCGGCGCAGTGCTGAACCTTTACGACGAACTGTATAAGAATGCCGACCGCATCACCCATGTGCTCACCGCCCACGAGCAGGGCGCAGCCCACGCGGCGGACGGCTATGCCCGCGCCACCGGCCGCACCGGTGTGGTGCTGGCCACCAGCGGCCCGGGTGCCACCAATCTGGTCACCGGCATTGCCACCGCCTATATGGACTCGGTGCCCATGGTGGCCTTTACCGGCAA
>CAKTFD010000140.1 GCA_934553285.1 uncultured Faecalibacterium sp. | reverse complement strand
CTGCAACGCCCAGCTGAACGCCGGGCAGGTGCGGCGCATCTGCCGCATGACCCCCGGTGCCGAGCAGCTGCTGCGCAGCTCCTACGATGCACTGGGCCTTTCTGCCCGGGCACACGACCGCATCCTGCGGGTGGCACGCACCGTGGCAGACCTGGCAGGCAAACGCCTGCTGGACGAGGAGTCCCTGCTGGAAGCGCTGCAATACCGGGCGCAGGAAAAGGTAGAGGTATAACAAAAGAACGCCGTCCTGATGGATGGCGTTCTTTTTGTTATGCAGCGAAATATCGTTTGTTTTTTAGAATTTCCGCCAGGTGTCCGGCAGGAAGAGCACCAGCATTGGGAAGATTTCCAGACGTCCGGCCAGCATATCGAAGATCAGGACCAGCTTGGCAGGGTCTGCAAAGCTGCCAAAGTTCTGCATGGGGCCTACCATTTCCAGGCCCGGGCCGATGTTGTTCAGGGTCGCGGCCACAGCGGTAAAGTTTGTCACCATATCAAAGCCGTTCAGGCTGATGAGGAAGAAGGAAGCCGCAAAAATAAAGATGTACGCCGCAATGAACACGTTGGTGGTTCGGATGGTCTCGTGGTTCAGCAGCTTGCCGTCCATACGGGCCGGTGCCACCACCTGCGGGTGCAGTGCCGTTTTGAGTTCCTTGACCAGGGTCTTGCCCAAAATGAGGAAGCGGCTCACCTTGATGCCGCCGCCGGTACTGCCGGCGCAGGCACCGATGAACATGAGAATGACCAGGATCTCTTTGGAAAGGGTAGGCCACAGGTCAAAATCGCAGCTGGAAAAACCGGTGGTCGTGATGATGGACCCCACCTGGAAAGCCGCCTGCCGCAGCGCCTCGCCAATACTGTTGTACATGCTGTAGATGTTGGCAGTGATGATGCCCACCGCCACCGCGATGACCACAAAGTATCCGCGCACCTCCTCGCTGGCAGCGGCGCGGCGGAATTTGCGCATCAGCAGCAGGAAGTAGGCGTTGAAGTTGACGCCGAACAGGATCATGAAGATGGTCACGACCCACTGGATGTAGGGCGAAAAGCTGCCAAAGCTATCGTTGCGGAAGCCGAAGCCGCCGGTACCCGCTGTACCAAAGGCGGTGAGCATGGCTTCAAACAGCGGCATCCGGCCAAACAGCAGGAATACCAGTTCCAGCATGGTAAGGGCGAAATAGATACCATACAAGATCTTTGCAGTGGACTGCACCTTGGGCACCAGCTTATCCACCTGCGGGCCGGGGCTTTCCGCCTTCATCAGGTTGACATGGGAGCCGCCGGTCAGCGGCAGCAGCGAGAGCAGAAATACCAGAACGCCCATGCCGCCGATCCAGTGGGTGAAGCTGCGCCAGAACAGGATGCCCTTGGGCAGGTCCTCCACGGCGGGCAGGATGCTGGCACCGGTGGTGGTAAAGCCGGAGACCGTTTCAAACAGGGCATCCACAGGGTTCGGGATGCAGCCGGTGAGCACAAAGGGCACCGCACCGATGACCGAGATAAAGATCCAGCACAGCGAGGTTGCCGCAAAGCCCTCGCGCATATAGAACACTTTACTGCGGGGCTTGATGGTGTGCAGCGCATAGCCGATGGCGGCACTGACAGCCGCCGTCAGCAGAAACACGCCCAGCACCGCCCACTCGCCGTACACAAGGCTGGCGGCGGCGGGCAGCAGCAGCAGCGCGCCCTCGATCATCAGCACATAGCCCAGCAGACGGAACACGATCGCATAATTCATAGTCCGCCTCCGTCAGTGCTCCACGATATCGCGCAGATCGTGCAGGCCATGCTCCAGTGTGACTACGATGACGTTATCGCCCACCTGGATCTGGTCGCCGCCGCGGGGGATCAGGATCTGGCTGCCGCGGGTGATGCAGCACAGCAGCAGGTTCTTTTTCAGGTGCAGCTGGCTCAGCGGCACACCGGTGGCCGCGCTCTCTTCATGCACTGTAAATTCCAGGGCTTCCACGCGGTCGTCTAGGATGCGGTACAGGGTCTTGATGTTGCTGCCCGCCTCGTTCTGCAGGGCGCGGACATACTGCACGATGTAATCGCAGGTCATGTATTTGGGGTAGACGACGCTGCCCAGGTCCAGCCCGGCCAGGATATCATCGAACTCCAGGCGGTTGACCTTGGTCACCAGCTTGCCGTTGGAGTGCTTTTTGGCAAACAGGGTCAGCAGCACGTTCTCTTCATCGATGTTGGTCAGAGCCACAAAGGCCTCGGTGGATTCCAGCCCTTCCGAGAGCAGGAACTCGCGGTTGGAGCCATCCTCGTTCAGGATCTGGGCACCGGGCAGCTGCTCGGCCAGCTCCACACAGCGGGCGGCATCCCGCTCCACGATGCGCACCCGCACATGGTTTTCCAGCAGCTCCTGGCTCAGGTAGTATGCAATGGCACCGCCGCCTACGATAAGGGCGTTGCGCACCGGCTGCACCGGCAGATGCATCCGCTGGAAAAAGGCGTGGGCCTTTTCCTGGGTAGCCAGGAAGGTGACCTGGTCGCCCTTCTGCAGCACAAAATTACCGTTGGGGATGATGACCCCGCCATCGCGCTCCACTGCGCACACCAGGATATCGCTCTTGAACCGGGTGGGGATCTCGCGGATCGCCACGCCGTCCAGCACATCGGTCAGCGCAAATTTTATCAGCCGCACACGGCCGTCCGCAAAGGTATCGATCTTGCTGGCACCCGGGAAGCGCAGCAGATGGGAGATCTCCTTGGCCGCTGCCATCTCCGGGTTGATGATGGCCGAGATGCCGATCTGTTTTTTGATAAAGTCCAGCTCGTGGCTGTAGGACGGGTTGCGCACACGGGCGATTCCGTGGCAGTGCCCCGCCTTTTTGGCAAACATGCAGCACAGCAGGTTCAGCTCGTCCGAGCCGGTGACCGCAATGAACACGTCCGCTTCTTCCACGCCCGCCTCGGACAGGGTAGTGATGGACGAGCCGTTGCCGAGAATGCTCATCACGTCGTAGGATTCGCCGATATGCTCCACACGGGCCTTGTTCGTAT
>CAKTFD010000139.1 GCA_934553285.1 uncultured Faecalibacterium sp. | reverse complement strand
CACAGCAGTTCCAGCATCTCCCGCAGCTCTTCCCTGCTCAGCCCGCAGGATGCGGACAGGCGGACGGCCTCGGTAAGGTGCGCTTCAATTTTTTTCAAAGTTTCTTCCCGCAGCAGCGCGGTGTTTTTTGGGGCTACAAAAAAGCCCTTGGCCGGTACTGCATAAAGAAAGCCCTCTTTTTCCAGTTCATCGTAGGCGCGCTTGGTGGTGATGACGCTGATGCGCAGATCCCGCGCCAGCCCCCGGATGGAGGGCATGGCTTCGTCCGGCTGCAAAGCCCCGCTGATGATCTGCTGCTTGATCTGGTTGTAGATCTGGTCATAGATAGGCGCACCGCTTTTGTTGTTGATAAACAGTTCCATCGGCTGCTCCTTTTGCTTTTCGCGTTTCATCTGTATATGCACAGTATACACAGTATATACAACTTTGTCAAGAGGGACCGCAAAAAAAATCCCGCCAGAAATTTCTGACGGGATTTTTCTTGTAAATACGACTCTTTTACGTTACATTTCAGATCACATGGACTGTCTCGCACAGTGATGACAAAAAGAAAAAGTGACCGCCCCAGCTACCAACTTGTGCGGTCACTTTTTTCTGACTAATCAGGTAAGGAGCTAGCCGTTTGCAGGGCAGCGCCTTTTGTATTTTCAGTATACGCTATAATTCCGCTTTTGTCAAGCCATCGCTGTTTTTACAGCGCCTTGATAGCGGTCTTGATGCGCTCGGCGGCAAGGCGGGTCTTTTCAGCATCGCCAAAGGCGGTCAGGCGGAAGTAGCCCTCGCCGCACGCGCCAAAGCCCACGCCCGGGGTGCCCACCACGCCGCAGTTTTCCAGCAGCCAGTCAAAGAACTCCCAGCTCTTCATGTTGCCTGGGCAGCGCAGCCAGATGTAGGGGCTGTTTTTGCCGCCGCAGTACCACACGCCGCACTCGTCCAGTGCATCGGCAATGACCTTTGCATTGCGGCGGTAGTAATCCAGATTGGCCTGGATCTCGGCCATGCCGCTCTCGGTAAACACTGCAGCGGCAGCGCGCTGTACCACATAGGGCACACCGTTGAACTTGGTGGTCTGGCGGCGCAGCCACAGTTTATTGATGTTCATGCCCTCGCGCTCCAGCTCCTTGGGCACCACGGTGTAGCCGCAGCGGGTGCCGGTAAAGCCGGCGATCTTGGAGAAGGAGCAGATCTCGATGGCGCACTGTCTGGCCCCCTCGATCTCAAAAATGCTGCGGGCCAGCTCGCCGTCCGAGATAAAGCACTCGTAGGCGGCATCGTACAGGATGATGGCATCGTTCCGGCGGGCGTAATCCACCCATGCTTTCAGCTGTGCGCGGGTGTAGGCCGCACCGGTGGGGTTGTTGGGGCTGCAGATATAAATGATATCTGCCTTTACGCTCTCGTCCGGCATCCCCAAAAAGCCGTTTTCCTGGCTGGTGCGGCCCAGGATGATCTTGCGGCCATCGGTCACGTTATCGTCCACATAGGTGGGGTACACGGGGTCCGGTACCAGCACGGTGTTGTCCACATCAAACAGCCCCAGCACATTGGCCAGGTCGCTCTTGGCACCATCCGAGATAAAGATCTCGTCCTCGGCAAGCTGGGTGCCGCGGCCCGCATAGTAGCCCTGGATGGCCTGCTTGAGGAAGGGGTAGCCCTGCTCCGGGCCGTAGCCGTGGAAGCCCTCTTTGGTGCCCATCTCCTCGGCAGCATCGCGCATGGCCTGCACCACGCACTTTGCCAGCGGCTGGGTCACATCGCCGATACCCAGGCGGATGATCTCCTTTTCCGGGTGTGCCTGCTGATAAGCGGCCACCTTGTGGGCGATATCCACAAACAGGTAGCTGGCCTTCAACTCGTTATAATGCTTGTTCATCTTCATAATACTTTCCCTCGCTTCGCTTTACTTATAAAACCGTTAAACCTCTGTTGTGCCCTCGCACACGGTCTCGGCTGCGCCGGTCATCAGCAGCTGTTTGCCGGGCAGCACCCGGATGGTCAGCTCGCCGCCCCGCAGCTGTACATGGATATCCTCCCCGGCGGGGCAGATCTCCAGCTCGGTCAGGGCTGCCACGGTGGCGCAGGTGCCGGTGCCGCAGGCCCAGGTCTCGCCGCTGCCGCGCTCCCACACACGCATCCTGAGGTGGGTGGCATCCACCACCTGCACAAACTCGGTGTTGATGCGCTCCGGGAAGTTTACGTGGTGCTCAAACCCCGGGCCGATCTGTTCCAGCTTCAGGCTGTCCACATCCGGCACAATGGTCACGCAGTGGGGGTTGCCCACGCTGATGCAGGTCACGCGCCACAGGTTATCCTCCACCTGCAGCGGCAGGTCCACCAGCGGCCCCTCGCCCATGTTCACGGCAGGCAGCGCCGCCGCCATTGCGGTGTAAGTGCCCATCTCCACCTGCCACAGCCCCGCGCCCACGCGGGTAACGGTCTTTAAGCCGCTGAGGGTATCGATGAGCAGCTTCGGCTTTGCGGTGCCGTGGGTGTACAGCCACTCGGCCACACAGCGGATGCCGTTGCCGCACATCCTGCCCTCGCTGCCGTCCGCATTGAAGATCCGCATCATGGCATCCGCCCCGGCACTGACCGGTGCGCAGATGCAGATGATGCCATCCGCTCCGATGGAAAAATGCCGCCGGGAAAGCCGCTCCGACAATGCCGCGATCTGGTCCGGCACACCGGCCGTGCGGCAGTCCAGGTAGATATAATCGTTGGCGCAGCCCTGCATTTTAGTAAATGAAAGCTCCATGCTCGTTACTCCTTATAAAGGGAACAGGTCAGTTCCCGTAAACTCGTTACTCTATAATGATAAGAAACCCGGCCCGAGATGTCAAGCAAAAAAGCAGGTTTCGGACAATTTTCTTCACTTGCTGCAAAACAGGGCTTGACAATATGCACTGCATGGGATATAAAAAAAGAGAGCGCTTTGTACAGCAGGCAAGGCTGTGCCGGATACCGGGCATTCTACCGGGGCGCGGCGGGCTGTACATGTATGCAAAACAACTGCAAAAAGGAGACCACAGGAATGGATACTTTTGAAAAAATCCGCGCATTGCTGGCGGAGCAG
>CAKTFD010000138.1 GCA_934553285.1 uncultured Faecalibacterium sp. | reverse complement strand
GAGCAGGAGCAGACCTCGAAATACTTCTGCTGGCGGGGGCTCCATGCCTCGATATCGCAGCTCTTGACCTTCAGGTCAGCCAGGTCGCCGGAGCAGCAGTTCAGCTGGCGCACCGGGATCTCCATGCTGCGGAACAGCTCCACAGACATCTGCCACAGCTTCTCGTACCAGTCGGCGCTCTCCTCGGGGCGGCAGACCACGATCATCTCCTGCTTCTCGAACTGGTGGATGCGGTAGATGCCGCGCTCCTCGATGCCGTGGGCACCCTTCTCCTTACGGAAGCAGGGGCTGTAGGAGGTCAGGGTCAGGGGCATCTTGCTCTCGTCCAGGGTCTGGTCGATAAAGCGGCCGATCATGGTGTGCTCGCTGGTGCCGATCAGGTACAGATCCTCGCCCTCGATCTTGTACATCATGGCATCCATCTCAGGGAAGGACATCACGCCCTGCACCACGTTGCCGTGCATCATAAAAGGCGGGATGACATAGGTAAAGCCCTTGTTGATCATAAAATCGCGGGCATAGGCCAGCACAGCCTCGTGCAGCCGTGCGATGTTGCCCAGCAGATAATAGAAGCCGTTGCCTGCCACGCGGCCGGCGGCATCCATATCGATGCCATCAAAGCTCTCCATGATCTCGGTGTGATACGGGATGGGGAAATCCGGCACCACAGGCTCGCCAAAGCGCTGTGCCTCCACGTTGTAGGTATCATCCGGGCCGATGGGCACGCTGGGGTCGATCATCTGCGGGATGGAGTACATGATCTCCTGGATGCGGGCAGACAGTGCCTCCTCTTCCTTTTCCAGCTCTGCCATCTTGTCCGCATCGGCCTTTACGGCGGCGTTGTTGGCATCGATCTGTGCCTGCAGCGCAGCCTTCTGTGCCTCATCGGTGCACTTTTTCAGCTGGCCGAACAGCGGGCCGTTGGCCTTGCTCAGCTTGTTGCGGGCGGCCTTCAAAGCCTCCACTTCCTTCAGGGCTGCGCGGTACTGAGCATCCTTTTCGATGACCTCATCCACCAGCGGCAGCTTGGCATCCTGGAACTTCTTTTTGATGTTTTCCTTGACAGCGTCCGGGTTCTCGCGGACAAATTTGATATCCAGCATGATTGACTCTCCTTGCTCTATTTGGGTTCGCAGCGGCGCACATGCGGCTTTCCGCTGCCGTTCAAAGGCGGCAGTTCCCGCCTTGGATCGCTTGGTTATTCGGTTTCCATCTGGTACTGCCCCAGCAGGTTTGCAAAGGCGCGCAGCTGCTCATCGGAGTAAAAATGCACCGTCAGCTTGCCCTTGCCGCCGTGGTAGGCCACATTCACCTCGCTGCCCAGCACCTGCTTGAGGCTTTCTTCCACCTCTACCGGCAATGTGCCGCGGGGCGCTGGCTCCCGGGGGGCTTTGGCGGGCTTTGCCATCTTTTTGCACAGCGCCTCTGCCTGCCGGACGTTGAGCTGGTTGTCCGCAATGATCTGCGCAGCTTCCGCCTGCAGTTCCGGCGTGGGCAGCCCCAGCACCACCTTGGCGTGGCCGGTGTTGATAAAGCCGCTTTTGAGCAGTTCCAGCACCGTTTCCGGCAGGTTGAGCAGGCGCAGGCTGTTGGCCAGCGCGCTGCGGCTCTTGCCCAGCTTGCGGGCGGCCTGCTCCTGGGTCAGCGCACAGCGGGTCATCAGCTCCCGGATGCCGGCAGCTTCTTCCACCGGGTCCAGATCCTCGCGCTGCAGGTTTTCCACCAGTGCCAGCTCCATGGCCTGCTCGTCCGATACATCCTTTATCACTACCGGCACTTCGGTCAGGCCCGCCATCCGGGAAGCACGCCAGCGGCGCTCGCCTGCCACGATGCTGTAGCCGCCCATGGGTTTGGGCCGCACCGCGATGGGCTGCAGCAGACCATGCTCGGCAATGCTGGCAGCCAGCTCGCCCAGTGTTTCCTGCTCAAAGGTCTTGCGGGGCTGGGCCGGGTCCGGCTCGATCTCCCGCAGGGGCAGGGTCTCCACCGCCGCGTGATCCGCCTCAAAGACCGGTGCTGCGTCCTCAAACAGACTGTCCAGCCCGCGCCCAAGCCCTCCTTTTCCTCTTGCCATTGTTTACCTTGTTCCCCCTGTGTTTCAATCTTCCAGAGCGTTTTTCGCCGGCTCTGCGGCGGGTGCGGCCTTTGCACGAGATTTTTTAGGCTCATGGGGCCGGTTGTTCTTGACAAATTCGATGGCCAGATCCATGTACGCTTCGCTGCCCTTGCCCTTAGGCTCATAGAAATTGATGGGCTGCCCGTAGCTGGGTGCCTCCGAGATACGGATGGAGCGCGGGATGGTAGTTTTGTATACCTTGGAGCCGAAATACTTCTGCACCTGCTCCACCACCTGCACGGTCAGATTGTACCGCAGCGAGAACATGGTAAACACCACGCCCTCGATCTCCAGATAGGGATTGTACTTTTTGCGGATGGTCTTGAGGGTACTGATCAGCTCCGAAAGGCCTTCCAGCGCATAATACTCGCACTGCACCGGGATCAGCACACTGTCGCAGGCACTGAGTCCGTTGAGGGTGAGCAGATCCAGGCTGGGCGGGCAATCGATAAAGATAAAGTCGTAGTCCTTCTGCACCTCGGCCAGCGCCTTGCGCAGACGCCCCTCGCGGCCGGGCAGGTCGATCATTTCCAGGCTGGCACCGGCCAGGCGGGTGTTGGAGCCGATCACATCGGTGCGGTACTCGGTGTGCCGGATGGCCTGCGCTGCGCTGGCTCTGCCGATAAGCACCTCGTAGGTGCCGGCCTCCACGCTGCGCTTCGGGATGCCGTAGCCGGTGGTGGTGTTGCCCTGCGGGTCCAGATCCACGATAAGCACTTTTTTGCCCAGTGCCGCCACACAGGACGAAAGGTTGACGGCGGTGGTGGTTTTACCCACACCGCCCTTCTGGTTTGCGATCGCTACAATTTTTGCCACGCGCTTTTCTCTTCCTCCCGGGGAAAGGTTTTGTTCCACATGGAACATTTCGCAGCTGTGTCCGCCGGTTTCCCCGTCCGGCAGGCACCTTGGCTTCTAGTATAACACATCCAAATTGTTTTTTGAACCATCTGGAGCGTTTTTCAGCTGGATTTTTAACTTTTGGGGGTGAAAAAGTGGAAATCTGCACGGGTCCGGACTGCAAATAAACGATTTGGAATGCCCTCCGTTTCACTCTGGGCATATTCAGCGGAAAAATTATTTTTAATTTCGCGTTTGTCGCGCTCTGCGGAGCGCTCCAAACGCATTTTCACGGGAGGGGTCGTAACGGGAAACGGCAGCTGCTGCGCTTGCTCCCCCTTGGGGAGCTGTCGCGCAGCGACTGAGGGGCTATGGATGGAGAAGCGAAAAAAGCGTTAAAGCGATAGCGCCGACTGGCGCAGCGCTAGCTTTTTTGTGCTTCGACTTCTGCT
>CAKTFD010000137.1 GCA_934553285.1 uncultured Faecalibacterium sp. | reverse complement strand
CTGCCTTTGAGCCGCTACTATGCCGCCAACAAGGATAAGCTGCCCAGCCCCTTCAAGGTGATCCAGACCGACCGCGTATTCCGCGCCGAGCGCCCCCAGAAGGGCCGCCTGCGGGAGTTTGTGCAGTGCGATATCGATATCCTGGGCGATGCTTCCCCCAATGCCGAGGTGGAGCTGATCGATGTTACCACCCGTGCGCTGCTGAATATTGGTTTTACCGGTTTTACCGTCAACATCAACGACCGCCGCATCCTGCGCGGGATGCTGGAGAGCATGGGGTTTGCCCCCGATACGCTGGACTCGGTCTGCATCACCTTTGACAAGATGGATAAGATCGGCGCCGATGGCGTGAAGGCCGAGCTGACCGAAAAGCAGCTGCCGGAAGCCGCTGTCAGCGCGCTGGCCGACTTTATTGCCGCCGGTGCGGTAACGCTGGATGCCGTAGCGGCCCGCTGCGCCGATCCCGCCATCGCCGATGATCTGAAATATGTGCTGGCTACCGCCAACACCCTGGCCGCAGGCCGCTATCAGGTAGCCTACTGCCCCAGCCTGGTGCGCGGGCAGGGCTACTACACTGGCATGGTGTTCGAGGTCACCTGCCCGCAGTTCAGCGGCGCCGTGGCCGGCGGCGGCCGCTACGACAACATGGTGGGCAAGTTTCTGGGGGTACAGGTGCCTGCCGTGGGCTTCTCCATCGGCTTTGAGCGGGTGTGCGGCATCCTGCTGGAACAGGGCTACCAGATCCCCGGTGCCAAGCAGAAGATCGCCCTGCTGTACGGCAAGGAGGCCGACTTCCCCGCCGTGCTGACCAAGGCTGCCGCTCTGCGGGAGCACTACAACGTCACCGTACTGCCGCAGGGCAAAAAGCTGGGCAAGCAGCTGGGCCAGCTGGAAGCCGCCGGTTTTGCCGGTGCCGCCTTTATGGACAAGGACGAGGTAAAGATCTTCGCCCAGCAGTGACCGTTTTTATCGCAGCATCGAATACTGACGCAAAAGGGACTGCCGCACAGCATCTGTGCAGCAGCCCCTTTTTTCAGTTCATCGGCCCGGCTTTCTCGAACATCTGCTGCACCTGTGCGGCCAGCAGCGCGTGCTCTGCTGCCTGCAGCAGCGGGTCAGCGGCCAGCAGCGCAGCGGCTTCGCGCTGGGCGGCGTGGAGGGTGCGGGTGTCATTCATCAGGTCTGCGATCTGCAGCGTGGGCAGGCCGTGCTGGCGGCTGCCAAAAAAGTCGCCGGGGCCGCGGGTCTCCAGGTCATACTGCGCCACCGCAAAGCCATCGGTGGTGGAGCAGAGGAAGTGCAGCCGCTTCTGCACGGCCTCGCTGGTGTTATCGCTTACGAGGAAGCACCAGCTCTCGGCAGCGCCGCGCCCCACCCGTCCACGCAGCTGATGCAAAGCGCTCAGGCCATAGCGTTCGGCATTCTCGATAACCATAACGCTGGCATTGGGCACATCCACGCCCACCTCGATGACGGTGGTGGACACCAGTGCATCCAGCCGCCCGGTCTTGAAATCCTCCATGACTGCAGCTTTTTCCCGGGGTTTCAGCTTACCGTGCATCAGCCCCACCCTGCGGTCGGGCAGCAGCGCCTTGGCAATGTCCTCGTAATAGGTCTTGACCGCATTCAGCCCGCCGTCTGGCACATCCTCGATGGCAGGGCACACCAGATAGACCTGCCGCCCTTTGTCGATCTCGCTGTCCAGAAAGCTGTACAGATCCCGCCGCCGTTTGCCGGTGATGCACCGGGTCTTGACCGGGGTGCGCCCCGGCGGCAGCTCATCCAGGATCGAGATATCCAGATCGCCATAGATCAGCAGGCCCAGCGTACGGGGGATGGGGGTAGCGCTCATGACCAGCAGGTGCGGGTCTGCAGCCTTTTCGGCCAGTGCGCCGCGCTGGCGCACCCCAAAGCGGTGCTGCTCATCGATGACTGCCAGCCCCAGCCGTGCAAACTCCACCCCCTCGCTCATCAGGGCGTGGGTGCCCACCACAAGGTCGGCTTCATCGCTGCGGATGGCCGCCAGGGTGGTGCGGCGGGCGGCAGCCTTCATGCCGCCGGTCAGCAGAGCCACCCGCATCCCAAAAGGAGCCAGAAGGCGGTTCAGCCCCTCAGCGTGCTGGGCAGCCAGGATCTCGGTAGGTGCCAGCAGCGCGGCCTGGTACCCTGCCCGGATACACGCCCAGATGGCAGCCGCCGCCACCAGTGTTTTGCCGCTGCCCACATCGCCCTGTAAAAGGCGGTTCATGGCAGTATCCCCTGCCATATCGGTCAGGATCTCGTCCACCGCGCGGCGCTGTGCCCCGGTGGGCGCAAAGGGCAGGCTTGCCCAAAAAGGCTGTGGATCCGCCCGGCGCATCGGCGCGCCGGTAGCCGCTGCGCCCCGGCTGCGCATCCGCCCGATGCCCAGCTGCAGTACCAACAGTTCCTCGTAAATGAGCCGCCGCCGCGCTGCTGCCGCCTGTTCCTCAGTAGCGGGGCAGTGGATGGCGCGCACCGCCTCCGCTTTGGAGAGCAGGCGGTATTTCTGGCGCATTTCGGGCGGCAGCGGGTCGGGCAGCAGCTCCGCATGGGGCAGCAGCTGCCGGATGCAGCGGGAGATGGTACTGCTGGAAAGCCCCTCGGTCTGGGGGTAAACCGCTTCAAAAGGCGCAGCCTGGATCTGCTCGGCGGTACGCACCTGTGGGTTGACCATCTGGCGGCGCAGCATCCCGCCGGTGACGATGCCCTGAAAATAGTATGCCTGCCCCAGCTGCAGCTTCTGGGTGGCGTAGGGGTTGTTGAACCAGGTGATCTCCAGGCTGGCAACATCGTCCCCTGCGGTGATGCGCTCCATCCGCCGCCCACCCGGCAGGATGCGGCCACCGGGTTTGGCAAACACCTCTGCCCGGACCACACACTCGGTATCGGCAGGCGCCTCTGCAATGGAGTACGGCTTTGTGAAGTCGATATATTTCCGGGGATAGTGGCACAGCAGATCCGCCAGAGTCACGATGCCCAGCTTCTCGAACCGCTCGGCAGTTTTGGGGCCGACCCCCTTGAGATAGCGCACCGGGGTATCCGGTGTGAGGGTAGTGCGGTTTTCAGCGGGCATGGCGTGTCAGCTCCTTTCCAATGTAAGTATAGCCATTGTAACACGGACAACCGGCGGATGCAAACATCTGCCCGCGCAGGCAGCCTTTCCTCTGGCGGGAAACGGTAATGCCCGCAGAACAAAAAATCCCGGAAACCGAAGTTTCCGGGAATCTTTTGGAGGTGACGACCAGATTTGAACTGGTGGATGAGGGTTTTGCAGACCCTTGCCTTACCACTTGGCCACGTCACCATATTGGGAGTGATGCATACCACTCCATTGGAGCGGCCGACGAGGCTCGAACTCGCTACCTCCACCTTGGCAAGGTGGCGCTCTACCAGATGA
>CAKTFD010000136.1 GCA_934553285.1 uncultured Faecalibacterium sp. | reverse complement strand
TAGGTCAGGTACACGCCAATGGCCATGATACCCCAGATAAGCCCCTGCGCACAGGCACCCGGCAGAGCGCCCGGCAGATTGGCAAGTCTTGCAATAATCTCCAAAACAATTCCTCCTAAACGTTACACTTTTTTATACTCCCGTATTGATACGGGAAAGCGGAGAAGAACAAAAAACATGCTCTTCTCCGCTATTTTTATATCATTCCGGTCTCCGCTGCCATCAGGCCTCGATCTCTACATAGCCTTCCGGCACGGTCAGGCCCAGATCCTCGCAGATCGTCTTGTTGTACTTCTTGGTCACATCGGTATACTCAATGGGCATGGTGGAGATGTCGCTCTCGCCGTTCAGGATCTTAACGGCCATCTCGCCGGTGGTATAGCCCAGATCGTAGTAGCTGATGGACAGGGTAGCCACGCCGCAGCCGGCGCAGATGCCCTCCTCACCTGCGAACACAGGCTTCTTTGCCGGGCGGCAGATGCCGTCCACGATGCCGGTGTTGGCAGCGACCGTGTTATCGGTGGGCACATACAGCGCATCGTTTTCATCCGCAGCCTTCTGGCACACGGAGGACAGATCGTTGGAATCCGAGAATGCGTACTGGGTAGCCGTGACACCCTTGGCTTCCAGATACTTCTTGACCTCGTCTACCTGATACTGGCTGTTTGCCTCTGCAGAGCAGTACAGCAGGCCGACCTTCTTGACATCGGGCATCCACTCCACGATCATATCCGCCTGCTGATCCAGCGGTGCCAGGTCAGAGGTGCCGGAAATGTTGCCGCCCACCGTGCCGGAGAAGTTCTCCAGACCCAGAGCCACGCCGTACTCGGTAACGGAGGTGCCCAGGATGGGGATGGTGTTGGTGGCAGCCTGTGCCGCCTGCAGAGCGGGGGTAGCATTGGCCATGATGAGCGCCACACCAGAGGAAACAAAACCGTTGGTAATGGTGGCGCAGGTTGCAGAATCGCCCTGCGCATTCTGGAAATCGAAGGTGACATTCTCGCCAAAGGAAGCGGTCAGGGCATCTTCAAAACCCTGGGTAGCGGCATCCAGAGCGGCATGCTGCACCAGCTGGCAGATGCCAACGGTAAACTTTTTATCGCCGGATGCTGCTGCAGCAGAGGCAGAAGCCACGGAGGAAGAAGCTGCCGCAGTGGAAGAAGAACCGCCGCAGGCAGAAAGTGCAGCAGCTGCGCCGCAGGCAGCGGCGGCAGCCAGGAAGGAACGACGAGTGATTTTACGCATAATAATGATCTCCTCTATCTCCGGCCCTTGCAGCCAACAGGACGCTGCACACCGGGCCGATATTGTAAGCGGATCAGATACAGTTCGCTTTACACTCGTGAAGTATATCACACATTTGCTGGTAAAACAATCCACTTTTGCCTGAAAACGGCCTTTATTATCGATTCAAGTAAATCTATCCATCGATTATTTTGAACTATTTATGCGTTTTTGCTGATAGTCCGTCAGTTTGTGCAGTTCCGCTTCCAGCGCTTGCAAATTTGCTTCCAGCTGCGGCAGATATGCCTGCGTAAAATCATAGCCATAATAAAGCGCCTGCCAGAGTTTGGCCTGCATCCGGCGCACCAGTACCGGGCTGAGCACCGCTTCCAGCTGTTCCACAGTATCTTCCAGCGCCATGCAGGTCTGCGCCCAGCGCACATCTGCTGCTTCCCGGGCAGGCACATCATAACGGGCCAGGTAATCCTGCACCTTTGCTTCTATCACCTGTCCGCCGCAGCCGGTCGGCTGCAAAAAATAATGCACCTCCCCTGCCCTGCTGATCTCCTGCGCCAGCGGATACAGCGCGCACACCAGCGGCTCTGCATCGTGGATGGCACAGTGATCCTGGGCCAGAAAGGGGCAGTTGTTGCGGTTTTCCTTTACAGGAGCCAGCCGCAGCACCGGCAGATGGCTCACTTTGCCAATGCTGGCACGGCAGTAGCCCCGGGCCACGATCTGGGGCGGCAGGCGCAGCCGGGCGGCGATGCGCCACAGATCAAACCCGGACAGCACGATATCCTCCCGCCCGCGGCAGCAGTTGCCGCAGCCTGCACAGGCAAACCGGAACTGTGCATCCCGCTCCAGCAGCGGCATGGTCTCGGTGCGGGTAAAATCGATCTGTCCGCACAGGTCAATGGCTTCGTCACGCATAGTCATACATCCTTTTCCATGATAGAATGCCCCTATTGTACCGCCTGAGCCGGAAGTTTGCAAGGCAGTGCCTGTATCCCGCTGTTCAAAAGCCGCTGCGGGGGCAGGGTTACTTTACAGTTTCCAGTTTCTGATACACCTGCACTGCATCCCGGATGTTATACTGCTCTGTTTCATGGTTTCCGGGTGCGCTCAGTGTGACGAGGATGTACTCTTTTCCTTTTATGGTTGCAAGGCTTGCCAGGCACAGCCCTGCAGCGGCAGTATAGCCGGTTTTGCCGCCCTCGATCCTGTCCCCAGCCAGCAGTTCCGTACCGTTCAGTTTGCTCAGCAGGGTACTTGTCAGCGAAATGCCTGCCGGATGC
The DNA here is from genome assembly GCA_934553285.1 of uncultured Faecalibacterium sp. GTDB lineage: Bacteria > Bacillota > Clostridia > Oscillospirales > Ruminococcaceae > Faecalibacterium. The sequence goes on along the minus strand of CAKTFD010000136.1, from coordinate 920 downwards.
TGCACGGTTGCCGTGGTGGTGTAGTGTTCCGTTGTAAAGACCGTGCGGAACGTCCTGTTCTGCAGCGCTGCCTGCAGGAGCTTTGCCATATCTGCTGCGCTGGAATAATGTTCCGGGTCGGTCAGACCCGTAGCATTCGTAAAATGGGTGTTCTTCATGCCAAGTTCTGCCGCTTTCTGATTCATCAGCGCCGCAAAGGCTTCCTCGCTGCCGCTTACCAGACGCGCCAGCGTTTCGCAGCATTCCGCGCCGGAGGGCAGCATCGCACCGTATAGCAGATCCCGCACGGTTACAGTTTCGCCGGACACAAAGCCTGCCATGGAAGCATTTTCTGTGTGCAGCGCCGGGAAAATATCTGCAGGCAGGGCCACCGGTTTATCCAGATCCGGCTCAGCCTCGACAGCTAACAATACGGTCATCATTTTGGTCAGAGATGCCGGTGCCGTGCGCTCGTTAGCGCGTTTTTGTGCCAGTACCTGCCCGCTCTGGGCATTCATCAGGATCGCATGGCGGCTGGCAGTATCCCACAGGATATTCTGCTGTAAAAACAGCACAAGCAATACCAGCAGCGCAGCCAGAACACAAAGCCGCAGACAGCGGCGGTGGAATCGTTTCATTGTAGATCGCATCCTTTTTTGCAAATTCAAAGCGCTTTCATCCACTAAAACGAGGCAAAAGAGCTTTTTCCTGCAAAAAGGCTTTGCTGCTGTACGCAGCTGTACGGACAGACGCAAAAAGGAAAGCCCCCTCTGTCCGAAAACAAAGGGGGCATAGACGCAAAAAGACCTTCCCGCTCTCCGGAACGGGAAGGTCTTTATAAGTGCTAGTTAGCCTTGGAACTTGCGTTCAAGGACAAAATCACTCAACGATCTTGCCAACAACGCCGGAACCAACGGTACGGCCACCCTCACGGATAGCGA
>CAKTFD010000135.1 GCA_934553285.1 uncultured Faecalibacterium sp. | reverse complement strand
TACTGCTCGGTGGTGCTGCGCCCGCCGCTGCCTGCCGCCAACGCCCAGACCGCCACCATCGGCGCGGCGGTGGCGGTGTGCCGGGCGGTGCAGGCGCTGTGCGGGCTGGAGCTGGCCATCAAGTGGGTGAACGACCTGTACTACAAGGGCAAAAAGGTCTGCGGCATCCTGACCGAGGCAGGTACCGACCTGGAAAGCGGCCAGCTGGAATGGCTGGTGGTGGGCATCGGCCTGAACCTGACCGCCACCGCTGCAGACCTGCCCCCGGAACTGAGCGCCCGGGCCGGCAGCCTGTATCCCGGCGGCCCCGCCCCGGTAAGCCGGGCAGCGCTGGCCGGTGCCATCGGGCGGGAGCTGCTGGCGCTCTGCCCGGGCTTTGACTGTCTGGCCGAGTACCGCGCCCGCTGCTTTGTGCCCGGCCACTGGGTGACTGTATGCACCGGCACCGAGACCTACGCCGCGCAGGCGCTTTCCATCGATGACGGCGGCCAGCTGGTCATCCGGCGGGAGAATGGCCGCACCCAGGCGCTGCGCTGCGGCGAGGTGACCATACGCCCCACCAAAACAGAATAAAGGGCTGCGGAGCGCCTTCCGGGCGCTTTTCCACGCAAAAAGGCTGCTGCACAAAAAACGTGCAGCAGCCTTTTTTATGTAGTATCGTCAGTCCAGATCGACCGCTTCCAGTACCGCGACGCCCTCTGTTTCAAAGACATTGCGGAGGGCATCGGCCAGGCCCGGGATGGGGGCCTTGTTGTGGATGCACAGGATGATCTGCCCGTTCAGGCTGGCAGCCTCCACACCCATGGATGCGCCATCCGGCGGCACCCAGACCCCAAAGTCCTTGGTGTACTGCTCCAGCTCCGGGGTAGCGGGCATCAGCGGATTGCCCAGATAGCTGAGCCAGAAATCCGCCGGTACACCGCTGATGTATTCGCCCATCTGGAACACCCGCTGCTTGATGCGCAGCGGGGCCTTTTGCTGGTCTACCTTGTACACCCAGCCCATCTGGTCGGCCATGCGGTGCCGCTTGGACTCCGGCAGCAGATCCTGCCGGACGCCTGCATCCACCTCGGCCACAAAGTCTGCCAGGCGGGTCTGCGGCTGCAGGTGCGCTTCGTGCTGGAAGGAGCACACGCAGTTGTAGAGCGCATCCGGCACACCGGCCACATCGCGGGTATCGGCCGAGAAGGAATACTGGATCTCTTCCTTACCAAAGTAATCCCGCATGGCCATGCACAGCAGGCCCATCAGGGCGCTCACCGGCTTTGCATCATTTGCCAGTGCCCTGGACACAAGGTCCTGCTTGCACAGCCGTACCCGGGTGCGGCGCAGCGCACCCTCGTAGGTCTGCAGGACCTCCCGCTGGATGGCGGCCTCGCCGCCCTCTGCAGGCGGGTAGGCCTCTACCAGCGCCCGGATATCATACGCCGGGCTGTTGGGGATGGGTGGGTTTGCAAAGGCCGTACCGTAACGCAGGTTGCAGTACAATTCCAGAATGCGGGTGAGCAGCGGGGATACCCCGTGCCCATCCATCAGGAAATGGTTCCAGTCAAAATAGACCGTGTCCCCCTCGCAGCTGACGCTGAACAGGTAGCCGTTGGTCTGCTCCGGCATCTCCCGCATGGTGCTGCCGGTGTACACAAGGCATGGCGCGGTGTTAGGCTCCAGCCATGTTTCCCGCTTTTCCTGCACCAGCCGCTGGGTATAATAAGGCGCACTTTCCAAAGCCGCTGTCAGGGCGCGCTGCAGCAGGGCGGGTTCCACCGTATCCCGCAGCGCAAACTGATACCGGCACTGGATCTTTTCCCGGCGGAAAAAGTACATGGTACCCTGAAAGATATATTCCGTCGAGCGCTGTTGCGTTTTCATCCGTTTACCTCGCGTTTGCAGCCAGATAATCCACCAGATCCCCCATAGTCACAAAATTACGCAGTTCCTTTTCCGGGATGCGCAGGCCAAAAGTCTCCTCAAGGTCTGCCACAATGGTCAGAACCTCCATGGAGGAAAGATCCAGATCGTCCATCAGGACGCTGCTCTCGGTCACATCCTCCGGCGATACCTCTGCGACATCCTCCAGGATGGCCAGGATCTGAGAAATAATTTCTGCACGTTCCATTGTATTATGCTTCCTTTCTGTTGCGTTTTATTTACGCACCAGCTTGCCTGTTGCATTGCGGGGCAGCGGCTCATTGCTGAACTCCACAACGCCGATGCGCTTGTACAGCGGCAGGGTACGGTTCACCTCGGTGACATGATCCCGCACGGCCTGCTGGTGCTCCTGCTCACAGTATACCACAACACCTATCTTTTTGCCCAGTTCTTTTACCAGACATTCCTTTACAACGGCACATTTTTCTACCAGGCCTTCCAGTTCTTCGGGGCTGATGTTCTCGCCGCTGTCCAGGATGATCAGGTTTTTCTTGCGGCCGGTCAGGTAATAGTAGCCGTCCTCGTCCATCCGGGCCAGGTCGCCGGTGTGGAACCAGCCGTCTTTAACGATGACCTCTGCCGTGGCCTCGGGGTCCTTGTAGTAGCCCAGCATGATGCTGTCGCCGCGCATGCACAGCTCTCCGTCCGGCTCGATCTTGTAGTCCAGGTAATCATTGCCCTTGCCCACAGCGCCGATATGCTTTGCATCCTGAGCATAGTTGATGATGCCATCGCCGCAGGTCTCGGTAGCGCCGTAGGTCTGCACCACGAACATGCCGTTGTTGGCCATATCCAGCATCACCTGCGGGTCGAACATGGCAGAGGAGCAGATGGGCACCCACAGCTCGCCCAGGCGGTCCTTGCGGCCGCGCATCACATCCTTGTGCAGGGAGTTCATGATAACGGGCACCACAGCCATCACCTGGCTGGGCATACGCTGCACTTCCTTATAGAAGTTGCGGATATCGCTGCTCACGTTCAGTGCCCAGCCGCCGTGCGCCCAGGAGAACAGGCAGATAAATGCACCCAGATGGAACATGGGCAGCACCGTGTACTGGCTCACGAGCAGGTTCTGGTCGTTCTTGTAGTCCATCATGTGCTCGCCGATCTGCACATGGGCGCGCATGACGCTGAAGAAGTTGCGCTCGCTCAGCATAACGCCCTTGCTGCGGCCGGTGGTGCCGGAGGTAAACATCAGGATCATCAGTGCATCGTGGTCGATGCAGCGGGTCAGCTCCTGCACCGGCTCATAGGCGCGGAAGGCATCCATGGGGCGCAGGATGCTGCCGTAGGCATCCTGCAGCTGTGCCTTGGTGCCGTAGTCTTCCCCATCGGTCAGGATGGCGGCAGGCTCCACCAGGCCCAGCTCGTAGGACAGCTCGTCCCAGCTCTTGTGCTGGTTCAGCAGCACGAGCACGCCGCCTGCCAGCAGAACGCCGAAGGTGTTTACGGCATACTCGTAGCAGTTCTTGCTCAGCAGGCAGATCTTTTTGCCCTTGATATCCGGGATGGTGCTCTGGAAGTAG
>CAKTFD010000134.1 GCA_934553285.1 uncultured Faecalibacterium sp. | reverse complement strand
TCCCGGTCGGTCAGGGGCAGGATGTAGGTCAGGGCGATCACGTTGGTGGCGTGGCAGTGGTAGATGACGCGGTTTGCACCGTTGGTTGCTGCCTTGCGGACGCTATGGTTCATAAAGTGGCTGGGGAACTCGGATGTGGGCTTTGCGCCGCCCTCCAGGCCCCAGACGATGCGCCAGCTGTCGCCCTTGTCGTTGATCTCCACAATGCCGATGCTGTGGACAGGGTCCGGCTCTACATTGCGAAAGAATTTGCCGGAGCCGGTGGTGATGAAATACTCCCCGGCCAGATTGTCCGCCTGCACGCCCATGTTCACCCACTCGCGGGGCTGTGCATTAAAGAAGGGACGGCACTCGGCCACTTCCTCTTCCTTCATGCGGTAGGTCAGGTTGCCGCCGTTGCGCTCGTGCCAGCCCTGCAGCCAGCCATCATTGCACATCCGCATAAAGCCTTTTACAATTTCAATATCCAGAATACCCATCTTCAAAAAACCTCTCTTTTTCAAATGCGCTTGCACAGCACGTTCTGCTCGTAATCTTTTACTTCCGCAAACCATGCACCGTCCACCGGCACACCGTTCCGGCGGCAGTATTCGTCCCAGACCTCGCCGAAAGGCAGGGTCTTCAGCTCCTCCTGCCGTACCATCAGCTCGGTGAACTGGTTGGTGTCCTGCAGCTCCTGCAGCGCCGTGTGCGGGGTGCACAGGGCAGACAGCAGCGCCTTTTCTACGTTGCGGAAACCCACCGTCCATGCGGAGATGCGGTTGATGGAGGCATCAAAGTAATCCAGTGCAATGTTCACCCGGCCGTCCAGACCGCCGCAGCGGACGATCTCCTTGCAGATTTCCTTGGTTTCATCGTCGAACAGCACCACATGGTCGGAGTCCCAGCGGATGGGGCGGGTGATGTGGAGGGCGATCTCCGGGAAGAAGGCCAGCAGGGCAGGGATCTTATCGCTGACCACCTCCGTGGGGTGGTAGTGGCCGTTGTCCATCAGGGGAATGCACTTTTCCCGGTGGAAGGCGGCGTAGCTCAGGGCAAACTCGGCACTGCCTACGGTGTAGGCCTCCACACCGATACCGAACACCTTGCTCTCGATGCAGGGCTTCACCAGCTTAAAATCGTAAGGCTCGCGCAGAATCTCGTCGATGCTTGCCTTGTAGCGGTCCCGGGGGCCTTTGCGGTCAGCCGGTACGTCCTTGAAGCCGTCGCCCGTCCAGATGTTCATGGTGCAGGGTTGCCCCAGTTCTTCGGCCAGATACTGGCTGATGCGGATGCAGGCCTTGCCGTGTTCCACCCAGAATTTCCGGGTCTCCTCGTTGGGGCTGGCAAGGGTCAGCGGGTCGCACTTGGGGTGGGAGAAAAAGGTGGGGTTAAAGTCTGCCCCCAGCCCTCTTGCCTTGCAGAAATCCACCCATTTTTTGAAGTGCTTTGGCTCCAGCCTGTCCCGGTCCACCCACGGGTTCTCCTCGTCAAAAATGGCGTAGGAAGCATGGAGGTTGATCTTTTTGGTGCCGGGGCAGAGGGACAGCACCTTGTCCAGGTCTGCCATCAGCTCCTCCGGGGTGCGGGCGCGGCCGGGGTAATTGCCGGTGGTCTGGATGCCGCCGGTCAGGGGTTTGGTGGGGTCGGTATCAAAGCCCCGGACGTCATCGCCCTGCCAGCAGTGCAGGGAGATGGGCACGGTTTTCAGCCGGGCCATGGCTGCCTCGGTGTCCACGCCAATGGCGGCGTAGCGAGCTTTTGCTTCTGTGTAGCTCATAATGCTCCTCCTTCAGGAATGCTCATCTGAATCTTCAAATTACCGATGGCCGTTGCTTCAATGGGCAGCGCCACCACCTGTTTTCCGGTATAGTGGGCGGTCAGCTCGTTCAGGGTGGCGTTCTTTGCGCCGCCGCCTGCGATGTACAGTTTATCCCAGTGCTGCCCGGTGAGGGTTTCCAGCTCCCGGAAGGCTTCCCCGTAGCAGTAGGCCAGCGAATGGTAGATGCTGTTGATAAGGTCGGCGTCCGTGGCCGGGGCTTCGCCGGTCTCGGCGAGAGCTGTGCGAATCTCTGCACGCATATCCTGCGGGGCAGAGAAGCGGGCTGCGTTCACATCAAAAATGCGGGTGTAGGTGCTGGTTTTGGCCAGCTCCACCATCTCGGCAAAGGAGATGCCCAGCTGCTTTTGCACACATTGGATGATCCATAGACCCATGATGTTTTTCAGGTAGCGGATGTACCCCACGCCGCCCTCGTTGGTAAAGTTGGCGCGGTAGCTTTCCGGGCTGGTGATGGGCTTTGCCAGCTTGACCCCCAGCAGACTCCATGTGCCGGAGGAGAGGAACGGCCCATCCCCCTGTTCCATGGGGATACCCTCCACGGCGCTGGCGGTGTCGTGGGTGGCGCACAACACTACCTTGGTCTGCCCGCCCACCTCGGCGGCGATGTCCGCTTTCAGCGCACCCAGCACCGTGCCGGGTGCGGTCAGCTTGGGGAACATTGTTTCCGGCAGACCCAGAGCCTTGAGAATCTCCGGATCATACTCTTTGGTCTGGGCATTCACAAGGCCGGTGGAGGTGGCATTGGTGTACTCCCGCGCCTTCACGCCGCAGAGCCGCCACAGCAGGTATTCCGGGATCATCAAAAAGTCCTCGGCTTCGGCCAGCCGACCGGCTTTTTTGTCGGCATACAGCTGATAAATGCTGTTGAAGGGCTGGAACTGGATGCCGGTGCGCTGGTAAAGCTGCGCAAAGGGCAGAATGCTGTGGACTTCGGGGATCACTGCCTGGGTCCGGCTGTCCCGGTAGGCGTAGACAGGGTAGAGGGGCTGACCGTCTTTCAGCAGCACATAGTCCACCGCCCATGTGTCGATGGAAAGGCTCTCGATGACCGGGTACTTTGCAAAGGCTTCCCGGATGCCCTGCTTCACGTTGGCAAACAGGCTGTCGATGTCCCATTCCAGATGACCGTCCACCCGCTGGACGCTATTGGGAAAACGGTACACTTCCTCGGTGCGGAGAACGCCGTTCTCCATCCATCCCACAATGTGCCGCCCGCTGGACGCACCAATGTCGATGGCAAGATAGTTTTTCTGCATAATGTGCCTCCTGTGTGGCTTTGACTGCTACCAGTATAGCCGTATGATGCGGGCGATTCCATCCGCAAAGGTGACACATTCTTTGTGAAAAGTCTACTCTTGCACCGCAAAGGCTGGTGCGCTATACTGGGTACAGAAAGAGAGGAACCAGAAGATGCTGACCTACAACATGGATGTGACCCCGGAAAGCCTGTGGAAACGCACTACCCCCAGCGAAGCAGAACTGGCACAGCCCTATTACTGTACCGAGGCGGGGGTGTTTTACGCCCAGCAGCATTTTTCCACCGCTCGCACAGATAAGGAGAGCTATATCCTGTTTTATACCCTCCGGGGTGCAGGGCTGATCGAGCAGGGGGAAAGCCATGTGGTGCTCAGCACCGGGCAGGCGCTGCTGCTGAACTGCCGAACCCCGCAGAGCTACTGCACCGCCCCGGGGCAAAGCTGCTGGCATCATTACTGGGTGCATCTGGACGGCGCAGGGGTCGCCGCCATGGAGCCGCTGCTGCTGCCGGGCAAAAAACTGACCCCGGTGCAGCTCACCGGGGTCAAGATGCAGGAATGTTTTGA
>CAKTFD010000133.1 GCA_934553285.1 uncultured Faecalibacterium sp. | reverse complement strand
ATGGTTCGTAACCCGGCAGTCTTCCTGCTGGACGAGCCTCTGTCCAACCTGGATGCTAAGCTGCGTACCTCCATGCGTACCGAGATCATCAAGCTGCACAAGAAGCTGGCTACCACCTTCATCTACGTTACCCACGACCAGACCGAGGCTATGACCATGGGCGACCGCATCGTTGTTATGAAGGACGGCATCGTGCAGCAGGTCGATACCCCGCAGAACCTGTACGATATGCCCTGCAACATGTTCGTTGCCGGCTTTATCGGCAGCCCCCAGATGAACTTCCTGGATGGCTCTCTGATCAAGAAGGGCGATCTGTACGGTGTTGACCTGGGCGGCGATGTGATCCCCCTGCCCAAGGAGAAGACTGCCGACGGCAAACTGGATTCCTACGTTGGCAAGAAGATCAAGATGGGCATCCGTCCCGAGGATATCGACGATGAGCCTGAGTTTATGGCAAAGCACACCGACTGCCAGCTGGATGCACAGGTCGATGTTTCCGAAATGATGGGCGCTGAGATCTACCTGTACCTGGAGTACAAGGGCAACAAGATGACCGCCCGCGTGGCTCCCACCTCCAAGGCTCGCAACGGAGACACCGTCCGCGTTGCTTTCGATCCCCACAAGGTGCACCTGTTCGACATCGAGACCGAGCAGACCATTCTGAACTAAGACGCAACAACGATCATTTTTGATCCTCCTATCATATGAAAAACCGCCGAGGGGAAACCTTCGGCGGTTTTTCGTTAGCCGGTAAAAACAATTGCTTGACGGAAGATTTTTCTTGTGCTAGGATGAAGAAAAACGGAAAGGAACTGCGGAGATGAAGGTCTATTTTTCCGGCAATTTCTCCAACCATAAACGCTTTGAACGCCCCGGCCAGGAATGGGGGTGTGACGCTTATTCCAACTGGGCGGAACAGCTCTGGTATATCCCGGCAGTATATCTGTGCAGCAAGGGCCTGGTGGCGGATGTCTGCCGTATGATCCCATGGGAAGCATTGAAGGCTTACCGGGACAAATGGGCCGTCTACGAGGGGCAGGAGGATCTGCCGGAAGAACTTTACCGGCAGGCCGATGCAGAAACCCCCTTTGATGCCATCGACTACCGGCCGGAAGTGACCGTGAACGGCAGAGCCATGGAGTTCAAGCGCGGTGCAGGGCTTTATTACGACCCCTACAATACGCAGGAAAGCGCCAGTATGGAAGAGGTGCGCCGGGTGATCGCGCACTATGGGCTGGATGCCGTACAGGGCTGGGAGATCCGGCGGTGGGTGTTCCCGTGGAAAACCAGGCGCAGACCCAAGAATATCACCAGCATGTCGCTGAAATTCATTGCGCGGGAGCGGCCGCACCAGGCGGTATCTTTCCATGCAGAGCCGGGCAAGGCGGTGCAGTTTGTGCACCCGGTCAGCGGTGTGCCATGCACCCTGACCGTGCAGGCACTGGAACCGGTGCAGCTGCCGCTTAAAAATTTCCCGCACGCGGATACATGGGAGTGGCCGCGCTGCTGTGTGCGGATGCGCTACACGCTTACGCCTGCACCGTCTGCAGGATGGGTACAGGTAAACGACCTTGCTGCCAGCGACCATCCTGTGCAGAAAAAACAGGCTGCGGACTCCAGCCACCCCGGAGCAGGCGCGGGCGCTGTCATTGGCGGAACCGATGGGCCAACGGCTGTTTTTGTGAACAGCAGATCGGACGGTGCAGGATGCACCGCGTTTTCCGCTGCGCATTTTGCACCGGTCCCGCCGCAGGAGGTGGCGTGGCAGGTGGTCTACTACCAGAAAGATGCTGCGGATGAAACTGTGCTGCTGATGTGAGAGAACGGAACAAAAGGAATGCCGCTTTTGCCTGAATCGCTTTCATCCCTGATATGAACTGGATGAAAAATCCGAGGGATGCCATCGCTTGACTTTGGCCCGGAAGGGGAGTATACTCCGTGGCAGTGAAATATTCGGCTATGACGAGAAAGAGTACCCGGAAAGAATGCTGCAGAGAGCTGCCGGATGGTGCAAGGCAGTGCAGGGCATCCGTGGGAAGATCCTCTCCGAGCTTTCCGGCTGAATGGGCGGTGTATGCGCCCCAGTAAGCGGGAACGGCAGGCCCCCGTTATCACGGGCCGCGCATTGTTGGATGCGCACTGAGGGGCCGGGCTTTGCACCGGCAATAAGAGTGGTACCGCAGAGGAGTTTGTACGCCTTTGTCTCTTACGAACTGTAGGGGACAAGGGCGTTTTTGTTTGCGGGAAAGCCATTTTCCGGATGTTTCATTGCCTTTGCATCCGCAAAAATAAGTGTTCAGGAAAAAGGAGCGTTTTATCATGAAGACATTGGAAAAAGTAAGCGATTTTGTGGGCAAGTACATGGCTGCTATCGTTATCGTGGTGGCGGCACTGGCCCTGTTCTTCCCCGGCACATTCAGCGTAGTAAAGACCGCATGGGTCAACACCCTGCTGGGCATCGTCATGTTCGGCATGGGCCTCACCCTGAAACCGGACGACTTCAAGGTGGTGTTCAGCCGCCCGAAGGACGTTATCATCGGCTGCATCGCGCAGTTTACGCTGATGCCCTTTCTGGCATGGGCGCTGACGCAGGTGTTCCACCTGCCCACCGAGCTGGCCATCGGCGTCATCCTCGTGGGCACCTGCCCCGGCGGTACCTCCTCCAACGTGATGACCTACCTGTCCAAGGGCGATGTTGCACTGTCGGTTGGTATGACTGCTGTTTCCACCGTGCTGGCTCCGTTCCTCACTCCGCTGCTCACCCTGCTGTATGCAGGCCAGCGCGTGGATGTGAATCCTGTAAACATGTTCCTGTCCATCGTAAAGGTGGTGCTGGTCCCCATCGCACTGGGCTTTGTGGTCAATCACTTCTTCCATGCATTTACCCAGAATGCCGTCCGCGTGCTGCCGCTGATCTCCACCACGGCCATCGTGCTCATCATCTGCGCGGTCGTGTCTGCAAACTCCGCTAAGATCATGACCAGCGGCCTGCTGATCCTGGCTGTGGTCATCCTGCACAACCTGCTGGGCTACCTCACCGGCTTTGGCGTGGGCAAGCTGTTAAAGCTGGATTCCACCAAATGCCGTGCGATCTCCATCGAGGTCGGTATGCAGAACTCCGGTCTGGCCACCTCTCTGGCCGCCGCCCACTTTGCACAGTATCCGCTGGCAACCATCCCCGGCGCCGTGTTCTCGGTGTGGCATAACATTTCCGGCGCGATCCTCGCAAACTTCTTTGCACGCACCGCAGAGAAGAAGGACTGATTTTTCTTATAAATACGATAAGGGGCTGCTGCACAAGGTTTACTCCCTGTGCAGCAGCCCCTGTTTTCTGCGACAGCGCCGATGCTGTTCAAATCCACCCGCCCGGTGAGTTTGAACTTATCACAAAACAAAAACCTCAGCGTACTTGCATACGTTGAGGTTTTTTGGTGGGCGCGGGTGGAGTCGCGAGCCGCGCATCTAAAAAAGCCCCGCAGGGGCTTTTTTCCCCGCCGGACTGTTCGGCGGGTCGATGCTGTTCAAATCCACCCGCCCGGTGAGTTTAAACTTATCACGAAACAAAAACCTCAGCGTACTTGCATACGTTGAGGTTTTTTGGTGGAGCGAAGCAACCCAAATCCGAACCATTGCCCTCTGGGGCATCTTTGGCGGCGAT
>CAKTFD010000132.1 GCA_934553285.1 uncultured Faecalibacterium sp. | reverse complement strand
GGCGTGCAGCCGACAACCTCCCGAAAAACTTTTCCGAAATAGCTTGAATTTCCCATACCGCAAGCAGCCCCGACCTCTGTGATAGAAGCCTTGCTTTCTGCCAACATCTGACAGGCGATCTGAATACGGTATGCGGTCAGGTAAGCGATCGGGGTTGTATGAAGGTGTTCACGAAAAATGCGATAGCACTCTCGTTCACTTGTGTAGGCTGCTGCTGCCAACTCCTTGACCGAGAGGTTTTCCGGGTAGTGCTCATGAATATAAATCAACATCAGCTTTATTTTATCGTTGCCTCCGGCAGATTTCCTATTGGAAGAGCTTACAGAATGCGATCGTTCCACAAGCATCAACCATAGTTCGGTCAGGATCTCCCGCAGTTTCAATTCATACCCGAATGTATCACAAGACAAACAAAAAGATTCTTTGAGTTGTTTCAGGATTTCTCGCTCTGCCGCGTGATCCGGTAAAAGAGGAAGGATCTCAAGTTGCGGGTCGGATGTAATGGGCAGAATATATTTTTGCTCGATTCGGCTTCCTCGCTCCCCTGCCAGCAGAGAAACATCGAAAATATGAAGAAGCTGCACATTCTCTTCCGTCTGAGAAATCGCCCTTGTAGTATGAAGTACGTTGGAATTGACAAAACCACCGCTTCCCGCCGGGAATAGAAGTTTTCCAGCTGGTGTGGTGTATTCAACGCAGCCGCTTTCCATGTAGAAAAGCTCTACCGCCTGATGCCAGTGCCATGGCACAGTGCTGCCGATGTAGCGATCCAACGTGGCTCTTGAGGCAGTATATGGAAAGTCCTTTGCAAGCTCCGGGATGCGCTCTTCTCTGCTGCCTGTATGAAATTCTATACAATGTACGTCTTTCATGTGGTGCACCACTTCATTCCAATTTATTAAGCCGAGTATACCACACCCGCCAAGGAAAGAACAGCCATGATATGACTGCTCTGTTCTCGTCCTGTACCGCCCACCACCGGACGGTAGTCATCCCGGTAGACATTCCTAGCCGTTGGGAACCGCGGGCTAAGCAACGCAACGAGTTGCGTTTGCTGATTTTTCCACAGCCCTTTGACAGGGCTTTGAAAAATCAGAACGCTGCCCCAACAACTCCTCCCTGTTTCTGCCGCAGGCAGCGGTCGTCGTTGTTGCACTGGGCTGATTGCTTACTCTGCCGACTGACATCGTCAGAGCCGCCCTGTTCGAGTCCTGTACCGTCCACCATCAAACGGTAGTCATCCCGGTAGACATTCCTACGCGTTGGGAACCGCGCACTAGTCAAAGCCCCACCGGGGCTTTGACTGCCCCGCCTGCGGCGTGGCCGTGCTGTTCGAGTCCTGTACCGTCCACCACAAAAAAATCCCCAGACCGAATGGTCTGGGGATTGTGGTGGACGGTACAGGACTCGAACCTGTGACCTCCTGCACGTCAAGCAGATGCTCTACCAGCTGAGCTAACCGTCCATGTCATATCGACTTGGATATTTTACCACAGCTTTCTGCAAAAAGCAAGTCCTTTTTTCGTACTTTTTTATTTTTTCTGTTTTTTCTGCTCACAAAGCGCAGCGGATGATATCGTACAGCACCGGTTTCATGGCATCGATGTTATCCGGCTTTCCTTCCAGGATGCTGGAATAACACACCGACATGCACATGCTGCCCAGCGCGGTGATGCGCTGGTAGACCTCCCGCTCGGTGCGGCCTGCCATCTCCGGGCTGGACAGCACCACCGCCAGCAGCTTGCGCATCAGCGGCTCGGCCTCCTTGCTGGCCTCGATCTGATCCAGCCCGGGCCAGACGAAGTTGCGCTCCAGAAACCGCAGCACCAGCACATCCTTCCGCAGTGCCTCGATGATATGGTCGATGACGAACACCATCTTATCCGTAAAATCCACAAGCTCCTTCTGCTGCTCTACCGCAAGGCAGGCATCGCTCAGCAGCTGATAGCTCACCCGCCCCAGCAGGGCCTGCATCACCGCACCCTTATCCTGAAAATACAGATAAAATGTTCCCTTGCCCACCTTGGCACGGTTGGTGATATCCTCCACACTGGTCTTGGCGGTGCCCCGCTCCAGAAACAGTTCGTATGCCGCATCCAGCAGGGCGCGGCGTTTTTCCTGCTTCTTGCCTTCCATGGTGCTCATGCTCTGGGTCGATTCCTCTTTTCTCTCTGTTATAAATTTAGACGCAGGCATGTGCTGCGTCTGGTCTGTGCTACCTAGTTTAGCAGTCCTTGGCGGTTTGTGCAAGCCCTGTTTCCTATACAATTTTTTGTCCATGATAAAAAAGCTGACTTTTGGTCATTTTTTCGCTTGACACTCCGCCCGGGCTGGATATAATAGTGTTTGCCTGGAAGTTGACTAACAGTCAGTTTTACAGGTTTTTCCAATCAACTTTCTATTCTGGAGGGTTCTCATGAAAAAGATCGCACAAGGCATCGTGCGTCTGCGCAAGCTGATCTTAACAGTGGCCGTACTGCTGTTGATCCCTTCCGCGATCGGCGCCATTGCCACCCGCATCAATTATGACATCCTCACCTACCTGCCGCAGGATCTGGACTCCATGATCGGCGAGGTAGCCCTTGAGGACGATTTCCATCTGGCCTCCACCGGTATGATCACGGTAGAGGGCCTGCCAACCAATGAACTCATCGCCATGAAAAAGGAGATCGAAGCCGTACCCGGCGTTACCCAGACCTTCTGGCTCAGCGATGTGCTCGACCCCAACATCCCCACCGCCATGCTGCCTGCCGATGTGCAGCAGTTCATGTTCGGCAAAAACGATTCCACCATGCTGATCGTCCGCTTCGACGCCCCCAGCGCCAGCGATGAGACCATGAGCGCCGTCAAGCAGATCGAAAAGCTGCTGCGCAAGGACTGCTTCTTCGGCGGCATGAGCGTTATCCTGCAGGACACCAAGGCGCTGGTCAATCAGGAAATGCCGATGTACATCCTGATCGCCGTGGGCGCCAGCCTGCTGGTGCTGTTCCTCTCGCTGGAAAGCACCATCACTCCGCTGCTGTTCATGCTGGGGCTGCTGTTCCCCATCGTGTACAACTTCGGCACCAACGTATTTCTGGGCCAGATCAGCTACATCACCGAGGCGCTGGCCACCGTGCTGCAGCTGGGTGTCACGATGGACTTTTCCATCTTCCTGCTGCACCGCTATGAGGAAGAAAAGGAGCTGCGCTCCTCCAACGAGGAGGCCATGTCCAGCGCCATCTGCAAGACTATGACCTCCATCTCCGCTTCCAGTCTGACCACCATTGCAGGCTTTTTGGCACTGTGCGCCATGCGCCTGACGCTGGGCCGCGATATCGGCCTTGTCATGGCAAAGGGCGTGGCCCTGGGCGTTATCTGCACCGTAGTCATCCTGCCTGCCCTGATCCTTACCTTTGATAAATGGGTAGAAAAATACAAGCACCGCACCGTCATCCCCAAGCTGACCAAACTGAGCTACTTTGTTTCCAAGCACGCGGTGCCCATCGTAGTCGTCTTTATCCTGATCCTCATCCCCTTTGCCATTGCGCAGAACAAGACCAGCGTGTACTACACCCTGTTCGATTCTCTGCCCCAGGATCTGACCGGCATCGTGGGCACCAACAAGCTGGGCGAGGATTTTGGCATGACCACCAGCCACTTCATTCTGGTGCATGACGATCTGACCGCCACCCAGGTGTCCGACCTGTGCGATGAGCTGAAAGATGTGGACGGCATCACCCAGGTGGTGAGCCTGGATTCCATCACCGGCCCCGGCTTTGATACCGAGCTGCTGCCCGACAGCGTGATGGAGATCCTGCAGTCCGGCGGCTACAAGCTGATCCTGGCCAACAGCTCCTACAAGACCGGCACCGATGCCATCAACA
>CAKTFD010000131.1 GCA_934553285.1 uncultured Faecalibacterium sp. | reverse complement strand
GCCATTCTGGTATGCTGGAAGCATCTCAAAAACAACATACGGGAGGAACCTTTTATGCACAAGATCCTGCTCATTGATATCGATGGCACTCTGGTGGACTACGAGAACCGCCTGCCCGCCTCGGCGGTGGATGCCATCCGCAAAGCCCGCGCCCGGGGGCACAAGGTCTACCTGTGCAGCGGCCGCAGCAAGGCCGAAAACAAACAGGAGATCTGGGATATCGGCATCGATGGCTATATCGGCGGCAACGGCAGCTATGTAGAATCCGATGGCCAGGTGGTGATGCATCAGCTCATCACCGCCGGGCAGTGCCGCCGCATTGTGGACTGGCTCAACGCCCGCGGGCTGGAATTTTATCTGGAGAGCAATAACGGCCTGTTTGCCAGCCCCACCTTCCGGCAGGTCGCGGTGCAGATCATGGCCGAGTACAGCCGCCGCAAGGGCCGCGCCGCCCGCACGGATATCTCTTATGAAGAAGCCTTTCCCGGCATGATCTGGGACGGCCCGCTCTACCGCGATGACCTGAACAAGATCAGCTATGTGCTGCACAGCTACCAGGACTATCTGGACGCACAGGCCGCTTTTCCGGAGATGCAGCACGGCACCTGGGGCGGTGCCGGCGAAACTGCGCTGTTCGGGGATATGGGGGTAAAAAACATCACCAAAGCCCACGCCGTGGCCACCCTGCTGGCCCATCTCGGTGCCGAAAAAGCGGACACCATCGCCTTTGGCGATGCCAAAGTGGATCTGCCCATGTTTGAAGCCTGTGCCTTTGGCGTAGCCATGGGCAGCGGCGGTGCAGAGATCAAAGCCGCCGCCGACTATGTGACCACCGGTGTGGACGAGGACGGCCTGTACAACGCCTTTGCACATCTGGGCCTGCTCTGAGTTCCCGCTGCCGGTCGCATTGCAAATACATTTATCTGGCGCTGCCATAAAGGCAGCCCGCCATAAAAAGGACGGTCGAAATGCCAAAAGAAACGCTGCAGCATACTATGAGGAACAAAGTCCGGGTATTTGAGGATGGCGGCATCCGCCTGCTCCGGCGCGGGCAGAAGGGCCTGATCCACGCCATTTTCAGCCGCTTTGGTCTGGTGCTGGTGCTGCTGGCCCTGCAGATCGGTGCGCTGTTCAGCCTGATGCGCTGGTTCAGCAGCCTGCTGCCCCATTATTTGGGCGGCACCCTGCTGGTGACTGCTGCCATGATGGTCTACCTGCTCAACCAGGATATGAACAACAGCGTGCGCATCCCCTGGCTGGTAGTCACGGCACTGGCCCCTGTGCTGGGTGTGCTGCTGTTTTGCTACACCAAAGAGGATGTAGGCCACCGGATGCTCAAAAAGCGCCTGCTGGAGCTGGAAGGCCAGACCCGCAGCCAGCTGCCGCAGCCCAAAAGCGCCCGCAAAGCGCTGGAAGCCGATGCCCCGGGTGCGGCCTCGCTGGCGCAGTATCTGCGTGGCCGGGGCGGTGGCTTTCCCGTATACGAAAACACGCAGGTGACCTATTTCCCCAGCGGCGAAGCCAAATTTGCAGAGCTGCTGCGCCAGTTGGAGACCGCCCGCTCCTACATTTTTCTGGAATATTTTATCGTGGACGAGGGCCTGATGTGGGGCCGCATCCTGGAGATCCTGGCCCGCAAGGCCGCGCAGGGCGTGGATGTGCGGGTGATGTACGATGGCACCTGCGAGTTTTCCACCCTGCCCCGGGACTATCCCCGGCGGCTGGAAGCACTGGGCATCCAGTGCAAGGTATTTGCGCCGGTCACCCCCTTTGTATCCACCCATTATAACTACCGCGACCACCGGAAGATCCTGGTCATCGATGGCTGCACGGGCTTTACCGGCGGCGTAAATCTGGCCGATGAGTACATCAACCATATCCAGAAATACGGCAGCTGGAAGGATGCCGCCGTCATGCTGCAGGGCGAGGGTGTGCGCACCCTGACCGCACTGTTTTTGCAGATGTGGAGCATCCAGCGGCAGCCGGAGTTTGCGCAGTTCCTCACCCGCCCCATCCCGGCAATGCAGGCCGCAGGCTTTGTCATCCCCTACGGCGACTGCCCGCTGGACGGCGAGCGGGTGGGCGAGATGGTCTATATCGACCTGCTCAACCGCGCCCGGCGCAGCGTCCATATCATCACACCCTACCTTATCTTGGATGGCGAACTGGAAACCGCCCTGCGCTTTGCCGCAGAGCGCGGTGTGGATGTACATCTGATCCTGCCCGGCAAGCCGGACAAGTGGTTTGCCTACGCGCTGGCCAAGACCCATTATCTGCCCCTGCTGTCCTCCGGTGTGAAGATCAGCGAGTGGGAACCCGGTTTTACCCATGCCAAGGTCATGATCATGGACGGCAAAGAGGCCGTGGTGGGCACCATCAATCTGGACTACCGCAGCCTGTACCACCACTTTGAAAACGCAGTCTGGATGCGCGGCGTGGACTGCCTGCCCCGCATCGAAGCGGATTTTCAGGATACGCTGGCCCAATGCCGCACGGTAGAGCCCACCCGGCAGAGCGTATGGCAGGGCAAAAAGCTGCTGCACCTGGCCGGTATGCTGCTCAAATTCATCGCCCCGCTGATCTGATCCCCCTGCAAACGCTAAGGCCCCGCCGCACTGTGCGCAGCAGTGCGGCGGGGCCATTTTTGCTTTACAGCCGGGCGCTCAGACGGGGATCTTTCCCGTATCTCCAGAAATGTACTGCATACAGTCCCGCACCCAGAAAAAGGCAGAAGATCGAATAGGAAGGGTTCGGCAGCCGCAGCAGCACAAGCTTCCCCCCGATCTGCGTAAAGAACCAACCCGTCCCATACAGGACCACGATATAAAGCACCAGCCATGCAGCATATTTCAGCCAATGCTCTCGCGGCGGAAAGCCTACCTGCTCCATCATCCGGCGGAACAGTACGCAAAACGCCGCAATCGCAACAACAAGCTGCATCAGATACCCTGCAGAAAGCTCAAAGACCCAATCCCCGACCACCGGATAAAGCAGCAAGCCCTCTACGCCCCAGCCAAAAAAGAAATACAGCGGTGCAACAAACCAGAAGTAATCTCCTGCACGCAGTACGCTCAAACTTGGCTTGACCTCTTCCACAAAGGTCTTTGCATCCGTGATCGTATGAAACAGCTCCTGATTTTCCTCATTGGCCTGTATGGCCATATCGATCAGGTCACTGCGCACCAGCTCGATGCCGCAGCAGTCCCAACTGACCCTGCGAAGATAGCGGAGCACTTCTTTGATCTGCTCCTGACTTTTTGGGGTCAACAGCTTTGTACGCATCCTGTTTACTTTTCGTAATGCAAAATATTTATTCATCTGTTTCTCCCTCCCTGAAGATCTTCTCCACCAATCTGCAGAGTTGCTGCCAATCCATCCGAAATTCCCTGAGTGCTTCTTCACCTTTTGGCGTCACAATATAATATTTCCGGCTGGGACCCTTTGGCGAGGGCCGCCGCTCCACCGTGACCTTGCCCTGCTGTTCCAAACGTAACAGCAGGGGATATAGTGTACTTTCGTTCAGATCCGAAAAACCTTGCTGCTTCAAGTTCATCACGATCTCATAGCCATAGGTCGGCTCTTTTGCGATCAGTTTCAGGACGCAATGCTCCAAAACACCCTTCAAAAGCTGTGCGTTGTTTTCCATAGGGCCTCCTTTCTGCTACTATGTAATGTATAGTAGCTTATCTACATTGTATTACATAGTAGTGCTTTTGTCAAGGATTCTGTTCTTGCGCTTTTGTACGAAGAATGCCTATATTTTTTAGCAAAACGCAACAAAAAAAGCCCTGAGATCTCTCTCAGAGCTTTCTGTTCAAGTCGGCGACTACCTATTTTCACGCGCCGTTTCCAGCGAACTATCTTCGGCACAAG
>CAKTFD010000130.1 GCA_934553285.1 uncultured Faecalibacterium sp. | reverse complement strand
TTTTGCGGGGGTTCAGGGACGCCATGGGGTCCTGAAAGATCATCTGCATCTGGGTGCGCAGGGTGTCGTTCTGGCTGCGGTTCAGCCTGCCGCTGATGTCCTGCCCGTCAAAGGTGATCTTGCCTGCGGTGGGGTCGTACAGCCGGATGATGCTGCGGCCGATGGTGGATTTGCCCGAGCCGGACTCGCCCACAAGGCCGTAGGTCTCGCCGGGGTAGATCTCAAAGCTGACATCCTCCACGGCCTTGACCGTAAAGTTTTTGCTGACGCGGAAATACTGTTTCAGGCCCTCTACCTGCAGCAGAGGGGTCGTGCTTTGTGCTGCCATTTACTCTGCCACCTCCATTTTTTCTGCATCTTCCCGCATCCGCTGGATACGGGCTTTCAGCTCCGGCGGCATCTCCACCTTGGGGGCGCGGGGGTCCAGCAGCCAGGTGGCTGCGTAGTGGGTCTCGCTGATCTTGAACATGGGCGGATCCACTTCCTCATCGATCTTCAAGGCAAAGCGGTTCCGGGAAGCAAAGGCATCGCCGGGCTTTTCGTGCAGCAGGTTGGGGGGCGAACCGGGGATGGTGTACAGGCGGTCGTCGGCGGTATCCAGATCCGGCATGGCGGACAGCAGGCCCCAGGTATAGGGGTGACGCGGGTCGTAGAAGATCTCGTTGATGGTGCCGGTCTCCACGATCTTGCCGGCGTACATCACATCCACATAGTCCGCCACCTTGGCCACCACGCCCAGATCGTGGGTGATGTAGATGACCGAGATGCCGCGCTCTTTTTGGATACTGCGGATCAGCTCCAGGATCTTGGCCTGGATGGTAACATCCAGAGCTGTGGTAGGCTCATCGCAGATCAGCAGATCCGGGTCGCAGGAAAGCGCAATGGCAATGACCACGCGCTGCCGCATACCACCGGACAGCTGATGGGGATAACTCTTCATCCGCTTTTCCGCATCGGTGATGCCCACCTCTTCCAGCAGCTCCACTGCCTTTTTGTAGGCTGCGTCTTTGGACATCTTGAAGTGCCACAGCATACCCTCCATGATCTGCTTGCCGATCGGCATGGTGGGGTCCAGGCTGGTCATGGGGTCCTGAAACACCATAGCGATGCGCTTGCCGTTGATATGGCGGCGGATCCATTTTTTGTCCTTCTGCAGCAGGTTTACGGTCTCCGGGCTGCCATCGGCGTGGTGGTAGCTGAACTGGATGGAGCCGCTGTTCACGGTGGCATTCTTTGCCAGAATGCCCATGGCGGCCTTCATGGTCACAGACTTGCCGGAGCCGGACTCGCCCACCAGCGCAACGGTCTCGCCCTTGTACAGGTCGATGTTCACGCCGCGGATGGCATGCACCGGGCCTGCCGTAGTCTTAAAGGTGATATCGAGGTCCCGCACCGACAAGACCTGTTCTTTTTTGTTTTCAGGCATAGGGCGTTCCTCCTTACATGCTCTTCATCTTGGGATCCAGCGCCTCCCGCAGTCCATCGGCCACAAGGTTGAAGCTGAGCATCAGCAGGCTCATGACCACGATGGGGGGAATGATCTGGTAAGGGTGGGTGGTGAAGCTGTTGTACAGCTCACTGATAAGAGAACCCAGCGAGCACTGGGGCACCGGGATGCCCAGACCTACAAAGGAGAGGAAGGCCTCGGTAAAGATGGCGGTGGGGATGCTGAACATGACCTGTGTGATGATGGGTCCGATGATGTTGGGCAGAACTTCTTTAAAAATAATGAAGAAGCTGCCTGCGCCCAGCGTACGGGACGCCAGAACAAACTCCTGGTCTTTCAGTTTCAGCATCTCGGCGCGGGCAATGCGGCTCATGCCCACCCACTCGGTCAGCATCAGGGCAAAGATGATGGTCACCATGCCGGGCTGCAGCACGAGCAGCAGCAGCGTAACGATGACCAGCCGGGGGATGCCGTTGGCGATCTCCAGGAAACGCTGCATCACCATATCCACCTTGCCGCCGAAATAACCGGAGATCAGGCCATAGCTCATGCCAATGACCATATCGATAACGGCGGCAGCCACTGCAATGATAAGCGAGACACGCGCGCCTTCCCAGGTGCGGGTCCAGATATCACGGCCATACAGGTCGCTGCCGAACCAGTAGTAAACATCGGTCTTGCCTTTTTCCTGATAGGCGTTGGTCAGTTTGGTGCCGGTGGTAGTACGCATGGTTTCGCTGCCGTCCAGGATGCCCAGCCGCTCGATGCCCGGCACACGGGGGGCAAAATTCTTCTGGCTCAGATCCTGGCCGGAATAGGTATAGCCGTTCATGCCGGGGCCAAAGACCGCCAGCAGCACGATGAACACGATGAGGATAAGGCCCAGCACCGCGCTCTTTTTCTGGAAAAAGCGGATGAATGCCTCTTTCCAGAAGCTCTGGGCCGCAAAGTTGCTATCCACGGCCATCTCGTCCGCGTTGTTCAGGCGGGCGAAATCGGCCTCGGTAAAGGAATGGTCCGTGTACAGTGCATCCACGGCTTCCACAATGGCCTGGGCGTTGGACTCGCCGCCCAGCCGGATCGCTTTTTCTGCCATATCAGTCGTCCCCCTTTGCCAGACGGATGCGGGGGTCGATGATGCCGTAAAGCAGATCCACCACCAGCATGATGCCAATGTACATGGCACTGTAAATAAAACTCAGGCCGATGACCACGTTGTAATCGTTGGACTGGATGGCCGTTACCAGCAGGCTGCCCACGCCGGGGATGGCAAAGATCTTTTCCACCACCAGCGAGCCGGTCATCAGGTCCACGATCAGCGGTGCCAGCACCGTGATGATGGGGATGAGGGCGTTGCGCAGGGCGTGGCGGAAGATCAGCGCAGGGCCGGAGATGCCCTTGCTCTCGGCCAGCAGCATATAATCAGAGTCCAGTACCTCGATCATCTCGCTGCGGGTAAAGCGGGCAATGGAAGCCATGGTGAACATGGACAGCGAGATGCTGGGCAGCACGCTGGAGCCAAAGATGTCCTTGGCAGAAAACAGCATGGGGAACCAGCGCAGCTGGAAGCCGAAGGTGTAGCTCAGTGCCAGTGCAAACACGTAGGACGGCACCGATACGCCGATGACCGAGATGATAGTGGCAAGGGTATCCACCACGGTATCCCGCTTTAAGGCGGCAAGGATGCCCAGCACCAGCCCCACCAGCGCACCTACGGTCACCGCCATGCCGCCGACCTGGATGGAGATGGGCAGGCGGGACTGGATGAGCTGGGAGATGGGCGTGTTTTTGGAGATGTTGTAGCTGACGCCCAGGTCGCCCCGGAGCATGTTGCCCACGTAGCGGAAGAACTGGATGTAGATGGGCTGGTCAAGGCCATACTTGGCGTACAGCGCTGCCCGCATCTCCGGCGTCAGCTTTTCGTCATTGAAGGGCGAACCGGGCATCAGCTGCATCAGGATGAACAGCACCAGCAAAATTGCCAGCAATGTGAACAGCGAGGTCAGGATTCGCTTGATGGTATATTTTTTCACGTCGGGTGGACCCCCTTTTTCCTTCTGGGATCTCGCGGTCAGTCGTTCGCCTGCCGCGGACAGGTACAATGCCAAAAAGGCGCACAGTGGCTCTTTGCGGGCCACTGTGCGGCCTTGTTCAGTGCTCTTTTAGTTTTACTCGCTCTTAACAGTGCTCTTGTACACGCGGTTCAGTGCCACAGGGTGGAAATCCACGCCGGTAACGGCAGAAGAAACCATCTCGGCATTGCACTGGCCGTACAGGGGGAAGATGACCGCCTGCTCCAGAACGATCTTCTCGGCCTCGTACAGAGCCTCCCAACGGCCCTCGGGGTCGGTGCAAAGATCGCCGGTGGTGCACTCGGCAATGATGGCATCATAGTCGGCATCGCTCCACAGACCATAGTTGTTGGAGTTGCCGGTCACCCACATGCCCAGGTAGGTCATGGGGTCAGCGTAGTCGGGACCCCAGCGGGTCAGGCCCAGCTGGAAGTTGCCGTCCTGCATATCCTGCACACGCTGCTTTTTGGGTTCCACGGTCAGGTTGACGGTAAAGCCTGCCAGCGTGGTCTCCAGCTGCTCCTTGACGACCTGTGCGACCTTCTGGGGTGCATCATCGGCATCCACCACCATATCAAAGGTAAAGGAATCCTTGCCCAGCTCGCTCTTGGCCTGCTCGTAATAGGTCTTGGCCTTATCGGCATCGTAGGCGCAGAACTCAGCGTACTTGGTCTGGTCGGCGCTGAAATCGCTGCCATCGGGGCCGGCTGCAAACTGCGGCGGCACGGCGGTGTAGCAGGGAGCGGAACCATCCTTCAGCACATCTGCGGTGATGGCATCACGGTCCAGTGCAAAGGTAATGGCCTTGCGCAGGTTCTCGTTAGCCAGCTCCGGCACGGCGTCCACGTTGGGGCTGATGTACCACAGGTAG
Organism: uncultured Faecalibacterium sp.; assembly: GCA_934553285.1. Lineage (GTDB taxonomy): Bacteria > Bacillota > Clostridia > Oscillospirales > Ruminococcaceae > Faecalibacterium. The sequence continues at coordinate 44 of CAKTFD010000130.1, read as the reverse complement.
CCGGCACCCACGCTGGTGAACTCGGGGTCATCCTTGACCTGATC
>CAKTFD010000129.1 GCA_934553285.1 uncultured Faecalibacterium sp. | reverse complement strand
CGAGCCTGTCAGCAATGGCAGGCCTAGACAGATCGTCGTTTAATACAGAACCCGGCTTACGGTCTATCTCGTTTTCCGCTTTTATTGTATGCAAAGCGCTGTCTGCACCTGTGCAGGCGGCGCTTTTTTCGTTGGTTCACAGTTCTTTTACCAGTCTGTTACTTTTCGTTTGCGGCAGTTTGTGCTATACTATGAGCATCATGGGGTTCCATGGCAACACTGACAAGACGGGATTTGGAGTCCTTTTATTATGAAAGATGGTTTTTTGAAGGCAGCTGCCTTTTCCCCTGCTTTGCGGGTGGCAGACTGCACCTATAACACACAGCAGATCCTTACCACCCTGCGCGCCGCCGCACAGCGCGGGGTAAAGCTGGCAGTCTTTCCGGAGTTCTGCCTTACCGGCTATACCTGCGGCGATCTGTTTTTGCAGCACACGCTGCAGCAGGGTGCGCTGGACGCACTGGCGCTCCTGCTGCAGGAAAGCCGCACCCTGGACACCGTTGTGCTGGTAGGCCTGCCGGTGCTGGTGCACGGCAAGCTGTACAACTGCGCCGCTGTACTTTGCCGCGGGCAGCTGCTGGGGCTTGTACCCAAGACCTACCTGCCCAACTACGGCGAGTTTTACGAAAAACGGCAGTTCACCCCGGGCAGCACCGAGGTGGAAATGGTAACGGTCTGCGGGCAGCAGGTGCCTTTTGGCACTTCCCTGCTGTTCCGCTGCCGCCAGATGCCCAGCTTTGTGCTGGGTGTAGAGATCTGCGAAGATCTGTGGAGTGCCCTGCCGCCCTCCACCTTCCATGCACTGGCCGGTGCCACCATTATCGCAAACCTTTCTGCCAGCGATGAGACCGTTGGCAAGGCCGAATACCGCCGCGCACTGGTGGCAAACCAGTCCGCCCGGCTGCTGTGCGGCTACCTGTACGCCTCGGCGGGACACGGCGAAAGCACCCAGGACATGGTGTTTGCCGGGCACGACCTCCTTGCAGAGAACGGCACCATCCTGGCCGAAACTGCCCCCTTTGCAAGCGGTTCTGCCGAGAGCGAGATCGATTGCCAGCGCATGGAGGCCGAGCGCGCCCGCAACACCAGCTTTACACAGAGCGCCGAGGGCTATGTTACGGTGGAGTTTGACCTGCAGCCCGTCCGGACCACGCTGACCCGCTGGATCGACCCCGCCCCCTTTGTGCCCGGCGACCCGCAGCGCCGCGCCGCACGCTGTGAGCTGATCTTAAAGATGCAGGCAGACGGTCTGGCCAAGCGGCTGGAACATGCCCACGCCAGGACCGCCGTCATCGGCATCTCCGGCGGGCTGGACAGCTGCCTTGCCCTGCTGGTGGCAGTGCGCGCCATGAAGCAGTTGGGGCGGCCTGCCACCGAGGTGCTGGCCGTGACTATGCCCTGCTTTGGCACCACGAAACGTACCCGCAGCAACGCCGAGATCCTGTGCGAGGAGCTGGGGGTCAGCTTCCAGGAGATCGATATCGCCAACACAGTGCGCAGCCACTTTGCGGACATCGGCCAGGACGAGAGCGTGCTGGACGTCACCTTTGAAAACGGACAGGCCCGGGTACGCACCCTGGAGCTGATGGACACCGCCAACCGCACCGGCGGCCTTGTAGTGGGCACGGGAGATCTTTCCGAGCTGGCCCTGGGCTGGGCCACCTACAACGGCGACCACATGAGCATGTACGGCGTAAACGCCGGTGTGCCCAAAACGCTGGTACGCCATCTGGTACGGTACGAGGCGGACATTGCCGCCACCGATGCACTGCGCACGGTGCTGCTGGATATCCTGGACACCCCTGTATCCCCGGAGCTGCTGCCCGCCAGGGACGGTGAGATCGCGCAAAAGACCGAGGATCTGGTAGGCCCCTACGAGCTGCACGATTTCTACCTGTATCAGGTGCTGCGCTGCGGTTTTGGCCCTGCCAAGATCTTCCGCCTTGCAAAAGCCGCCTTTGCGGACCGCCCCGAGTACCCGGATAAGGTGCTGTACAAGTGGCTGCGTAACTTCTACTGGCGGTTCTTTGCCCAGCAGTTCAAGCGCAGCTGCCTGCCGGACGGCCCCAAGGTGGGCAGCGTGACCCTTTCGCCCCGGGGCGACTGGCGGATGCCCAGCGATGCCTGCGCCACCCTCTGGCTGGCCGAACTGGAACAGCTGGACCCTGAGGAAACCTGACCCATGAAAAACAAAAAACTTCTCACCAATATCCTGTTCGCCGTGGTCATTCTGGCCATTGCGGCGGTGCTGCTGGCAGTGCGTATCCGCCATGCCAGCGGCAGCCAGCTGGCAGCCCAGCTGATCTACGGCGATAACAACACCGTACTGGACATCCCGCTGGATAAAAACGATACCTACACTGTGGATACCGGCTACTATACCGTACACATTGAAGTACAGGACGGCAGAGCACGTTTTGTGGATTCGCCCTGCCCGGACCATATCTGTGAAGGATTCGGCTGGCTCTCTGCCGAGGATCAGACCGCGACCTGCCTGCCGGCGCGTGCCGTGCTGACCATCGTCCCGGTCGGTTGAAAAAAGGAGTATTCTCATGATGGATGAAAACGAGCGTTCCCGCATGGACGATTCCCGCCCGCTGCACCGCATCCGCCAAAAGACGGATGCGGACGATACCACCATCGAGGTGGACAGTTCCGCCTTTTTTTCCGAGGTGCCGCCGGAACCGGCTGCACCCACGCCGCCGCATCGACCGGAAAAGCCCACCCCGCACACCACAGCGCAGCCTGCCAAAACCGGAGCTGCCGCTCCCATGAAACGAGGGAAGATCTTGCTCATCATACAGGCGATTTTAAGTGTTGCTGCACTCATCCAGCTCTGGCGCACCCAGATGCTGCCCTGGCTCTATCTGGCGGTGCTTGCCGCCCTGCTGGCCCTGCTGTGGCTGCTGGTCAAGCGCTGTCAGGAGTATAAAACTGCCGGCACCGTATCCCGGGTGTTCTCGGTAGTGCTGTGCGCCGCCATGGCTGTGGGCTGCGTCTGGGCGCAGCAGGGGCTTACTGCACTGGGCAGCATGACCTCCGGCCTGCTCAGCGGTGCCGAGGCCAACAAGATCACCAAAGAGCCTTTTGTGGTATACCTGAGCGGCGTGGACAGCCGCAGCGGTGATCTGAGCGAAAAATCTCGCAGCGATGTGAATATTCTGGCCGTGGTAAACCCTAAGACCAAGCGGGTCGTGCTGGTCAACACCCCGCGCGACTACTACGTAGATCTGGCCGGTACGGACAGCAAGGACAAGCTGACCCACGCAGGTCTGTATGGCGTAGAGACCAGTATGGCCACCCTGGGCAACCTGTACGGTGTAACGGTGGACCACTCTATCCGCATCAATTTCGAGGGCTTTATCCGCATCATTGATGCCCTGGGCGGCGTAGATGTGTACTCTGACCAGGCATTCACCTCGGTGGGCAGCCCCGGCTACTACGACCCCACCACCTTTGTGGAGGGCTGGAACCATCTGGACGGCAAGTCTGCACTGGCCTTTGCCCGGGAACGCCACGCCTTTGCCACCGGCGATATCCAGCGCGGCATCAACCAGATGAAGGTCATCGATGCCATGCTGAACAAGATCAAGTCCCCTGCCCTGCTGATGGGCTTTTCCAAGATCATGGATGCCGCCGCCGACTGTTTTGCCACCAGCCTTTCCCAAAACCAGATCAGTGCGCTGGTGCGTATGCAGCTGGGTGATTTTGCGGAATGGGATATTGAAAGCTACACCGTGACCGGCTCGTCCGGCAGCAGCACCAAGTGCTACTCCGCCAAAGGGCAGAAGCTGTACGTGATGAAACCGGACGAATCCTCTGTCGCCAAAGCCAAGGAGATGATCGCCTCCGTGCTGGGTGGTGAAGGTACCGTAAGCAGCACCACCCAGACCCCGGAAAAGACCGATGTATTTACCCCCACCACCGACCCGGATGCTGCGGTATCCGTGCCGGAGGAAGCTGCCGACAGCGTGATCGTGGAGCTGCCCGCGGAAAGCATCCCTGATGCAGATGCCGCCGAGCAGCCGGCGGAACAGCCTGCAGAGCAGCCGACCGAGCAGCCCGCTGCCACCCAGACCCCGCAGCCGGAGACCTCCGCTGAGGGCGAGACCGGCACCGATGCTGAAACACCTGCCAGCAGCCTGCCCACCCAGGAACAGGTGGAGCAGGCCGCCAGCTCGCTCTACAGTGCCGCTTCTACTGTGCTGGACGCGATCCTTGGCACCGGCAGCCAGAATGACGCCGCATAACAAAACCGATCCGTATCCCGTAAAAACCGATCCGTATCCCGTAAAACGAAAGATCCGAACCTTCCCCGCTTGGAGAAAAGTTCGGATCTTTTTTGTTTGGTGGACAAACCGCAACGCCGGACGAACGCGTGCTTAAAAATATCGCTGCATAGCGTCACTATTGTGCTTTCTATTTTACCGAAACGCACCCATCACTAAATCATTTTGCAGATGCAGGAACAAATTCAATTTTAACCTTCATTCCCATCCCGGCAGCAAGCCGCTG
>CAKTFD010000128.1 GCA_934553285.1 uncultured Faecalibacterium sp. | reverse complement strand
GAGATCACGCGCTTGGCATCCACTTTCTGGCCCTTTTCGCTGCCGCGCAGGTACAGGGTGTACAGGCCCTCCTGCTCGTTGATCCAGTCTGCCATCTGGGGGAAGTTGCCGATGGGCTGCACCAGCTTTACCTTGCCGTTGTAGCCAGCCTTTTCGTTAGCAACATCATAAAAATAGTCTACGAAAGCGCGCAGGAAGTTGCCCTCGCCGAACTGCATCACCTTAACGGGAGCATCCTTGAGGATGTAGCCGTTGTAGCCGGTGCCTTCCAGAACTTTGTAATTCAAGGTTTCCATACTTATCGTTCTCCTTTACAAATTTGCTTTGCTTGGCAGGCGCTCATTCACCTGCCTCCTTCTGCTCCTATTTTATGCTGTTGTATACAAAGAAGTCAAGTGGTTTGTGCAATGTTTTTAGTCTGAAAATGGCCTTTTAGCGCATTTCCAGCGGATTATACAATTCCAAAGTAAAAAATTTGGCAGTTTTTCAGTTGTATACATGAGCGTTTTCCTGTATACTAAGGATAAGGCATCCTGCCCGCATAAAGCAGGTGCATCGTTATGCCCGTTTTTGTCTAAAATTTAACAAAAATCATCAGAGAAAAGGAGTAATCATCCCATGAAAGCATTTATGGATAAGGACTTCATGCTCCAGTCTGCCACTGCGCAGCATCTGTATCACGACTATGCAGCTGCTATGCCCATCTGCGACTACCACTGCCACATCCCGCCCCGCGAGATCTACGAGAACCGCCGCTTCGAGAACATCACCCAGGTGTGGCTGGGCGGCCGCAACCCGGACGGCAGCTACTTCGGCGACCACTACAAGTGGCGCGTGATGCGCTCCAACGGTGTGCCCGAGGAGTACATTACCGGTGATAAGCCCGACCGCGAGCGTTTCCAGAAGTTTGCCGAGGCACTGCCCATGGCCATCGGCAACCCCATGTACCACTGGACCAACCTGGAGCTGCATGTGTTCTTTGGCTACGACGGCGTGCTGAACGGCGACACCGCTGAGGAAGTGTGGAACCTGTGCAACGACAAGCTGCAGCACGACCCCAAGCTGACCGTCCGCGGCCTGATCGAGCAGAGCAACGTGGCCTTTATCGGCACCACCGATGATCCCATCGATGACCTGTACTGGCACAAGAAGATCAAGGAAGATCCCACCATCAAGTTTACTGTGGCACCTTCCTTCCGCCCTGATAAGGCCATCAACATCAACAAGCCCGGCTTTGCCGAGTACATGGCCAAGCTGGCTGCCGTTGTGGGCAAGGAAAAGCTGGCCTGCATCGACTGCGTGACCGATGCCCTGACCAAGCGCATCGAGTTCTTTGCAGAGATGGGCTGCCGTGCTTCTGACCACGGCCTGGACTACGTGCCCTTCCGCGCTGCGGACAAGGACGAGGTCAACGCCATCTACCAGAAGGTGATGAACGGCGGGACCTGCACCCAGGAAGAGGCTGAGAAGTACCAGACCTACATCCTGATCCACCTGGGCAAGCAGTACCATCGCCTGGGCATTGCCATGCAGATCCACTACAACTGCCTGCGCGGCATGAACCGCAAGATGAACGCCCTGCTGGGACCCGACACCGGCTTTGATATGATCAACACTGCCACCTGCGGCGGCGAGATCGCCCAGCTGCTGAGCGCCCTGAACGATACCGATGAGTGCCCCAAGACCATCATCTACAGCCTGAACCCCGCAGATGATGCACAGATCGGCACCATCCTGGGCTGCTTCCAGAACAGCGAGGTCCCGGGCAAGATCCAGCACGGTTCTGCCTGGTGGTTCAACGACCACAAGATCGGCATGGAAGATCAGATGATCCGTCTGGCCAGCCTGGGCCTGCTGGGCAACTTTGTCGGTATGCTGACCGACAGCCGCAGCTTCCTGAGCTACACCCGCCACGAATATTTCCGCCGCATCCTGTGCAATATCATCGGCCAGTGGGTCGAGGATGGCGAGTACCCCAACGACGAGAAGGCACTGGAGAAGATCGTCAAGGGCATCTGCTTCGACAACGCAAAGCGCTACTTCAACCTGTAAGCGCCTGCCCCTTTTCCGGAACTGAATAGCAAAGAGGCCGCTGCGCAAATATTGTACAGCGGCCTCTTTTTTCAGGGACTGCTGCAGAGTGGATTGCTGAAAAAAATATTGTACAAAACCCGGAACCTTTTCAGGGCCAAAGTGGCGCAAAAAGGGTTCCGGGTTTCTGGTTTGCAACAGCTTCTTTTACTTTATGGAAAACGCGCAGGGGGATTCCGTATTACAGGGCAGCCAGCGTCTTGGCCACCTCGTAGCCAAAGGTAACGCAGCGGCTGTGGCTCAGGCAGTTCTCATTGTGGGGATAGGTGCCAGAGAACATACTGCCGGACACGTTGCCAATGGCGTACAGGCCCTCAATGGGCTGCGCCTCGGTGTTCAGCACCTCGCTCTTGGCAGTGATCTGCAGGCCGCCGGCGGTGCACAGTGCGGCGGCCATCTCCTTGGTGGCATAGAAAGGAGCCGTGTCGATCTTGTGCATCATCTTACCGGGGAAGTGGAAGTCGGTATCTGCACCGGCCTCGCACATCTCGTTCCAGTGGTTGATGGTAGCCACAAAAGCATCGGCAGGCACACCCATCTTCTCTGCAAGTTCCTCCAGCGTATCAGCCTTCAGTGCTTTGTCGCTGGTAGCAGCACCGGCCCAGATCTCCTTGGGGCCATAGCAGCTGGAAGAAGGTGTCCAGATGCTGTTGACGATGTCCAACACGTTGGCATCTACGATGTAATAATCATATGCGCCCGGCTGTGCCTGAATGGCGTTTGCCAGATGATTATAGGCCTCGTACTCGGCCGTAAAACGCACGCCCCGCTTATTCACCCGCAGGTACGGCATCAGCTGCTCGGGATCCAGCATCAGCGGATGGGGATACTCGTCCTCCATGGCACCGATAGCCTTGGCCATCTCGTGGCCATCGCCGGTATTGGTCTTGGTTCCGTTCATCCAGTGACCCAGTGCCAGATCACGGGGACGGCAGCAGGCAGCCAGCTTTTCGGGATTGAACTCGTAGCCGCCGGTAGCCAGCACAACGCCCTTGGCGGTCAGATACTTCACATAGCCGTTTTCGCCCTTGACAATAGCGCCTACTACTTTGGCACCCTCGGTAACCAGCTGCACAACAGGCGTGTTGAACAACACCTCGGCGCCAGCTGCGGCGATCTTTTCCTGCAGCTTTGCGCTGATGGCATCCGTATCCATAGGGATATTGAAGGAGGTGTTCCAGCTGCGGGAAAGGCTCAGCTCGTCATAGGCAGCGGTGAACTTTGGAAAATCACCGGCGTTGAAGGTCAAAAAGTAGTTTTCCACCGGGATCTCCAGCTGATCCAGGAACCAGTCAACGGCTTCGTCACAGGTATCGACCCACTTCTGGTAGATGGTCTGCTCGCCGCGGTAAGAGCAGTTGACCATTGCGTCATCCATCCACTGCTTGGTGTCAAACTCCACGCCGAATTTCTGGTGTACACGGTCGTGAAATGCACCCATGGTCGCGCTGCGCCAAGTGGGAGAAGCGCCTTTTTCCACTGCAACAGTGTTAAGACCCTGCTCTGCGCAGGCAAGGGCAGCAGCCATACCGGCAGGCCCCTGACCGCAGACCAGAACATCCACATTGACAGTCTCGTGGATCTCACTGTCCGCAATGGGATCGGTGATGAAAGCTATCTCGCCCTGACCGGCAGCAGTGGCACCGCCCAGTCCCTCTTCACAGGCAGGAAAACCGCTCTTTACCTCTGTGGCAGATGCTTCCGCCGGAGCTTCCACTGCCACGCCCATAGCCTGCTGGATGCAGGAGGATGCAGCCTGCTTGACAGCATCGGAGGTATAGGTAGCACCAGAAACGCTGTCGATCTCGGCGCTCTGTGCCTCCATCAGTGCCTTGCGGAAATCCTCGGCAGAGTTACGCGCCAGATCGATGGTCTCATTGGCGGTATCCACCGTTACATCCGTAATAGCATTCTCGGTAAAAGTCATGCTGACGGTCACCTCGCCCATGCCGGTAGCCTTGGCGGTGTAGGTGCCAGGGGTGTAGACTGCAGCGCCGCCAGAGGCAGTAGAAGAGCCTGCACCGTTGCCGCAGGCTGTCAGTGCACCGGCGGTCACGCCGCTCATGGCAGCGGCAGCGGCCAGCTTGATAAAGCCGGAACGAGAGATCTTTTTCATAGTGTGGTACTTCCTTTCTTCTTTTCCCGTAGGGTGGCTGCCCTTGCATCGCGTATACAAAAGCACTATACTATAAACAGTTTATCCGTTTGTTAAGATTATGGCAATCAATTAAAATTTACCCCGTTACAAATTGCAGTTGTAAGGAGTGCAGCCGTTTTATGGAATACAAGCAGCTTGAGTTTTTTCTTGCCGTCTGTGAGCAGAACAGCTTTCGCCGCGCCGCCGAAACTTGTTTTGTCAGCCAGCAGGCTATCAGCAAATCTCTGGCTAATCTGGAACAGGAGCTGGGCGTTCAGCTGTTTGTGCGCAGCTCCGATGGCGTTACCCTGACCGAGGCTGGCCGTCTGTTGGAGCAGCAGGTACGCCCGCATCTGAACGAGCGGGACGAGATTCTGCTGCGGCTGCGGGGGTTTCACGCCCAACCTCAGCTGCGTATCGGATATTTTATGGGGCTTTTGCAGGAGCTGCCGCCTCATTTCTTTTCCGCATTCCAACAGCAGCACCCGGAGGTGCAGCTGCATTTCCACAGTTATACCGACAACGAGCGCAGCCGCA
>CAKTFD010000127.1 GCA_934553285.1 uncultured Faecalibacterium sp. | reverse complement strand
GGCCAGAGTGATTTTAACGGTCATTTGTTGACACCTCCATTATAACGGTTGTTTTGAACCTCCCTCGGGTTGCGGGTAGCACCTGTAAAAACAGGCGCACTTAATAACCCCGCAAAAGAGGTGATACCATTGTACCACGCACTTTCCGATACGTCAAGCGGAAAAATGCGATTTCCGGAAACTTTTTTTGCCCCTGTGTCCGCTTTTGCGCCAGAGCGCTTTTTTGCATTCTGCTTGCATCGTGCGCGTAGATATTGTATAATGAATCGAAACGGCATTTTTACCGGTTTGATCCCGCCTCTGTTCCGGAGGCTTTTATAAAGTAGGAGTGAGATATCATGCAGTCTGCAAATACATTGTGTGTGGCGCTGCTGTTCGGCGGCATGTCCAGCGAACATGAGGTCAGCTGTGTTTCGGTGGGCAATTTTGTCCGCAATATCGACCGCAGCAAATACGAGGTGCTCACCGTGGGCATCACCAAGGAGGGCCGCTGGCTCTATACCGAGGCCACGGCGGAGCAGATGGCCGATGGCAGCTGGGAAGAGCTGCCCGGCAATATGCCCTGCGTGATCAGCCCGGACCGTGCCGACCATGGCATGATCCTGTTTACCCCGGATGGCCGGGTGGAAAAGATGCATCTGGATGTGGTGATCCCGGTGCTCCACGGCCTGTGGGGCGAGGATGGCACCGTGCAGGGCCTGCTGGAGCTGGCAGGCATCGCCTATGTGGGCTGCGGGGTGCTGGCAAGTGCCGTGTGTATGGATAAAGCCGTGGCCAATGCACTGTTCGAGGCAAATGGCGTGCCCCACACCAGATGGCTGGCGGCCAACCGCTGGGAAATCGAAAAGGATCTGGACGGCGTGTGCGCCGGTGTGGAGGAAAAGCTGGGCTGGCCGGTGTTCGTAAAACCTGCAAATGCCGGTTCCAGCGTGGGCATCTCCAAGGTGTCCAGCCAGGAAGAGCTGAAAGCGGCCATCGCCCTTGCGCTGGAAAACGACCGCAAGGTGGTGTTTGAGGCCTTTGTGGACGGCCAGGAAGTGGAATGCGCCGTCATCGGCTCCGATCCCGCTGTGGCCACCCGCCCCGGCGAGATCCTGGCCGGTGCTGAGTTCTATACCTATGACGACAAGTACAAAAACGGCGTCAGCCAGACTGTGATCCCGGCACACCTGCCCGAGGCCAAGCTGGACGAGGTAAAAACCTACGCCGCCATGGCCTATACGGCGCTGAACTGCGAGGGGCTGGCCCGCTGCGATTTCTTTGTGGAAAATGGCACCGGCCGTGTGCTCATCAACGAGATCAACACCTTCCCCGGCTTTACGGCCATCAGCATGTATCCCAAGCTGATGGAGCACGAGGGGCTGCCGGTGCGCCAGCTCATCGACCGGCTGATCGCGCTGGCACTGGAAAGGACGGAAAAGCAGCATGGATAATCGCCCCATTGGCGTGTTCGACAGCGGCCTGGGCGGCCTGACCGGCGTGCGGGAACTGCGCAAGCGGCTGCCGCGTGAGGATATCATCTACTTTGGCGATACCGGCCGGGTGCCCTATGGCAGCCGCAGCCCGGAAACTATCCTGCAGTATGCCCGGCAGGATATCGCGTTCCTGCTTTCCAAAAATGTCAAGTGCATCATGGCGGCCTGCGGCACCGTGTCCAGCACCTACCCGGCAACCGAGGCGGCCCAGCTGCCGGTGCCCTATCTGGGCGTGGTGGACGCTGCTGCCCGGGAAGCCGCCTTCGTCACCCGGAACCGCCGCATCGGCGTTATCGGCACAGCGGCCACCATCCGCTCCCGCAGCTACGAAAAACTGCTGCGCCAGCTGGTGCCCGGGGTAGAGATCACCGCCCGCCCCTGCCCGCTGTTCGTGCCGCTGGTGGAGGCCGGTTATGTGGACCACAGCGCGCCGGAAAAGCAGCAGATCACAAAGCTGGTCATCGCGCAGTACCTGACCGAGGTGCGGGATGCCGGGGTGGACACCCTGATCCTGGGCTGTACCCACTACCCGCTGCTGAAAAGCATGATCGGCGAATTTATGGGGCCGCAGGTCACCCTGGTGGATCCCGCCATGACCGCTGCTCATCATCTGGAGCGGATGCTCGCCGAGCGCGGGCTGCGCGCCGGCCACGACAACGGCCTGGCACACTTTTATGTCAGTGATGTGCCGGACAGCTTTGTGCAGACGGCAGACCTGTTCCTGGGCGAGTACAAGGGCGGCCCGGTGGAGCAGATCGCCATCGATAAATATTGATAAGGAAAAACAACGTGAGCAAACCACTGAAGGAAGACTATATCATCCGCATCAAGAGCCGCATCGAACAGCGCATGGACGAACCGGCTGCGGAGGAAGAAAAAGAAGAATTTGTGGAGCTGATGACCCGGGGCAGCTTTGTGTCCAAGGGCGGCAGCTACTATGTGACCTACCGGGAGACCGAGACCACCGGCTACGAGGGCTGTACCACCACCTTGAAGATCGCGGCGGATGGCAGCCGGGTGGCGATGCTGCGGTTTGGCAAGGGCAGCGGGGCAGGCACCCAGCTGCTGATCGAAAAAGGCCGCCGCAACCTGTGCCATTACGAGACCGGCTACGGCTCCATGACCCTGGGCGTGACGGCGGATGAGATCGACTGCCAGCTGACCGAAAAAGGCGGCGTGGCACGGTTTGGCTACCTGCTGGATGCCGACAGTGCAGAGCTGGTCAGCCGCAACCGTCTGGAAGTTACCGTCACCCATGTGAACTGAATACCCTCCCTGAGAATGTGAAAGGAATCCGACCCATGACTGATTTTGAAAAGACCTACCAGAACTATAACCCCCGGCAGGCCGCCCTGGATGAGGCCCGCGCCCTGCTGACCGCTGCTGCAGGGGCTGCCATGGCAGACGGCACCCTGCCCGAAGCAGAGCTGCCCGCCTTTATCGTGGAGATCCCCGCCGATGTGAAAAACGGCGATATCGCCTCCAACCTGGCCATGGCGGGTGCCCGCACCTGGCGCAAGGCCCCCAAGATGATCGCAGATGCCCTGCTGGCACACCTGCCCTCCCTCGAAAACAGCGTGTTCTCCAAGGTAGAGGTTGCCGGCCCCGGCTTCATCAACCTGTTCCTGTCCCAGAGCTTCTGGGCCGGGGTGGTGCTGGGGGCCTGTGCCAATAAGGAGTATGGCCGTACCGACCACGGCAAGGGGGCCAAGTACAATGTGGAGTTCGTTTCTGCCAACCCCACCGGCCCCATGCACATGGGCAACGCCCGCGGCGGCGCACTGGGCGACTGCCTGGCCGCTGTGCTGGATTGGTCCGGCTACGATGTGACCCGCGAGTTCTATATCAACGATGCGGGCAACCAGATCCAGAAGTTCGGCAAGAGCCTGGCAGTGCGCTACCTGCAGCAGTTCTGCGGCGAGGAAGCCTACCCCCTGCCCAAGGAGTGCTACCAGGGCGGCGACATCAAGGTGCTGGCCGGTGAGTTTGCCCAGCTGAACGGCGACAAGTACGTTGCCGCCTGCTCTGGGCTGGACGAGGAGACCCTGTTTGAGAGCGCAGCCTTTGCCGCCCTCAAGGACGCTCTGGTGGCCTACGCCCTGCCCAAGAACATCGCCGCCCTCAAGCGGGATCTGGGCAAGTACCGCATTGATTACGATGTCTGGTTCCACGAGAGCACCCTGCACGAGTCCGGTGCAGTGCTGGCAGTGGTGGACAAACTGCTGGAGATGGGGGCCTGCTATAAGGCCGAGGATGGCGCTGTTATGTACCGCAGCGCCCAGTACGCTGCCAAGTACGGCACCGTGAACAAGAAAAAGACCGAGGACGGCACCGAGGAGGAAGCCAAGGATGAGGTGCTCGTGCGCGCCAACGGCATCCCCACCTACTTTGCCGCCGATATCGCCTACCACTACAACAAGCTGGCCACTCGCGGCTTTGCCAAGGCCATCGATGTGTGGGGCGCTGACCACCACGGCCATGTGGCCCGCATGAAGGGTGCGATGGATGCCATCGGCCTGAACGGCGAGGATCTGGATGTGGTGCTGATGCAGATGGTCAACCTGATGCGGGACGGCCAGCCTGTCCGTATGTCCAAGCGCACCGGCAACGCCATCACCCTGACCGACCTGCTGGAGGAGGTGCCCATCGACAGCGCACGCTTCCTGTTCAATATGCATGACGCAGGCAGCGGCATCGATTTCGACCTGGATCAGGCCGTCAAGACCGACAATGATAACCCCGTGTACTATGTGCAGTATGCCCATGCCCGCATCTGCTCCATCCTGAAAAAGATGGAGAGCGAGGGCGTGCAGTTTGCCGGTGCCGAGAAGGTGGACGCCACCCTGCTCACCGAGCCTTCCGAGATGGATCTGATCCGGATGCTGGCAGCCTTCCCGCAGGAGATCGTCATGGCGGCCGAGAAGTACGACCCCAGCCGCATCAACCGCTTTGTCATTGATCTGGCCAGTGCCTTCCACCGCTTCTACGGCAGCTGCCGCATCCAGGGCGCAGACTCTGCCGTGCAGCAGGCCCGTCTGGCTCTGTGCATCGGCGTGAAGAACGTCATCTTCAACGTGCTGACCATGTTCAAGATCACTGTGCCGGAGAAGATGTAAAACACCGGACAGATGGCCGGAGCATAAGCAGACAGAAACGGCTTTGCGTGAAACCTGCATTTTACGGTTGCAGCCTTTTTTGTGAAAATGCAATTCCGGGCAGCCCGCAGGCTGCCCGGAATTGCTCTTATAAAAACAAAATTCCGCTGTGATTGCCAGAGCGCAGCGGAGGCAATTCAAAATCGTTTTCTCTCTGGTCATTCAGAACAATCGAGGAACACCAATGGAACCTTTGAAAATCGGAAACATCGTTCTGCCCCACCGGGCAGT
>CAKTFD010000126.1 GCA_934553285.1 uncultured Faecalibacterium sp. | reverse complement strand
ACGTTCAGCTTGATGCGCACGCTGTTCTCGCGCTGCTTCTGGCTGCCCTGAATGAAGGTGCGGCCGATGTATTTGTTCTTGATGAAGCCGATGCCGTAGGGGATGCCGCTCTCCTGCGAGTAGCCCAGCGCAGCATCCAGGCCGGAATCCGGCACGCCGATAACCACATCGGCCTCCACGGGGTGCTCCTGCGCCAGGAAACGGCCTGCCTGCTTGCGGGCCTCGTGCACAGAGCTGCCCTCGATGATGCTGTCCGGACGGGCAAAGTAGATGAACTCGAACACGCACATCTGGGTGTCCGGGCGGCCGCAGTGATCCTTGACGCTGCGCAGCTCGCCGGTCTTGGTGTCCACCACCACGATCTCGCCGGGTTCCACATCCCGCAGCAGCGCCGCGCCTACGGCGTCCAGCGCGCAGCTTTCGCTGGCAAAAACGTAGCCGCCGCCGGGCAGGGTGCCGATGCACAGAGGGCGGTAGCCACGGGGGTCGCGCACAGCGATCAGCTTGGTGGCGGACATGATGACCAGGCTGTAAGCGCCCTCCAGCACATCCATGGTCTTGCTGATAGCGGTCTCGATGCTGCCCATGCGCAGACGGTTGCGGGTAATGAGGTAGCAGATGACCTCGGTATCCGAGGAACCGTGGAAGATAGCGCCCTCGTTTTCCAGCTGGCGGCGCAGCTCCACTGCGTTGGTCAGGTTGCCGTTGTGGCACAGGGCCATGGTGCCGCGGCCATGCCGCACGATCATGGGCTGTGCGTTGGCCCGCACGCGGGTGCCTGCGGTGGCGTAGCGCACATGGCCGGTGGCCATATGGGCGCCGGGGGTAGAGATGCCTGCCAGTACCTCCGGGGTGAACACCTCGTTCACCAGGCCCAGGTCCCGGTGGCCGGTGATGACACCATCATCATTGACGGCGATGCCGCAGCTCTCCTGCCCGCGGTGCTGCAGCGCATACAGCGCCGAGTAGGCTGCTGCGGCCACATCCTCCGTGCCGGCACGGTCATAAACGCCGAAAACGCCGCACTCCTCATGCAGCGGATATGCAAAATCAGACATTGGTCCTCCTTGTTTGGTTTAAGCCCCTCTCAGCCATTGCCAGCGCCCCGCGTGGGCACGGAAATCAACTTTTACAGCCTGCCCCGGAGCAAAAGCCTTCACCCCTTGGGGGGAAGGTGGCGCGCAGCGCCGGATGAGGGGTGTTTAAGGTAAATTGCAGCTGTCCTGCGCCCTCAACAGTCACCTGCGGTGACAGCTTCCCCCGACCGGGGGAAGCCTTTAGTCGGAAAATTGATTTCCATACCGCGTAGGGTGCTTTTACCCTGCTTTCCCGCCAGACGGTATGGCAGAGAGGGGCCAACGTTTTACAGCTCGTTCAGTTCGTTCTGCAGCTTTTCTTCCTTGGCTGCGATCTGCTGTGCCATCGCCACGCGCTCGGCCTCCAGCTTTTCCGCCAGGGCCTCATCGCCCAGTGCCAGGATCTCGGCTGCCAGCCAGGCAGCGTTCTTGGCACCGTTCAGCGCCACCGTTGCCACCGGGATGCCGCTGGGCATCTGCACGGTAGCCAGCAGTGCGTCCAGACCATCCATGGCGCCGCCCTTCATGGGGATGCCGATGACCGGCAGCGTCGTGTTGGCGGCAAAGGCACCGGCCAGATGCGCTGCCATGCCTGCCGCGCACAGGATAACGCCAAAGCCGTTTGCCTTTGCGCTTTTTGCAAAGGCTGCTGCCTCGGCGGGGGTGCGGTGTGCCGAAAGGATGTGTGCCTCAAAGGGGATGCCCAGTGCTTTCAGCTGGGCGCATGCGCCCTTGACCACCGGCCAATCGCTGTCTGAACCCATGATCACAGCCACTTTACGAACCATTTTTCCAAAGCCTCTCTTTCTGATCTGTCCAAAACCGACAAACAAAAAAGGCTGCGGTACACCTGTACCACCGCCTTTATTTCCGGGTGTTCTGTCCACGCATTTTGCACGAAGCTGCACGATGCCCCTGATTGCAGCGAATGTAAGCCCATTCCGTGCGACCCGGCAGCATTTTCATCATCGAAGTTTCCCTCCGCAGTTTCCCATGCAAGCGTTTTTTCAGGCAGCGGTGCAGGCCCATTTTAGGGGCACCGTCCCTGTACTACATACAGTTTACGGCAAAAAAACTGCTTTGCAAAGAGCGTTTCGGCAAATTCTCCCTTGTGTTCTCCTGCCGTCAAAAAACTTTCAAAAGTTTTGTGCAGTTTCGCCATCCTTTTTCTTTTTAAGTATGACTTCTGATTCCCGTATATTTTATGTAAAGTTCTATCAAAGGGCCGGTGATGTATCCCAGACGCGCCGCAGTTCTTTAAAAGATGATCTTTGCCGTAGCGGCACGGGCGGCGCGGAGCAGGTCGGCCGGGGCGCAGCACACCTGTGTGCCGATGCGCCCGCCGGAAACGTATACCTTCTGCTGCTGCAATACGCTCTCGTCAAACACGGTGCGGTACTGCTTTTTCATGCCCACAGGGCTGCAGCCGCCCCGCACATAGCCGGTCACCTTGTTGATATCCGCCACATGGATCATGGCCACGCTTTTTTCGCCCACGCTGCGGGCGGCGGCTTTCAGGTCCAGTTCCGCTGCCACCGGGATGACGAACACAAAGTAATTTTTGCTGCTGCCCTGGGTCACCAGGGTCTTGTACACGCAGGCCGGATCTTCGCCTATGCTGGCGGCCACCGTAACGCCGTCCACGGCTACCCCCTCCTCGTGGGGGTATTCATGGGCGGTGTAGGGCACCTTTTCCCGTTCCAGAATGCGCATGGCGTTGGTTTTTGCTTCTTTTCCCATTGCTGTTCCCTCTTTTATTATTTGCTGTGCCCCTATTCTACCACTTTTTCAAAAAATTTGAAAGTCACTCTTGACTTCAGTCTCTTACAGTGCTATCATGGCATCACCACTTCAGGAAACTAAAGTCTGACGTTACAAACTACGGCAGCGGAGCAGGGCTTGCGCGCCGTGCGGATAGGATAAAGGAGATTTGGTTTATGATCATCGTACTCAAACAGGATGCACCGGACGTACAGGTACGCGAGTTCTGCCACGAGCTGGAAGATATGGGGCTGCAGATCAACGATTCCAAGGGCAGCGATACCCATATTCTGGGGCTGATCGGCGATACCAAGGCCATTGCGGAAAGCTGGGTGCTGGCAAACCCTGTGGTAGAGACCTGCCGCCGGGTATCCGAGCCGTACAAAAAGGCCAACCGCAAGTTCCACCCGGACGACAGCGTGATCGATGTGGACGGCGTAAAGATCGGCGGCGGCAGCTTTGCCGTGATCGCAGGCCCCTGCAGCATTGAGAGCGAGGAGCAGATCACCTACTGTGCCCAGCGGGTAAAGGCCGCCGGGGCTTCCCTGCTGCGCGGCGGTGCCTTTAAGCCCCGCACCTCGCCCTACTCCTTCCAGGGTATGCGCAGCGAGGGGCTGGACCTGCTCAAGCTGGCACGCCGCGCTACCGGCTCCCCCATCGTGACCGAGATCATGAACACCGAGCACCTGCCGCTGTTTGAAAATGTGGATCTGATCCAGGTGGGCGCCCGCAATATGCAGAACTTTGAGCTGCTCAAGGCCGTGGGCCGCCAGAAAAAGCCGGTGCTGCTCAAGCGCGGCCTGGCCAACACGCTGGAAGAGTTCGTTATGAGCGCCGAATACATCATGGCCGAAGGCAACGAGAACGTGATCCTGTGCGAGCGCGGCATCCGCACCTTTGAAACCAGTATGCGCAATACCCTGGATCTGGCCGGTGTGGTGATGCTGCACAAGATGACCCACCTGCCCGTTGTCGTAGATCCCAGCCACGCCTGCGGCCATGCCTGGATGGTGCCGGAGCTGGCCAAGGCTGCTGTGGCCGCCGGTGCCGATGGCCTGATGATCGAGGTACACAACAACCCCGCCAAGGCCAAATGTGATGGTGCCCAGAGCCTGACCCCGGATCAGTTCGATACCCTGATGCAGTTCATCAGCAAAGAGGTCGAGTTCTTTGGCAAAAAGATGAACTGAGGGGGCGCTCCCACCAGCTTTTATAGCAGTTTGCGTTTTTAATGCACAAGCAACATCCGCAAACTGCATATCGCAAATATGCTGTTTTGATTGGCACTATTTTTGAAAATTGCGATAAAAGCCGCTTTTCTCTGAGCAAAAACAAAAGCATCTGCAACAGATCGCCGTTTTCCGGGTGTGTACCACGCCAGAAGCGACTGCTGCAGATGCTTTTTTGGTTCTTATGCGCTCACGTTATGGGCTGGCAACGGCTGCATCCGGCCTCCGCAGCGCGGCGGCCAGGCAGGGACATTTGCAACGCCCATGCAGCCCTTACAGCTGGCTCTTGTACAGCGCCACGATCTCCTCCACGCTGGTATCGCGGGGGTTGCCGGGGCGGCATGCGTCTGCAAAAGCGGACTCCGCCAGGAACTGGATGTCCTCTTCTTTCAGGATGCCATGCAGGTTTGCAGGGATGCCCACATCGGCGCTCAGCTGCTTGACGGCGGCGATGGTGGCATCGGCGGCTTCCACATCGTTCATCTCGTCAATGCCCACAACGCCCATGGCCTTGCCGACTGCACGGTAACGCTCACCGGCAACGCTCTTGTTGTACTCCAGGCCGACCGGCAGCAGGATGGCGCAGGCCACACCGTGCGGGGTGTCATACAGGGCGGACAGGCCGTGTGCCATGGAGTGCACGATGCCCAGACCCACGTTGGAGAAGCCCATACCGGCGATGTACTGGCCCAGTGCCATGCCCTCGCGGCCTTCCGGGGTGTTCTGCACAGCGCCGCGCAGGCTCTGGCTGATGAGCTTGATGGCTTCCAGATGGAACATATCGGAGATGACGCAGTGGCCCTTGGT
>CAKTFD010000125.1 GCA_934553285.1 uncultured Faecalibacterium sp. | reverse complement strand
TGCAGCTCGCCGCGGCTGGCGGCCTTGAGGTAGGCGAAGATGAACTCATCGATATCGCCATCCATCACGGCATCCACATTGCCGGTCTCGTAGTTGGTGCGATGGTCCTTGACCATAGTATAGGGCATAAACACATAGCTGCGGATCTGGTGACCCCAGGCGATCTCGTTCTGCACGCCCTTGATATCATCGATCTTATCCATATGCTGCTGCTTGGCGATCTGGTACAGCTTCGCTTTCAGCATCTCCATGGCGTAGTCACGGTTCTGGAACTGGCTGCGCTGGGTCTGGCAGCTGACCACGATGCCGGTGGGCTTGTGGATCAGACGGACAGCGGAAGAAGTTTTGTTGATGTGCTGGCCGCCGGCACCGGAGGAACGGAACACCTGCATCTCGATATCCTCGGGGCGGATGTCCACCTGGATGGTGTTGTCCAGCTCCGGCATGACCTCCAGCGAGGCAAAGCTGGTCTGGCGGCGGGCGTTGGCATCAAAGGGAGAAACACGCACCAGGCGGTGCACGCCGTTTTCACTCTTGAGCAGGCCGTAGGCGTTGGGGCCTTTGACCATCATGGAGGCACTCTTCATGCCGGCTTCATCGCCGTCCTGGTAATCCAGCACTTCCACGGTCATGCCGTGTGCCTGCGCCCACTTGTTGTACATACGGTACAGCATCTCGGCCCAGTCCTGCGCCTCGGTGCCGCCGGTACCGGCGTGGAAGGTAAGGATGGCGTTGCTGTGGTCGTACTCGCCGTTCAGCATGGTCATCAGCTGCAGCTCTTCCACAGCCTTGCCCACAGTGTTCACTGCTTCCTCGGCTTCGGGCACCATGGCGGGGTCGTACTCCTCATCCAGCATCTCCAGCATGGTCTCGGCATCATCGTACAGGCCCTGCAGCTTTTCAAAACGGTTCAGCTTGCCTTTCAGGTCGCCTACCTCATCAAATACCTTTTTGCTCAGTTCGGCATCATCATAAAAGCCCGGGCGGGACATGGTATGCTCCAGCTCCTGCACACGCTTACGGCTTGCTTCAATGGCCAGCGCTTCTTCCAGGTCCTTAACGGCCTTGGCGTGCTCGGCCAGCTGCACTTTCAGTTCATCAGTCGTGATCATTCTCTAAGTTCCTCTCGTTCAAGGGTTTGCAAAATAACAGATAACGTCCCCTGTGCGGGGCCGGATACACAGCCGGCGCGCCATTTCCACCGGGGCATCCACCCGCTCAAAAGATACAGTTTATACACAGATACTTCATTAGTATACCGAGAATCTGTGATAAAGTAAAGAGGAAAAAATACTATCTTGCTGGAATTTTGAAGATTTTCACCTTTTCTTTTCCTTCCCGGGGGAGTATAATACCAGTATGATCGATTTCACAGGAGGATATCATGCCGAAATATTATGGCTGTCCCTGTGAGGGCTGCGGCAAGCCGCTGACCCTCCAGGACGACATCGTGGTCTGCCCGGACTGCGGTGCGCCCTATCACCGCACCTGTTACGAAAAGATGGGGCTTTGCATCCATGCCCCCGCCCATGGTGCAGGCTATGAATGGAAGTTTCCTTATCAGGATGCCGAGCTGCGCACCTGCCCCACCTGTGGGGAGCGCACCCTGCGCAGCGAGAGCTCCTGCCGCTGCTGCGGTGCCGCCCTGCCGCCGGAAACGGCAGAGCAGCCCAACGACCGCGCCGCAGCCAGCGCCGAGCAGAACCGCAACTTTGACTACAGCGAGATGTACCGGGACGAAATGTACCGGCAGTTCACCGAGAAGGTCGTCGATCCGGTACACCGCAATGTAAGAGCCGCTTTCGGGCAGGAAGAGCTGATCGATGGTGTGCCTTACCAGGACTGGGTGGATTTTATCGGCTCCGCCGCACCGGTCTACCTGAACGACTACAGCCAGATGCAGCTGCGCCACTCCAAAGTGTCGATGAGCTTTTCGGCGCTGTTGTTCGGGCCGTTCTACTTTTTTTACCGCAAGGCCTGGAAGCCGGCTTTCGGCTTTTTAGCAGCCGAGCTGCTGCTGTTCATCCCCACCCTTATCAGCATGATGCAGACCACCGGCAGCCCGCTGGCCGCCGGTATAAGCGCCAGCACCCTGGTGGTGCTCAGCCGCATCATGTCTGTGCTCAGCTTTGTGCTGATGCTGGTGCGGGGGCTTTACGGCAAGTGGTTCTACCGCCAGAGCGCCGCAGCGCGTATCCGCCGGATCCGTGCTGAGTTTCCGGATCCGGAGCAGCGCCGTGCCGTGCTGAACGCACAGGGCGGTGTCAGCTTTGCCGCCTGCGTTGGCGCTTTTATCCTGCTGATGGTAGTGGGCGGCGCCTGCAGTATGCTGCTGGGGCCGGACCTGAATGCCCTGGTGGGCACCTTTATTTAATAGGTTTCATGCAGGATGGGGATCCTGTTTGAAAATGCGGCTTGCCGCATATAGCACATAAAAGAAAATGGGAGAATCATTATGAAAAAAGTCACCAAAGCTGTTATTCCGGCTGCTGGCCTTGGCACCCGCGTGCTGCCCGCCACCAAGGCAATGCCCAAAGGGATGCTGCCCCTCGTGGACAAGCCCGCCATCCAGTATCTGGTGGAAGAGGCCGTGCGTTCCGGCATCACTGACATTCTGATCATCCTGGGCCGCAACCAGAGCATCATCGAAGATCATTTTGACCGCAGCCCGGAGCTGGAAGAAAAGCTGGCAAAACCCGGCAAGGAAAAAATGCTGGAAGAGTGCCTGGGCATCGCAAATCTGGCCAACATCCTGTTTGTGCGCCAGAAGGAGACCCTGGGTCTGGGCCACGCAGTGAACACTGCCAAAGCCTTTACCGGCGATGACCCCTTTGTGGTCATCTATGGCGACGATGTGATCTGGGGCGAGGATCCGGTCTGCGCCCAGCTGATCCGCGCCTACGAGGAGTTTGGCCGCCCTGTTGCCGGTGTATCTGCTGTGCCCTGGGAGGATGTGAGCCGCTACTGCAGCCTCAAGACCACCCCCATCCACGACAACTACTTCTTTGTGGATGACATGATCGAGAAGCCCAAAAAGGGGCAGGAGTTCAGCAACTATTCCATCCTGGGCCGTGTGCTGCTGACCCCGGAGATCTACGATATCCTGGCCAACACCAAGCCCGGTGCCGGCGGCGAGATCCAGCTGACCGATGCCATGGCCGAGTATGCCCGCACCCGCGGCGGCATGACTGCCGTGGAGTTTACCGGCAAGCACTACGACATGGGCAACAAGCTCAAGGTCGTGGAGGCACAGGTGGAGCTGGCCCTGCAGCATCCTGAGATCGGCGAGGATTTCCGCGCCTACCTGAAAGAGTTCTGCAAAACACTGTAACGTAAAATGATGTTGCTGCGCGCAGCGGCATCATGAAAACACCCCGGAAAGCGAAAGCCTCCGGGGTGTTTTTGTTGCTGCCGTATCGTCCTTTATGCGCCGCAGCGCACATCATTTATTTCGCCTGGCTGGGATGCGGTACGGGCGGGCGTTTGGTGAACATGGCTTTCAATGCCAGCGGCGTTGCCACGCTGGATACCACGATCAGCAGGATCACGGCGGTAAAGTAGACCGGATCCACCACGCCGATGGCCAGGCCCTTCTGCGCCACGATCAGCGCAACCTCGCCGCGGGTCATCATACCAACGCCCACCTTGAGGGAATCGTCCCAGTTGAAGCGGCAGACCTTTGCAGCCAGACCGCAGCCGATGATCTTGGTGATGAGTGCCACGACCACAAAGCAGACGCAGAACAGCAGGATCTCCGGGGTCAGGCCGCTGATATCGGTCTTTAAGCCAATGGAGGCAAAGAAGATGGGGGCAAAGATGATGTAGTTGCTGATATCCACCCGGCGCTCCACATAGTCTGCATCGTTCATAGTGCACAGCACGATACCGGCAATGTAGGCACCCGTGATATCGGCAATACCAAAGTATGCCTCAGCAATGTAAGCCATGGCAAAGCAGAAGGCCATGCTCACGATGGTGATACGCTGGGTGTGCGGATTGCGCTGGTCCAGCCACTTCATGGCGTAATGCACCACAAGGCCCACGCCAAGCGCCGTGGCAAAGAACAGCACTGTGTTGAACAGCACCTTGCCAAGACCGGTACCGGTGCCGCTGCTGGCACCCAGCACACAGGTAAGCACCACAATGCCGATGACATCATCGATGACAGCAGCACTGACGATGGTGGTGCCCAGAAAACTTTTCAGGTGTCCCAGCTCCTGCAGGGTAGCCACTGTAATGGACACGCTGGTGGCGGTCATGATGGTACCGATGAACAGTGCGCGATAGAACTCCGGGCTGCCCACCGCTGAAAAACCGTAGAAAGCACTATACAATAAGGTGCCGCCCACCAGCGGTACCGCCACGCCCACTGTGGCGATCAGGGTGGCGATCGGGCCAGCCTTGATCAGCTCCTTGAGGTTGGTACCGAGGCCGGTGGTGAACATCAGCATCACCACGCCGATCTCTGCAAAGGTAGAGATGGCATCGCTGGTCTGCACCAGGTTCAGCACACAGGGGCCGATGATCAGGCCTGCAATGATCTCGCCCACCACCTGCGGGGCCTTGCACTTGCGCGCGACCAGGCCAAAAAATTTTGCACTCAGGATAATAATTGCCAGGTCTCGAAAGATTGAATACATAGATTTTCCTCCTTATTTATTATGCTTCCCCGCCACTGTAGGGTTCCCTGCCCTGCGGCCCTGCCGGAAAACGACTACATTATAGTCCTTTTTATCCTAAAATGCAAAATATTTTTTGTTGCGCTTTTTTTGCTGCAAAGGCTTGACAGAATCGGCAGGACTTGCTATAATAAATTGCTGTCTGAACAGACACGCCGCACAGGATGCCATGCCGCAGCCTGTGTACCCTTG
This sequence comes from uncultured Faecalibacterium sp., assembly GCA_934553285.1. Classification (GTDB taxonomy): domain Bacteria; phylum Bacillota; class Clostridia; order Oscillospirales; family Ruminococcaceae; genus Faecalibacterium. Next base: position 93 of record CAKTFD010000125.1, on the reverse strand, counting down.
GCCTTGCAGTTCCGCAAGGCCCTCAAGTCCAAAAGGAGGTGCTACAAAATGGCAAAGTACGAAACCATGCTGATTACCAGCGCCGCTCTCGAC
>CAKTFD010000124.1 GCA_934553285.1 uncultured Faecalibacterium sp. | reverse complement strand
CATCACCAGCGACCTGCACCAGTACGGCGGCTGGACCCCGCTGACCGATGTGCTGCAGATGACCGCCATCGATAACAACGTGGTGCAGGCCACCCGTGTGCTGGCCAGCCAGGCAGGCCGCACCATGGACAGCATCACCCGCGATGTGCTGGCGGGCGGCACCAATGTGATCTATGCCCCCAAGCAGGCGGCCGATGGTGCCGAAACTGCCGTTACCAGCCGCAAGGCGCTGGATAAGAGCTGTACGCTGACCCCCAAGCTCTTTTTCCAGGCGGCTGCACAGCTGGGGGCAATGAATGCGGATCCCATCGGCGACAGCTACATCGCCATCATCCACCCCTATGCAGCGTACGACCTTAAGACCTGCAGGGAGTTTATGGAGGTGCACAAGTACGCCGACCCGGACACCATGTTCCGCGGCGAGATCGGCAAGCTGGGCAATATCCGCTTTATCGAGACCAGCGAGGCCAAGATCTGGAAGGACGATACCTGCCCCACGGGCCTGGCGGTGTTCGGCACCCTGGTGCTGGGTGCCCACGCCTACGGCGTGACCGAGCTGGAAGGCGGCGGTCTGGAACATATCGTCAAGCAGCTGGGCTACGGCGATGACCCGCTGAACCAGCGCGCTTCCGTGGGCTGGAAGGGGATGCGCGCCGCCGAGCGTCTGGTGGAGCAGTACATGGTGCGCATCGAGAGCGTGTCCAGCTACTCGGCCACCGCCGCTGCCAACTGAGGAGGTGCGCCATGGCTGAAAAGAATGTGCGCATCCGGCTGTTCAAGGACAACAGCCGCTATAAGGGCGATCTGTTCGTCAGCGTCAACGGCGTGAACTACAAGATCCGCCGGGGCGTGGAGGTAGAGGTGCCGCCCGCTGTGGCGGAGGTGCTGGAGCACAGCCAGCGGCAGGACGAGCTGACCGCTGCCCGCATTGCCGCCGCCGAGAACGCGGCACAGTAAGACCAACGCTGCCCGGCTGGGAACGATGCCCCCGGCCGGGCTTTTTTAAGAAAAAGGATGTGATGAAATGACTGTAGGAGAGGCGCTGGAGCGTGCGGAGCAGCTGCGCCCCAACTGCCGCATCGGGGCCGAGATGCGGCTGCAGTGGCTGCGGGAGGCGGATGCCCTGCTGCGCACAAAACTGTTCGACCGCAGTGCAGGCGGAGCGTTTGAGGCAGTGGGCGCAGACCGCCCGTGGGAGCAGCCGGTGCAGGACGACCAGGTGCTGCTGGCACCACCGCCCTTTGATGCCATGTATCCGCACCTGCTGTGCGCGCAGATGGATGCTGCACTGGGCGAGACCGACCGCTATGCCGGGGAGCAGGCGCAGTACAATGCCCTGTGCGCAGAGCTGGCGGTCTGGCTGCGGCAGAACTATCCGCCCCGCAGCCGGGTGCAGTGGCGCTGGTAAAGGAGGTGAAAAGATGGTCTTAGCAGAAAGAGCGCGGCTTGCCAACACCCGGCAGCTGCTGCGGGCGTTTGGCGGGCTGAACGAGACCTACAGCTGCTCGGAAGCCGAGTACAGCGCCGGCGTGAACTTTTCTACCCGGGATTTCCCGGCGCTGAGCACCCGCACGCCCCGCCGCAGGCTGCGGGCTATGACCGGCCTGAACGGGCTGTACCACCTGAACGGCCTGCTGACGATCTGCGGGCGGGATCTGGCCTACACCCCGGACGGTGCTGCCGCTCCGGTGGTGACAAAACAGGATGTGGTGGCCGACAGCCGGAAGGCGCTGGTGGGCATCGGTACAAAGATCCTGATCTTTCCGGACAAGCTGGCCTTTGATACGGTGGATGGCAGCGTGACTGCGCTGGGCGCAGCCTGGACGGCGGCGGGCAAAAGCGTTACCTTTGCCCCCTGCGATGCCGCAGGCAGGACCTATAAGGTGGAGGCCTTTGGCCGGGAAGAACCTGCCGACCCGGCGGACGGACAGCTGTTTTTGAAGGTGGAGGACCCGGAGCATCCCTGGCGGTACGACAGCACACTGGAACTGTACAGCAAAAACTCCGGCAGCTGGGCAGCGATCCCGCTGGAATACTGCCGCATCACGGCAGCGGGGATGGGGGCGCTGTTCCGCCAGTGGGATACCGTGACCGTGCAGGGCGCAGCGGCCGAAGCTGCCGGGCAGAGCACAGAGCTGAACGGCGAGCAGATCGTGTACGAGGTAGGTGAGGACTGGCTGCGGGTGCGCTGCACCCCGCAGGGAGAGTATTTTTACGGCACCTTGGTGCAGAACGCCGCTGCTGCCCAGTGGGAGAGTCTGGACGGCAGGCAGCACCGCAGTACAGCGGCGGACCGGATGGTATCCATCGAACGCCGTGTGCCGGACCTGGATTTTGTGACCGAGTGCAACAACCGGGTGTGGGGCTGCAGCAGCAGGGAAAACGTTATCTACGGCTGCAAGCTGGGCGACCCCACCAACTGGTTCAGCTACCGCAGCATCGCAGCGGACAGCTATGCAGTCACCGTAGGCAGCGATGGCGCTTTTACCGGGGCGGCATCCTGCATGGGCTATGCGTTGTTCTTTAAGGAGAACACCCTGCACAAGCTGTATGGCTCCAGGCCATCGGATTTTCAGCTCTCCAGCCTGCGGTGCCGGGGCGTGGCCAAAAATGCCGCCCGCAGCCTGTGCGTGCTGAACGAAACCCTGTATTATCTCTCGCCGGACGGGGTGATGGCCTGGGACGGCAGCCTGCCCACCAAGGTGTCCGGTGCGCTGGACGCCGCAAAGCTGTCCAACGTCCAGAGCGCCGTGGGCGGTGCGCTGGATGGCCGGTATTACCTGCACATCTCCCGGGAGGATGCCCGGCTGCTGGTCTACGATACCGAAAAGGGGCTGTGGAGCGAGGAGGATGTATGCTCCTGCGAGATGGCCAGCACCGGCGGGCAGCTTTATCTGTGGGACGGGCAGGCACTGTGGGCGGCAGACCCCACCCGGGAGCCGGACTGGAAGACCACCGACGGGGTGGAAACGGACATCCCTTTTGAACTGGTCACCGGTGATGTGGGGCTGGATGGCACCGAGCAGCGCTACCTCTCCCGCCTGACCCTGCGGCTGGATGCGGAACGCACCAGCACGGTGGAGGTGGCGGCCAGCTACGATGGCGGCCCCTGGGAAACAGTGGCTGTACTGACCGCCCGGGGCAGCCGCCGCAGCTACGAGCTGCCCTTTGTACCCCGGCGGCATGGGGCGCTGCGGCTGCGGCTGCGCGGCAAAGGGCAGATCACCCTGCGCAGCCTGGCGCGCACTATGGCCCCGGCAAAGGGCAGGATGTGGGAACAGGAGGAGAACGCATGGCAAGCATGAACGGCCTGAGCAACCTCGGGCTGCCCCGGCTCAGCGAAAACATGGACCCGGAGGATGCCCGGGCGCTGCGCAGCTACCTGTACCAGATGCAGGAGCAGCTGCAGTATGTGCTGACCAATCTGGATACGGAAAATATGTCTGATGCCCTGCGCAGCAAGCTGCAGGGACTGTAAACATGAAAGGAGGATGTTATGGCATCCAAAAAGAAGGAGGAACTGCTGCAGCCGGAACTGCAGGCACAGGTACAGCCCGCTGCGCAGCCGACCTATAACACCGAGGGGCTGAACAGCCGCCAGGATGTGGAAAACGCCATGGCACAGGCCAGCTACCAGCCCAGCCAGAAGGTGACCGATGCGGCCAACGCCCTGAAACAGTGGCAGGACAGCCGCCCCGGGGAGTACCAGAGCAGCTATCAGAACAGGATCGACAGCCTGCTGGGGCAGCTGCTGGAGCGGGAAAATTTCCAGTACAGCTACACGCGGGACCCGCTGTACCGCCAGTACGAGCAGCTGTATACCCAGAACGCCCATAATGCCAGCGCGGATGCGGCAGCACAGGCTGCAGCCCTGACCGGCGGCTACGGCTCCAGCTATGCAGCCAGTGCGGCACAGCAGGCCTACCAGCAGCAGATCGGTGCGCTGAACAGCGCCATCCCCACCCTGTACAACCTGGCACTGGATACCTACCAGAGCGGCGGCGAGGAACTGCTGCACAGGCTGGAGCAGCTGAACGGGCAGGAGCAGAACGCCCGGAACCTGTATGAGCGGCAGCTGGAGGACTACTACACCCAGCTGCAGCAGAAGGGCGAAGCCTACAACGATGCCTACGCCAGAGATTATGGCCGGTATCAGGACCATCTGAGCCAGCTGGATACCCTGCACGGCTACTACAGCGCACAGGAGCAGACCCAGGCAGGCCAGCGCCAGCAGGTATTCAATAACATCATGACGGTGCTGGGGGTGATCGGAGATGTGGTGCAGCTGGCCATTACCGGCACCACGGGTCTGGGCACGCTGGCGGGCGGCCTGCTGAACACTGGGTACAACATCTACGCAGGCAACCGCGCCTACGAGGCCGAGCGCGCCGACACCCAGTGGAGCCAGCAGATGCAGGAAAAGCAGCGGCAGGATGCACTGACCCAGCAAAAGTACGATAACACCGCCAGTGAGCGCGCCTATCAGGACGCACTGAAACAGCAGGTGTTCAACAACAATGTGACCGCCGAAAAGCTGAACATTGCCAAAGGCGAGTGGGCACTGAAACAGGCCAACGCCCAGCAGAAAGCCAGCCAGGCCGCAGGCAAGGCTGCATCCGGCACAAAGACCGGCAGCACAGGCACGGCAGATGCCGCCGGGGGCAAAGGCGCTGCCGCCAGTGCGGCCGTACCCTACCGGGCGGCGCTGATGCGCAGCCAGGGCAAGAGCGATGTGGCCATTACCGCCGCCCTGCGGCAGGATGGCTACACCCCGGCACAGATCGCAAGGATTTTGCAGGAGATGAATCAGTAAGGGCAGGGGAAGGATCGAAAACACAACGCCGGGCAGACCGCAGTCTGTCCGGCGTTGCGCTATATAAAAACAAAATTACCTTTCTCGTCCCACCGGGCACCCCACCAAAAGAAAAAATCCGCCGTTGCAATGCAACAGCGGGCGGCAGTTACCCCGGTAGACATTCCTACAGGTTGGGACCCGCAGGCT
>CAKTFD010000123.1 GCA_934553285.1 uncultured Faecalibacterium sp. | reverse complement strand
CTTCCTGCCCGGCTCGATTTGTTGCGGTTTATATGATCCTACTAATCATTCAACGGGAGCCCGGCGTTCGCCGGCGGATTGCAGACCTCCCCGCCATGGGTCGACCATGGAGGTTCGATGAGGAAGCGCGATTCCGGTGACAGGGCACCCACCTGTCCGCAAGGGTAGGTTTGATTGACCGCAGACGACCGGGCGGGATCTTTATAGTAATCCAATCCACCGCTTGTGCCCTGCAGTACGGGGTACGGCTGTGGATTTTTTATTACCACTTGAAAGGATGTGCAATTGCGGCATGAGTTCCGAACACCTGGTTGGTACCTCCATCCCACGGTTCACCTACGATACCCCCACCACCCCGGGCAACGATTTTTACGCGCTGTGTGAGGGCACCGAGCCTCTGTGCATGATCTTTCTGCCCGGGTTCGACCATCCCGTCAGCCGGGAATACCTGACCCGCTACCTGAAGACCCTGCCCCGGCTGCGCGGCGTACGGCTGGCCTGCGTGGTGCGCTCCTCCCCGCAGCTGGTGGCTAAGGCCACCCAGGGCATGGAGTTTCCGTTTCCCATCATCTGCGATGCGCCGGGCGTGCTGTACAGCTACCTGGGCGTGGAGCAGGCCCGCGGGCTGCTGAGCTGGAGCTTTTCTGCCCAGCGCATCTACAAAAACGCCCGGGATGCCGGGTACAAATACGACCGCAATGCTCCCCAGATCCTGCCCATGACCCTGATCGTGGGGCACCTGGGCAAGATCCTGTTCACCCACTCCGGCCGCAGCCAGACCGACCTGCCGGAGGACTGCACCGCCATCCGGGAGCTGGCCCGCGAGGTGGTGCACACCAAAGCCACCGAGCAGCGCCGCACCAGCCATCACTGCTCGGACGAAACACTCACCCTGCCCGACCTTATCGGCTGGGACGATGTGGATAACGACCGGTAAAATAACGCACTGGGATACCCGTGTAAAAACGCAGGGCACCACCGCCACGGTAGTGCTCTGCGTTTTGTGCGGTGTCCTGCACTTATCAAATCGCACAAAAATGCAAGCGAAAAGAATTCCTATGAAAAAACCGTGCATTGCAGTAACCGTTTTCATCATCTTTTTTATTGTGACCGCATTGTATATCTGCGGCAGATACGAAAAGGTTCCCGACAGAATCTTTACGGGAAGAGTATCTGCCCCTGCAGGCGAATGGACATTTGATGCTGTGGATGGTGTTTCTACGGCAGTATTCACTTTCAGTCTGTCGGATCGCGGCGAACACGCGGAATGGGTCTTGCTGCTCCGGACTCACTGGAACGATTATGATGTCCGTGTGGGAAACAACATACTGTACCACAAAAGTGGCAAAAGAGATGGTGCCGTTCATCTGTTTGATATTCCCTCCGATGACAGCCTAACGATCCACTTTATCGGCGCAACCGAAGAAAGTCTTACTGATATCAAAACTTCCGGTATCCTGATCGGAGACAAAAATGGTGTGTACCGGCAGATCCTTCGGGATGATCTGTACGCCGTGTTCATCGGGGTTTTGTCGCTTATTCTCGGCGGAATGTGTCTCGTTGCAAGCCTTTACATGAGAGCGGAAGAAACTAAAAAGATACACCGTGCATTGTGGAATCTTGGCAGCTATATTCTGATCGAGGGTCTGTGGGTCGTGACAGATTCGCAGCTGCTGCTGTTGGTCACGCAGCGCACCGGTATGGTCGAGCTGATTTCGTTCCTGTCTATCTTTACGCTTCCCATTCCGCTTTTGGGCTTTATCAAAGAGATCATACCAAGCCAAACTAAAATACTCTCCGTAATGCGCAGAATATTTGTGTTCACCTTAGCTCTTTATGTGGTAAATTATATCGGCGGAGCGTTTTCAACAGTCCTCATCCTGATCTGTGAGCATCTACTGATGACGGCAACACTCCTGCTGATGATACGAATCGGCCTCCGCGAGAACCAAAAGCACAAAGATATTAAACTGCAACGGGTCATCAACGGCTGCACCGCTTACTGTGTTTGCAGCATTCTGGCACTTCTTCTATTTTATTCCGGTAACATGATGAGCTACTCCTATATTTATTCTGTTGGCATCGTGTTGTTCGTGGCATTTCTGATCAATGCCGCCTGTATTGTGCTGTATGAACAGATGCTGGAAAACGCAAATGTTAAAATTTATGAGCGTATGGCCTACATGGATACCATGACCGGCCTTGGCAACCGCACGGCATTTCTGGAGGAAAATAAAAACAACGCCATTTTCCCCGGAATGATCTCCTACATCATGATGGATGCCAATAATCTAAAAAAAATCAATGATACGCGGGGACACAATAAAGGCGACGAGCTTATTATCACGATTGCAAAATGTATGAGAAACGCAGTCGGACATAACGGGCAGTGCTACCGGATCGGCGGCGATGAGTTTGTGATCATTCTGAAAAACAAGACCGCCGCTGAAACCGAGGAGATCCTAAAACAGGTCAGAGCCGCAATCGATTTTGCAGACACTCAAAGCGACATTCCCGTTTCTGTTGCAATGGGGCATGTCTGGACCGATGCCGAAGAAAAAGATCTGGAAGCGCTCATACACTGTGCTGATGAGGAAATGTACAAAAACAAAAAAATGCTAAAGGATACCGCTCGTTCCATTTGAATCACCGCCTGAGAAAGCATTTTTTACCGAAACGTGGTAACGCGCAAACGGCTGCTGCACATGGCTTTCAGTGCAGCAGCCGTTTTTTATGCTTCTTCCTCCGGGTCGGCAAACAGCTCCGGGATGCAGCCAAGGGCTGCCAGGCCCACCAGCGCAAACACGATGCGGGACCAGACGGAGGCGCTGCCACCCAGCAGCCAGCCCACAAAATCGAACTGGAACAGCCCCACAAGCCCCCAGTTCACGCCGCCCACGATCAGCAGGAGCAGGCAGATTTTATAAAAAGTCTGCACAAAAAAGACCTCCTTCCTTTGGGGCTAGTCTGCCCCTGGGGAAGGAGGTTTATGCATCGGATCAGATCACTCTGGCCCCGCCGCGGTCCGGCTGGGCAACATACACCTGCGGCCAGTGCTGCTGTGCCGCCGCAGCGGCTGCTCTGGCTGCAGCTTCGTCCCGGAATACGCCGAACACCGCCGCGCCGCTGCCGGTCATCAGTGCGGTGACTGCGCCGTGCGCCCGGAGCAGGGCCTTGATCGCTTCGTTGTCCTTTGCTCCGCTGCATTCTTCCAGCGCGTTGCCGGCGGCGGCGCACACTGCCTCCAGATCCCCGGCGCGGATCGCAGCTTCCTGGGCTTCGCAGTCCGGGTGGGTGCTGCTGCCCACCGTATCGTAGGCGGCAAAGGCTTCCGGGGTGGATACGCCGTAGTCCGGCATCACCACGGTGAACCAGCAGTCCGGCACCGGCGGCAGCGCCTTGATCAGATCGCCCACGCCCTGCACCCGGCAGGTGCCGCCCATCAGGGCAAACGGCACATCTGCGCCGATCCCGGCACCCAGCGCACACAGCTCGCTCATGGAGAGCTTTGCGCCGTACAGTGCGTTCAGGCCCACCAGCACGGCGGCGGCATCCGCACTGCCGCCGGCCATCCCGGCACGCACCGGCGTGTTTTTATAGATGGTAATGTCCACACCCGCCAGCAGGCCGGTGTAGTGGAAAAACGCCAGCGCCGCCTTGATGGCGGTGTTTTTATCGTTGGGCTGCACAAGACTGCCCGGCAGCTGCAGATCCAGCCCGGTGCTGCGGCGCAGCACCACCCGCTCGTACAGGGTGATGGTCTGCATGGTCATATCCAGCGCATGGTAGCCGTTGGGCAGCAGGCCCACCACATCCAGCGCCAGATTCAGCTTGGCCGGTGCCAGCACCGTCACTGCGTTTTTCTGCTTTCTGCGTTCCATCTGTGTTCCTCCTCAGTTGCCGTGGCAGATATCGTTTTCCTCCAGAAATTCCCGGATGCGCTTGAGCGCCTCGGTCAGGTGCTCCACGCTATAGGCGTAGGAGACCCGGACATAGCCCTCGCCGGATGCGCCAAAAGCATCGCCGGGGATGACGGCAACATGCTTCTGTTCCAGCAGCCGGGTGCAGAACTCCTGGCTGCTCATGCCGGTGGAGCGGATGCAGGGAAAGGCGTAAAACGCGCCCCGCGGCTCAAAGCAGGTCAGGCCCATATCGTTGAAGCCGCGCACCACCAGACGGCGGCGCATATTGTATTCGTCCCGCATCCGGTCGATCTCGCCATCGCACTCCCGCAGGGCGGTGATGGCGGCATACTGGCTGGTGGTGGGCGCGCTCATGATGGCGCTCTGGTGGATCTTGGTCATGATCTTGAGGATGGGGGCCGGGCCGCAGGCGTAGCCCAGCCGCCAGCCGGTCATGGCGTAGCTCTTGGAAAAGCCGTTCACCACGATGGTGCGCTCTGCCATGCCGGGCAGGGTCGCAATGGATACATGGGGCCGCAGGCCGTAGTTCAGCTCTGCGTAGATCTCGTCCGACAGCACCATGATATCGGTGCCGCGCAGCACCTCGGCAACGGCTTCCAGGTCTGCCCGTTCCATCACCGCACCGGTGGGGTTGTTGGGGAAGGGCATGATCACCAGCTTCGTGCGGGGGGTGATGGCAGCTTTCAGCACCTCGGCCCGCAGGCGGAACTCATCCTCCTGGCGGCAGGCAACGTGCACCGGCACGCCGCCGGACAGGGTGGTGATCGGCTCATAGCACACAAAGCACGGCTCCGGGATAATTACCTCGTCCCCGGGCTGTACCAGGGTGCGGATGCACATATCAATGGCTTCGCTGCCGCCCACAGTCACCAGGATCTCGCGCATGGGGTCGTAGCGCAGGCCCATCCGCCGCTCCAGATAGCGGCTGATCTCGATGCGCAGTTCTTTCAGGCCTGCATTGGAGGTATAGCGGGTGCGGCCATGCTCCAGGCTCTCGATGCCTGCTTCCCGCACTGCCCAGGGGGTCTTGAAGTCCGGCTCGCCCACGCCAAGGCTGATGCACTCGGGCATTTCGGCAGCCAGATCAAAAAATTTGCGGATGCCGGAGGGGCGCATGGCCTTGGCGGCAGGCGCGATCAGTTTATCGTAGTCCATCACAGCACCGTGCACTCTCTTTCATC
>CAKTFD010000122.1 GCA_934553285.1 uncultured Faecalibacterium sp. | reverse complement strand
CAGCTGCAGGTGCTGCTCATCTCCACCGTGGAAAAGAGCACCGCCATCCAGCCCTACTGCGACATCACCTACTCCATCGTCCGCCACGGCGATGCCAACGCCATTGCACCCTTTGTCCGCCTTACAGCGGAATGATGCGTACATTTCTGCGCAGAAGAACATTATATAAAAAGAAGCACGCATCTGCGTGCTTCTTTTTATTATGCCTCACCGTAGCGGCAGCACATCTTCATCCTCGTTGATCTCGTCCACAGTGCCATCGGCAAAGTACCAGGCGCGGCCATACAGGGCCTCGTGGCCATCGGCGCACAGGATGTAGGAGCCATCCGGCAGCGCCAGAAAGTGGTGCCGGCGGCTGTCAGCCAGGGCGATGTCCTCCATCCGCTGCCCGTCCAGGATATCCTCCCGGATAAACTGGTAGTGCGGCAGGATGCGGGTACGTGTCAGCCCCAGACCGCTGAGCCAGCGGCAGTAGCCGGGGTCGGCGGCTTCGCCGGGCAGCTCCGGGGCGGCGTATACCAGCTGCGCCGCATTCATGGAACCTGCGCTCACCCCCATCACGATGCCGTGGTAGTTGTGGAACAGCCCTGGCAGCCCCAGCTGGGCAAAAAAGTGGTTCTGGGTGGGCACATGGCCGCCGCACAGCATCACAAAGCCGCTGTGCGCCAGCAGGGAGCCGATCTCCTCCTGATTGCGGGCATCACAGGGGATCAGCCGGGTCAGGGGCAGATGGGCGTTTGTAAAGCACTGCAAAAACGCCTTGCACATGGCATCATTCTCGGCCCAGGCATCCGGGTCGGCCGCGATGGCAAGCCCCTGCACCGGGTGGTCCGGCCAGACGGCGCGCAGATTGGGCACAAGGTGGTTGCGGGTGTCCAGCACCGGCACCGCCGGGCCGGGCGTAAAGGGGCAGCCACAGGGGCTGCTGGTCAGAAATACCGTCATGCTCGTTCCTCATATCAGCCGCCTTTCCCCGGGGAAAGGCGTAAAAATACAGCAGCGGGCTGTGCGCCGCCGCAAAAGACCAAGTCCATTCTAGCACGAATCGGGTCCCGGGGGCAGAGCCAGAATGACCAAAAAAATCCCCCGTTTTTCGCCGTTTCGCAAAAAACAGGGAAAATGCTTACACCTTGCGGTAATGGAACACCTTGTCTTTGGTGACAAACATCGTCACGCTTACCACCAGCGTGGCAAGCTCCGCGGCGGTGACGGCCAGCCACACGCCGTCAAGACCCCAGAGGGCGGGCAGGACGAGCAGTGCAGCCATCTGGAACAGAAACGTGCGCAGAAAGGAGATGAGGGCGCTGGTCACGCCATCGCCCAGCGCCGTGAAGAAGGAGGACGCATAGATGTTGAAGCCCTTGATGAGGAAGCACAGCGCATACAGCCGGAACGCGCGGCTGGTCAGCGCCAGCAGCTGGGCATCGTAGCCCACAAAGATGCGCGCCACATAGGGAATGATCACCATGGACGCCGCCGTCATGGTCACAGACACCACAGCGATGAGGCGCAGGCTCTTCTGGTAAAGGTTGTGCACCTCGGCATGGTTGCGGGCCCCGTAATGGAAGCTGACGATGGGCGCGCTGCCCACGGCATAGCCCACGAACACGGCCACGAACAGGAAGGCGGCATACATGATGACGCCGTAAGCCGCCACGCCGTTTTCCCCGATCAGCCGCAGCAGCTGGAAGTTATACAGGATATTGACCAGCGACATGGAAAGGCTTGTCATCAGCTCGGAAGAGCCGTTGATGCAGGCATCCCACAGCACGCGGCCGTAAAACTGCGTTCTGCACAGGTGCAGACAGCTGGTGCTGCTGCGGTCGATAAAATAAAACACCGGCAGCACGCCGCCCACCAGCTGGCTGATAAGGGTGGCAAGGGCAGCGCCCTCCACGCCCCAGTGCAGAGCGCCCACCATTACCACATCCAGCACCATGTTGGTGCAGCCTGCCCCTACGGTGAACCAGAAGCCCAGATGCGGCTTTTCGGCGGTGACAAAAAAGCTCTGGAACATATTCTGCAGCGCAAAGGGCGGCAGGGCCAGCATCAGGATGCGGCCATAGCGCACGGCATAGTCCAGCAGCTCTCCTTTTGCGCCCAGCAGCACGGCAGCCGACCGCAGGAACAGGATGCCCAGCACGGACAGCACACCGGCCGAGATAAGCGCCGCCCACATAAACATGGAAAAATAGCGGTCGGCTTTTTTCTGGTCGCCCTCGCCCAGCGTGATGCCTACGATGGCGCTGCCGCCGGTGCCCAGCATAAAGCCGACAGTGCCCAGCATCTGCGGCAGCGGCATGATGAGGTTGATCGCCGCAAAGGCCGTTTTGCCCACAAAGTTGGAGACACACAGCCCGTCCACGATGCCGTAGATGGAGGTAAACAGCATGGTGCCGATGCAGGGCAGCACGAACCGCAGCAGGCGGGGATAGGTAAAGTGATCAGAAAGCTGGATCATTTGCGCAGACATGAATATTCCTTTCCGTGTGTTGTTGGGGCGGAGAACGTGTCAGTCGAACCGATACTCCACCAGTTCACAGTTTTTGATGCCGGCAGCGGCATACTCCTCGTTGGTCATATCGTAAAAATAGGACTGCACCACCCGGGCGATGCCGTTGTGCGCCACCAGCAGGTAGGTCTTGCCGGTATCGGCTTTCAGCTCGTCCAGCAGGTTGTAGATACGCTGTGCCAGCTGCATCATGCTCTCGCCGCCGGTATAGCGGTCGGCAAAGTGGGTCTTGGAGATGCGGAATTCTGCGCCGTCCCGGGGGGTGCCCTCGTATTTGCCAAAGCACTGCTCGCGCAGGCGCGGCTCACAGCGGGCGGGCAGGCCGGTGGCTGCGGCAATGGCCTTTGCGGTATCGGCTGCGCGGGAAAGCGGCGAGTACAGGATCTCATCGATGGGCAGGCCGCTGGCGCGGACCCGCTCTCCCAGCTGCCGCGCCTGCTCCTGCCCGCGGGCGGTCAGCGGGCTGTCGGTCATGCCGCAGATCTTGTTTTCCACGTTCCATATGGTTTCGCCGTGGCGGGTAAAATAGATATTGTGCATAAAAACACTCCTTACAGTTTATGCAGGGTGCCGTCCGGCTGCAGGCAGACGGCATCCCCTTCATCGATGCCCAGGCGGGTCAGCTCCCCGTCCGGGTAGGGCAGGATGCAGGCAGCGCCCGCAGCATCCTGCAGGGTAACATCGCACAGCACCGGCTGCCCGGCGGGCAGTTCCTCGCAGCCATACAGCTGCTCATCGATGCGCAGCACACGGTATTCCGGCATGGTACAGCCCTCCTTTGTTTTTTCCTTATTATATAGCAGCCACCGGCTTTGGCGCAAGAGGGGGCAAAAAAAGCACCCCCGCTTGACAGCGGCGTGGAAAAATTGTTACAATATGGTAACTTTTACAAAAAGAAATGCGGAGGCGACCATGAACATCACGGAACTGCGGTACCTGGTAGCCATCATGAAGTGGGGCTCGGTATCGGCGGCGGCAAAGCAGATGTATGCAGCCCAGCCCAATGTGAGCAAGGCACTGAAAAATCTGGAAGAAGAATACGGGATGCGCATCTTTGAGCGCTCCTCCACCGGTATGATCCCCACCGAGCAGGGCAGGCGGTTTATCCGGCAGGCGCAGCGGGTGCTGCAGCAGGTGGACGAGCTGGAGCAGGAGGCACATCACCCGCAGGGCAACTGCGCCGAGCTGCGGGTGGTACTGCCCCACGCCACCTATGCTTCCTACGCGGCGGTGGATTTTTTGCAGCAGCAGGATAAGGCCGACCAGCTGCGGGTGCATATCCGGGAGAGCGGCCCCATCGATGCGCTGGATTTTGTGCTGCGGCAGGGCTACCACATGGCGCTGCTGCGCTATGCCGCCGAGGATGAGGACTACTACCGCCGCTACTGCCAGCGCCACGGCCTGCGGCAGGAGGTCATCATGGATTTTGCCTACCTGCTGCTTACCAGCCAGGACAGCCCCCTGGCGCGCCGTCAGGTACGGGACCTGGCAGAGCTGGACCCCTACACCGAGGTTTTGCACGGCGATTTCCACCTGCCGGGAGAAGAGGGCGCAGGCCCTCACTGGCAGGCGAACCCCAACCGCCGCATCCATGTGTACGAGCGGTGCAGCCAGTTCTCCATCCTGCAAAACCTGCCCTCGACCTACATGTGGTCCTCGCCCATGCCGCAGCGCACGCTGGAGCAGTACCATCTGGCCCTGCACAACTGCCCGGCGCAGAACCAGCGGATGCGGGATGTGCTGGTATACCCGGAGCGGGAGCCTTTGCAGCCGGAGGAACAGCTGTTTGTGCAGCTGCTGCACCGGCAGGCGGATGCCACCATCAAGGACAGCGGCCGGCACAGCACCTGACGGCGGCCGGCGCTCTCCTCCGGATGCCGAGGGGCTTTCGTGCAAAATCGCACGATTTGCGGATAAAATCGCAAACGATTAAGCAAAGTGCACAAAAGCGCAGCCAAAAGTTTGGTGGGCACCTTTTTGACTGTTCCCGGAAGAAAGACAGCCAGATACAAGCTCCGGAAATCAAGCGAAGATACGTTAAAAGCCAGACGCTTTTCCCTACAAATTCAGTAGGGTGCCATATGCTTTTTGATATGGGAGCCATACCAGAAAAATATTAACACACTTATGAAAAAAGTGTTAACATAAAGCCGGAGATTGGTCATAGCCGTTGTGGTACAAAATACCACCGGCTGAAATCAAAAAGGAGGTTTCTGGTATGATTAGTTTCTTACTTTGTCTGGCGCTTCTTATCATCGGCTACTTTGTCTATGGTAAGATCGTGGACAACACGTTCGGTCCGGACGACCGCGAAACGCCTGCTGTGCGCATCAACGATGGTGTTGACTACGTTGTGATGCCCCAGTGGAAGCTGTTCCTCGTCCAGCTGCTGAACATTGCAGGCCTTGGCCCCATCTTTGGTGCATTGCAGGGTGCACTGTGGGGTCCCGTGGTGTTCCTGTGGATCACCTTTGGTACCATCTTTGCAGGTGGTGTGCACGACTACTTCTCCGGCATGATGAGCGAGCGCAATGACGGCGCTTCCATCGCCGAGGTCACCGGCCGCTATCTTGGCCCTGTGATGCAGAACATCATGCGTGTGTTCTCTGTGGTGCTGCTGATCATGGTCGGTACCGTGTTCGCAGTCGG
>CAKTFD010000121.1 GCA_934553285.1 uncultured Faecalibacterium sp. | reverse complement strand
TCGCGGTTATAGTTGACGGTGGTCACGCCGTAGGCTTCCAGATGGAAGGGGTCGATCATGTTCACATCGTTCAGGTCTGCGGTGGCAGCCTCGTAGGCCAGGTTCACCGGGTGCTTGAGGGGGATGTTCCAGATGGGGAAGGTCTCAAACTTGGCGTAGCCGGCCTTGACCCCGCGCTTGTATTCATGGTACAGCTGCGACAGGCAGACCGCCATCTTGCCGCTGCCCGGGCCGGGCGCGGTGATGACCACCAGCGGGCGCTCGGTCTCGATGTACTCGTTTTTGCCGTAGCCCTCATCGCTGACGATGCGTGCCACATCGTTGGGGTAGCCGGGGATCTTGTAGTGGCGGAAGGTGCGGATACCCAGGGCGTTCAGCCGTTTTTCAAAGGTCTCCACCTCGGCAGCGGCGGTGTACTTGGTCACGCACACGCTGCCCACATACAGCCCCACTTCCTGAAAGGCATCGATCAGGCGCAGCACATCCAGATCGTAGGTGATGCCGTAATCCCCGCGGATCTTATTGCTGACGATGTCCTCAGCGCTGATGACGATAACGATCTCGGCCTGCTCCTTGAGCTGCAGCAGCATCTGCAGCTTGGAGTCCGGCTGAAAGCCGGGCAGCACGCGGGAAGCATGGTAATCGTCAAACAGCTTACCACCAAATTCCAGGTACAGTTTGTTGTCGAACTTCTTGATGCGTTCGCGGATATGCTCGGACTGCATCGCAAGATATTTGTCGTTGTCAAATCCTATTTTCATCGTTCGTTTCCTTTTTTCTCCTTGGTGCCCCGGCACACCATACCGGGCTTTTGCTAACAGAGATAAGTATACCACAGGCCGGGATAGGGTGCAATCCAAAACCGGGCACCGTGCGCAATTCCGGCAGGATAGGCCGTTTTGGGCGGTATATGGCCCCATTTTTTGTGAAAATGGCGCTCTCGCTCCGGCGCAGGCCCCGCAAAAGGCAAAAGGGACCGCCGCAGTGTACGGCAGTCCCTTTTGCGCTTATGAAGAACTATCTCTGATGGAGAAAGAGGATGGCAGGTTATTTTACCTCAGCAGGCTGGGTCTTTTGACAAGGCTCAGGATCACAGCGCCCAGTACGCTGCCCACTGCCAGTGCCACGCAGTACAACGCCGCATGGTCCACCACCGGGAACACGAAGATGCCGCCATGGGGTGCGCGCAGTGCGCAGCCAAAGGTCATGGACAAGGCGCCTGCCACGGCAGAGCCGACAACGCAGCTGGGCAGGACGCGCAGCGGGTCGGCTGCTGCATAGGGGATGGCACCCTCGGACACGAAGCACAAGCCCATCACGTAGTTCACGATGCCGTTACGGCGCTCGTCCTGGGTCTGCAATGCTTCATCCAGCGCGATGGACTGCGCGGTAAATAACTCGGTGATACGCATAGGGTTTCCTCCTCTTTTTATTTATCAGATCTGTTTGAGCAGCTCATCGATCTTTTCCTTTGTGGCCAGCCCCAGGCTGAAAGCCGTGGCGCTGCCGCAGGCCGTACCCAGGCGCAGCGCCTGGGCGTAGCTCTGGCTCTGCAGGTATCCGGCCACAAAACCGGCCACCATGCTGTCGCCTGCGCCCACGCTGTTGACCACCTTGCCTTTGGGGCAGCCGATACGGTGCACCTGGCCCTGCTCGTCCAGCAGCAGGGCGCCATCCCCGGCCATGCTTACCAGCACGTTGCGCGCGCCTTTTTCCTGCAGGGTGCGGGCAGCAGCCACGATCTCGGCATCGCTGGCCAGCACCCGACCCACGATCTCGCCCAGTTCATGGTTGTTGGGCTTGATCAGGAAGGGGTGGTAGGGCAGCACATTTACCAGCAGATCCCGGGTGGCATCCACCACCGCACGCACGCCCCTGCCCTGCAGCCGTGCCAGCAGCCGCTCGTATACGCTCTGGGGCAGGCTGGACGGGATGCTGCCTGCCAGAATAAGGATATCCCCCTCGGCCAGCGTATCCAGCTGGGCTTCCAGCTGCTGCAGGGCGCTTTCCGGGATGGTGGGGCCTGCGCCGTTCAGCTCGGTCTCCTGCCCTGCCTTGATCTTGACATTGATGCGGGTCATGCCGTTTTCCAGGTGCACAAAATCAGTTTTCAGCCCCTGCGCCGCCAGCCCGCGCTCCAGCCAGGCACCGGTCTCGCCTGCCACAAAGCCCAGCGCCACGCTCTCGCAGCCCAGCTGTGCCAGCACGCCGGACACGTTGATGCCCTTGCCGCCCAGCACACAGTCCTCGCCCCGGGCGCGGTTCACAGCGCCCACCTCCAGCGGTGTATCCAGCCGCACAACGTAGTCGATGGCGGGATTAAATGTTACGGTATAGATCATGCCTGTGCCTCCTTTACCAGCGTATGCTTTTTATATTTAGGATCCGGGCAGCGGTTGGTCAGGATGGCACCACTGTGCAGATCCGCGATGACCGCCGGGTAGATCCGTGCAAACTTTGCATCGTCCACGAGGAACCAGCTCTCCCGGGCGCGGCGGACTGCCGCAGCCTTTACGGCGGCTTCCTCCGGGTCCGGGGTGGTAAAGCCAGCTTCCAGCGCCACACCGTTGGCCCCCATGAACGCCTTGGTGAAGTTATACTGCTGGATACTGCTGACTGTCGGTGCGCCCACGATGGCTTCGGTCTGGGGGCGCAGCAGCCCGCCGGGCAGATACACCCGGCAGCCCTTCTGGGCAAGCAGGCGGGCGTGGGCCACGCCGTTGGTCACATAGGTCGCCCGGAGCGCCTCGCCTGCCAGCGCCCGCACCAGTTCCAGCGTAGTGGTACCTGCATCGATAAACACAAAATCTCCGGCCAGGATGAGCGCTGCGGCCGCAGATGCAATACTGCGTTTTTCGGCCACTGCCAGGGTCTCCTTGGTTTCCATGGTCGGCTCATCCGCCAGAAAGCGGCTGTCCGGCAGGGTGGCACCGCCGTGTACCTTATTTAATCTGCCCTGCCGGTCCAGCTCGGTCAGATCGCGCCGGATGGTGGACTCGCTGGTGTGCAGTGCCTCGCACAGCTGCTGCACCGTTACGGTGCGTTTTTCATTCAGCTGTTCCAGGATCAGTGCAAAACGTTCTTCTGCCAGCATGGCGTTTTCCCCTTCTTTCCAACGCTTTGACCGTTTCTGCACGGTCTTGGCGTATTTTGGTTGTCTGCATCTTTATTATAACAAAAAATCCGTCAAAATCAACCAGTTCCAGCCATTTTCATTCACCAAAAAATTTCTTTGATTTTTGTGCACTGTTTCCAGCATCTGGGATACAACCGTGCAGAGGATGATTTACGCTGACTTCCGCGGCAGGCCTCTCCAAACGCACTTTCACAGGAAAAGTTGTAACGGCTAACGGCAAATACCGCACCGCTTTCTGCGAAAACGCGGTGCTGCAATGAAAACTGCCCTCTGCCCGTTGCACCTTTTCCGTGAAAAAGTGGTTCAGGAATGTCCGCAGACTTTCCTGAACCACGAAATAAAAATAGTTTTTCCGCTGATCATGCGCAGAGCAAACGCGGCGCGCATTCTGCATCGTACCACGCAAAAAGGCCACCGCACTCCGAATGCGGTGGCCTTTTTTGCATTTACGTGACCGGTTCTGACTGGTTTTGGTGCTTAGATAGATCAGGCATCCGAGCGGGAATATGCGTTCTTCATCTGGCAGCTCAGCTCAAACAGCACCTTGTCCAGCGTATCCGCTGCCTTTTCCTGCAGCATGGCGGCGATGGCGGTGTTGGCTTCCTCCCGCAGGGCGGCGCGCCGGGCGGCATCCGGCGTGGCAGCAAGCTGTGCATCGTACTGGTTTACCAGCGCACGGGCGGCAGAGAGCACCGCCTCCTCATAGCGCTCGATGTGGAACAGCGACTTATTATAGGAAGCATCGGCCATGGCCGCGATCAGGCGGCTGGTCCAGTAGAAGTTATCGGTGGACACAGTGCCGGTGGTGTTGGCCAGATACTCCGGGGTGCGCTCCACATTGGCATAGAAGGGCACCATAGTGTTGAAGGCGTTGGAGGCATAGGCCACCCACTCCACCACGCGGGACTCCTCCGGCTGGTCGGGGCGCATCTGCAGCAGGGCCATAAAATCGTTGCGGTTGATGCCGATGGAACGGTATGCCCCCTTTGCGGACTTATCGCCGTAGGTCAGGTAGGGGTCGTAGGGGGTGCCCTGGTAGTGGCTGGACAGCATATACTTGATGTCCTCCGGGGTCACCTTGCGTTCCGGCACCATGCACCAGGGCAGATCGTCCGAGCGGGGGGTATAGTCAGCATTTTCGCCCTCCCATGCCCAGGTGCGGGGGTTCAGGTACCGCAGCATGAACCAGGCGCGGGGGGTGTTGTAAACATGGTCTGCGTCATCGTGGCTGCCAAAGGCATCCCGGGGGTTCAGCGCCCCATCCAGAGAGAGGTCCAGATGGTTTTGGGCAATGAACTCCCGCAAATCTGCGGAGCACAGGTAGTTTTCCTGCGCGCCGAAAGCGTCCTCCAGGTCAAAACTGTCGATGCCCAGCTGGTTAGGCATTACCACATACACATCGTCCGGCACACGGCGGGCGATCCAGTGGTGTCCGCCAATGGTCTCCAGCCACCAGATCTCGTCCACATCCTGGAAGGCGATGCCGTTCATCTCGTAAGTACCGTACTGCTCCAGCAGGCTGCCCAGCCGCAGCACGCCCTCGCGGGCAGAGTGGATGTAGGGTAGCACCAGATAGACGATATCCTCCTCGCCGATGCCGCCGGGCACCGCAGGCTTTTCGCCCTTGGCGGGCTGATATTCCACCAGCGGGTCTGCCCCCAGCACACGG
Organism: uncultured Faecalibacterium sp.; assembly: GCA_934553285.1. Lineage (GTDB taxonomy): Bacteria > Bacillota > Clostridia > Oscillospirales > Ruminococcaceae > Faecalibacterium. The sequence continues at coordinate 679 of CAKTFD010000121.1, read as the reverse complement.
GGGTTGGAGGTGATGGTCTCGGTAGCGGTCATGCCCACATTGGCGGCATTGACACCGGAAGCCGCCCAGATGCCCTTGCCTGCCACTGCGTTGGGCATGGCGGTAAAGCGCAGTGCGCCCTCCGGCAGGGGGATCTCCACATGCGAGAGCACGCTGCGGTAGGTCTTGGGAAGCTCTTCCGGGTGGATCACGGTGAACTTTTTAGCGGTGAAATGGCCGGAACCGGAGTCATCGTTGCGGGCGATCATGGTAGAGCCATCGTACGATGCTGCTTTGCCGACCAGAATGGTAGTGCAAGCCATAGGTTTTTCCCTCCATATTCTATAATGTGCCTCTATTGTAGAACTTTTGCAGCTGAATTGCAACCGGGACGATCTAAAATGGCCTCCGCTGGCGCTCTGGCCATAAAATCAAGGTAGAATAATTTATAGTTTGCGTTTGTCGCGCTCTGCGGAGCGCTCCAAACGCTATTTTCACGGGAGGAGCCGTGGCGGCAAACGGCATTTGCAGCGCCGCTTTCTGCGAAAGCGCGGCGCTGCGGGAGGTGTTGCGGATGGCGCTTGCTCCCCCGGGGGGAGCTGTCGCGCAGCGACTGAGGGGCTATAAACGGAGAAGCGAAAAAAGCGTTAAAGCGATAGCGCCGACTGGCGCAGCGCTAGCTTTTTTGTGCTTCGACTTC
>CAKTFD010000120.1 GCA_934553285.1 uncultured Faecalibacterium sp. | reverse complement strand
GGTGGGTGGAGTCCAGAGGTAGGGAGGGGGGAATCGGAACACCCCTCCCTGCCTCTGGCCCAGCGGAGCGTCCCTGCCCGCTGCGGGTAAGCAGAAAGTCTCCCCATCACCCACCACTTTCGATCCTTTTTTCCACAAACATTTTGGAAGATGTGGAAAAACAGGGCGGCGGGTGTATCTTTTTGCGCAAAAACGTGGTAAAATAAACTGTAAAATCAAAAAGTGCGCGTTCCGGCAGGGCAGGCCCCTGCGGGAGCTGCGGCACCTGAACCCAGAGTTACCGCACCCGCCATACGCCGGTGCGCTGAAAGGAACCAGTTATGCAGGGATCGACCATTGCTGCCATCGCAACGCCCCCGGGGGCAGGCGGCATTGCCGTGGTGCGCCTGTCCGGCGCGGAGAGCTATGCTGTGGCAGCCCGGGTGTTCCGCCCGGCCAATGCGGCAAAAAAAGTTGAAGAAGCCAGGGGCTATACGGCGCTGTTTGGGCAGTTCGTGGAAGGGGAAGAGGCCTTTGACGAGGGCATTGCGCTGTTTTTCCGCGCACCGCACAGTTACACCGGCGAGGATGTGGTGGAGCTTTCCTGCCATGGCGGCAGCGCGGTGGCGCGCCGCCTGGTGGAAGCCTGCCTTGCAGCCGGGGCGCAGCCTGCAGCACCCGGCGAGTACACCCGCCGCGCATTCCTGAACGGCAAGCTGGGCCTGACCCAGGCAGAAGCAGTTATGGACCTGATCGCAGCAGACGGGCGGCAGGGGGCAGCGCTGGCCAATGCAGCGCTGGGCGGTGCACTGGCAAAAAAGATCGCCGCCCAAAAGGCGCAGCTCACCGCCCTGCAGGCCCATCTGGCCGCGTGGGTGGATTTTCCGGAGGAGGATGTGCCGGAGCTGGACCCTGCCCACCTGCGCACCGTACTGGGCGCTGTGCGGGAGGAGCTGGACAGCCTGATCCGCAATTACGATGCAGGCGCGGTGCTGCGCGAGGGCGTGGACTGCGCCATCGTGGGGCGGCCCAATGCGGGCAAATCCACCCTGCTGAACCTGCTGGCCGGGTTCGACCGTGCCATCGTTACCCCGGTGGCGGGCACCACCCGGGATGTGGTGGAGCAGGCTGTGCAGCTGGGGGATATCCGGCTGAACCTTTTTGACACCGCAGGCCTGCGCGAAACCGAGGATGCCATCGAGGCCGAGGGTATCCGCCGGAGCTGGAAAAAACTGGAAGAAGCCGGCCTGATCCTGGCCGTCTTTGATGGCTCTGAACCGCCTAGCCGGGAGGATCTGGAACTGGCGCAGCGCTGTGCAGGCCGCCCGGCCATTGCCCTGATCAACAAGGAGGATAAGCCCGCGCAGTTTGATGCGGAGCTGATCGCCCCGTATTTTGCCATGGTGCTCCCGGTCTGCTGCCGGGAGGAGGGGAGCCGCAAACTCATTGCCGCTGCGGTGGCGCGGCTGCTGGGCACCGGCAGCATCGACCCCCACGCCGCCAGCCTTTCCGGCCAGCGGCAGCTTTCTGCCGCGCTCCGCGCCCGGGATGCCGTGGCCGGGGCCATGGACGCCGCTGCAGGCGGGTTCGGGCTGGATGCCGTTTCGGTCTGCGTGGATGATGCACTGGACGCACTGTGTGACCTGACCGGCGAAAACGCCTCGGAAGCCGTCATCGAGCAGGTGTTCGAGCGGTTCTGCGTGGGAAAGTAATGTGTGCAACTGCCCCGTGAAAAGGATACAAGATAAAATCATTTGATAGAGGAAACCCGAAAGTATATGAACCACTTAGGAGATTACGATGTCATCGTTATCGGCGCAGGCCATGCGGGCATCGAAGCGGCGCACGCGGCCGCTGTGCTTGGCGCAAAAACGGCGGTCTTTACCATGAGCCTGGATGCCATCGGCAATATGCCCTGCAACCCCAGCATCGGCGGCACCGCCAAGGGTACGCTGGTGCGGGAGGTGGATGCACTGGGCGGCGTGATGGGGCTGGCAGCGGATGCCACCTACCTGCAGAGCCGGATGCTGAACAGGGGCAAAGGCCCTGCGGTGCACGCGCTGCGGGTGCAGACCGACCGCCGCCGCTACAACGAATACATGAAGCACGCCCTGGAACAGACCCCGGGGCTGGCCATCCATCAGGCCGAGGTGGTGGCGCTGGAGATCGAAAACGGCCATGTGAAGGGCGTTGTTACCCAGCTCAACGGCGAGTACACCGCAAAGTGCGTGGTGCTGGCTACCGGTACCAATCTGGGCGGCAAGATCTTTGTGGGTGATGCCTGGTATGCATCTGGCCCGGATGGGATGCATGCCGCCAACGCCCTGACCGACAGCCTGCGGGCGGCGGGCCTGCCGCTGCGCCGGTTCAAGACCGGCACCCCCGCCCGGGTGCACCGCCGCAGCATCGATTTTTCGCAGCTGGAATGCCAGCCCGGTGACCCGGACAGCGCGCTGCAGCCGTTCAGCTTTTTGACCGATGCGCCCATGCACAACAAGGTGGAGTGCTGGATCGCCTATACGAACCCCGAGACCCATAAGATCATTCTGGATAACATCCAGCGCAGCCCGCTGTACGGCGGCATGATCGAGGGGGTAGGCCCGCGCTACTGCCCCTCCATCGAGGATAAGGTAGTGCGCTTTTCCGGCAAGGATCGGCACCCGCTGTTTGTGGAGCCATGCGGCGAGAACACCGAGGAGATGTATCTGCAGGGGGCTTCCAGCAGCCTGCCGGAGGATGTGCAGAACGCCTTTTACCACAGCATCAAGGGCTTTGAGCATCTGGAGATCATGCGCCCCGCCTACGCCATCGAGTACGACTGCGTAGATCCCACCAGCCTGGAAGCCACGCTGGAAAGCAAGGTGGTGCGTGGGCTGTACGGGGCAGGGCAGTTCAACGGTACCTCCGGTTACGAGGAAGCCGCCGCGCAGGGACTGCTGGCGGGATTGAACGCCGCCCGCAACGCGCTGGGCATGGAGCAGCTGGTGCTGCCCCGGCACACCAGCTATCTGGGCACGCTGGTGGATGACCTGGTCACAAAAGGCGTAATGGACCCCTACCGCATGATGACCAGCCGCAGCGAGTACCGGCTGACCCTGCGGCAGGATAACGCCGACCAGCGGCTGACCCCCATCGGCAGGGAATACGGCCTTGTGCAGGACGACCGCTGGGCAAAGTACCAGCACACCCAGCAGATCCTGGAAGTCGAGCGCCGCCGCCTGCACGAAACACATCTGCGCACCGCAGACCTGCGCGCCGCGATGGAAGCTGCCGGCCTTGCGCCTGCCGCTGAGGGCGGCATCGCAGAGGAACTGCTGCGCCGGCCGGAGATCAGCTACCCGCTGCTGGCGGGGGTCATCGGCTGGGGAGAGGAGATCACCCCCATGCTGGCAGAACGGCTGGAGACCGAGATCAAATACGCAGGCTACATTGCCCGGCAGGACCGGATGATCCGGGATGTTGCCCGGCACGAAAAGACCTGCATCCCCGAGGATTTTGAATATGCTGCCCTTACCGGCCTGACCCTGGAAGCCCGGGAAAAGCTGGCCCGCATCCGCCCCCGCAACCTGGGGCAGGCGGGGCGCATCCCCGGCGTTTCGCCCTCGGATGTGGCGCAGCTGAGCATTGCGCTGGCGGGGAAACAGCAAAAATAAAGATGCACGATGCTCCGTGATCGGAGGTGCACTGCATGCATTTGGCCCGAAAACACCCAACAGAAAGGATAACGCCATGATCGACAAACAGCGGCTGGAGGCAAAATGTTCCACATGGAACATCACCCTCACCGGCACCCAGCTGGACCAGCTGGATGCTTTTGCCCAGATCCTTGTAGAGTACAACCAGAAGGTCAACCTGACTGCCATTACCGACCCGGAGGGCATCGAGGACAAGCATTTTCTCGACAGCCTGCTGTTTGCCAGCCAGCCGGAGGTGGCCGGGCGGATGGTGGATGTGGGAGCCGGGGCAGGCTTTCCGGGCATCGTGACCAAGATCTTTAAGCCGGAGCTGGAGCTGACCCTTATGGAACCCACCGGCAAGCGTGTGGAATTTTTAAAGTACGCCTGCGGGCAGCTTGGGCTGACCGGGGTGGAGTTTGCCAAGGAGCGCGCAGAGGAAGCCGCCCGCAAGGGCTGGCGGGAACAGTTCGACCTGGCCTCTGCCCGTGCGGTGGCGGCGCTGCCCATGCTGGCGGAATACTGCCTGCCGCTGGTAAAGGTGGGAGGAAACTTTCTGGCTATGAAGGGTGCCTCCGGGGAAGAGGAACTGACCGCGGCCCGGGGGGCCATCAAAAAGCTGGGCGGCGAATACCGCGAGACCCGCACCCTGCACCTGCCGGGCGGCGACACCCGCACCCTGATCCTGTGCAAAAAGATTTCGCAAACTCCGACAGCTTACCCCAGAAACGGCGGTAAAATTGCAAAAAGCCCGCTGAAATAATGCATAATTGAACAGAACCTGTAACACCCTGCCGAACGAAATTTCTGGCAGGGTGTTTCTTTGTGTGCTACACTGGTGCTGAGCAGGTTTTCCACTATTTCCCGGAGAAATGTGGAAAACGAACCGCGCATCGTTACAAGGAAAGGGGAAGCATCATGTTTGAACGCAAAAAATCGACCGGGAAACTTTTTTCCCTGCCCATCGACCAGATCCATCCATCACCGTTTCAGGCCCGGAAAAGTTTTGATGCGCAGGAGCTGGCGGCGCTGGCACAGAGCATCCGGGAAAACGGGCTGCTGCAGCCGGTCACGGTACGTAAGGCTGCGGATGGCTACGAGCTGATAGCGGGGGAGCGGCGGCTGCGCGCCTGCCAGCTGGCAAAGATGAGCACCATCCCCGCGATCGTCTGCAGCTACGAGGACAGCCAGACCGCCGCCCTGGGTCTGCTGGAAAATATCCAGCGTGCCGACCTGAACCCCTTTGAGCAGGCGCAGGGGCTGCGGGATGTGATGGTGTTGTGGGACTGCACCCAGGCAGAAGCGGCCAAGCGCCTTGGCATGGCGCAGCCCACCTTTGCCAACAAGCTGCGGCTGCTGCAGCTTACGGCCGACCAGCGGCAGTTTGTGCTGGACAACAACCTCACCGAGCGCCATGCCCGTGCGGTACTGCGCCTGCCGGAGAACCGCCGCAGCGAAGCTCTTATCACCATCGCCAAGCGCCGGATGAACGCCCGCCAGACCGACCAGTACATCGAGCAGCTGCTGAACACCGTGCCAAAAGGCAAACACCGGATCTCCATGGTGCGGGATGTGCGAATCTTTGTAAATACCATCGACCATGCCATCCGCCTGATGACCGACAACGGCGTGCCCGCCACAGCCCACCGGGAAGAGAAGGATGGCTATATCGAGTATACCGTGCGCATCCCCACCGCCGCCGCGGAGAAGTGAATTGTTCCATGTGGAACAGGGAAGGGAAGGTTTCTGCTTGCCGCAAGCGTGCAAAGACGCTCCGCTGGGCCAGAGGCAGGGAGGGGTGTTCCGAGTCCCCCCTCCCTACCTCTGGACTCCACCCACCCC
>CAKTFD010000119.1 GCA_934553285.1 uncultured Faecalibacterium sp. | reverse complement strand
CACTTCGAGAAGGTCGCTATCACCCTGCGTGAGAGCCACAGCGCCTTCGACAACGGCTGGAGCGCTATGCTGTACGATGTTGCTTCCAACGAGTACTGCTTCTCCAAGAAGTACGACCTGCACATCATCGACCGCGTTGGCGGCGGCGACTCCTTCGGCGGCGGCCTGATCTACAGCCTGCTGACCGGCAAGAGCACCCAGGAGGCTGTTGAGTTTGCAGTTGCTGCATCTGCTCTGAAGCACTCCATCGAGGGCGACTACAACATGATGACCGTGTCCGAGGTCGAGAAGCTGGCTGGCGGCGACGGTTCCGGCCGTATCCAGCGCTAAGAGCAGGAAGGAGTCCACTATGGATATCCGTTACTCCTGCAATCAGAAGGATTTCAAGCGCTATACCACCGAGGAAATGCGGGACGAGATGCTCATCTCCGGCCTGTACAAGGCGGATGAGGTGGTTGCCGTTTACAGCCACGTAGACCGTATGGTCACCCTGGGCTGTATGCCGGTGCACGAGACCGTGTCCATCGACAAAGGAATCGACATCTGGGCAAACTTTGGCACCCACTATTTCCTGGAGCGCCGCGAGATCGGCATGTTCAACATCGGTAAGGATTCCACCGGTATCGTGGTGGCTGACGGTGTGGAGTACAAGCTGGGCTATAAGGACTGCCTGTACATCACCCAGGGCACCAAGGAAGTGACCTTTGCTTCCGCCGACCCGGAGCATCCCGCCAAGTTCTACATGGTTTCCGCTCCGGCACACTGCGCATATCAGACCCGTCTGATCAAGATGGCAGATGCGAACCACCGCCCGCTGGGCAGCGTGGAGACCTGCAACAAGCGCACCATCAACCAGTTCATCCATCCGGATGTGCTGAAGACCTGCCAGCTGAGCATGGGTATGACCGAGCTGGCACCGGGTTCCAACTGGAACACGATGCCCAGCCACACCCACGAGCGGCGCATGGAGATCTATACTTACTTTGAACTGCCCGAGGGGCAGGTGGTGTTCCACATGTGCGGTGAGCCTACCCAGACCCGCCACATCGTGATGCACAACGAGGATGCTGTTATCAGCCCCTCCTGGAGCATCCACAGCGGCGTAGGAACCTCGAACTATACGTTTATCTGGGCAATGGGCGGCGAGAACATGGAGTTTGACGACATGGACAACATCGCCACCACTGACCTGCGCTAAAAAGCACCATATAAATGCCCCGTGCCGGGAGACCGGTACGGGGCGTTTTGCTAAAAAATTAACTTGGATACTGAGAAAAAAGGAGAAAATCATGGATCTTTCTGCATTCAACCTGCAGGGCAAAGTGGCTCTGATCACCGGCGGTGCCCACGGCATCGGTTTTTCCATTGCAGAGGGTATGGCCAAGTGCGGCGCGACCATCTGCTTTAACTGCTCCTCGGAAGCCAGCCTGGAAAAAGGCATGGCGGCCTACCAGGCTGCGGGCATCGATGCCCACGGCTATGTGGCGGATGTTTCCGATGAGGATGCAGTAAACGCCATGGTGGCAAAGATCAAGGCCGAGGTCGGCCCGGTGGATATCCTGGTGAACAACGCCGGCCTGATGAAGCGCGTGCCCATGATCGAGATGAGCCACGCCGACTTTATGCGGGTGATCGATGTACATGTGGGCGGCGCCTTCAACTGCTCCAAGGCTGTGCTGCCTGACATGATGGAAAAGCGCGAGGGCAAGATCATCAACATCTGCTCCATGATGAGCGAGCTGGGCCGCGAGACCGTTTCGGCCTACGCTGCCGCCAAGGGCGCATTGAAGATGCTGACCAAGAATATCGCCTCCGAGTACGGCGAGTACAACATCCAGTGCAACGGCATGGGTCCCGGCTACATTGCCACCGCCCAGACCGCACCCCTGCGCGAGATCCAGCCGGACGGCAGCCGCCACCCCTTCGACCAGTTCATCGTTGCCAAGACCCCGGCAGGCCGCTGGGGTGAGCCGGAAGATATGGTAGGCCCCTGCGTGTTCCTGGCCAGCCATGCATCCGATTTTGTGAACGGCCAGATCCTGTACGCTGATGGCGGCATCCTGGCCTATATCGGCCGTCAGCCCAAGTAATTGTTGCTTTATGGGGCTGCTGCACAGTAGTTGGTGCAGCAGCCCTTTTTCTTTGCGGGCAGCATAGGCTGGCGTGCAGTGGTACTGCAGCAGGAGAGAACACTTAAGAAAAGTATTACTTTTATTACAAAACGGTAACAATTCTTATTATTTTGGCAGTTTTGATGGAAAAACACTTGCTTTTTTTGGCAGAATGCGTATACTAGATAAATATCAGCCAACCCATGTGGTGGGGCTGATGAAGGAAGATCGTATTGGAAAGACACGAAAAAAGGAGAATTTTATCATGAAACGCAAGACTGTTGCTGTTGCCGCTGCCGCTCTGGCACTGGTTGTTGGCATGACCGCCTGCGGCGGCTCTGCTTCTACCGCTGCTTCCTCCACCGCTTCTTCTGTGGCTTCTTCTGCCGCTGCTTCCTCCGAGGCCGCTTCCTCTGAGGCTGAGGCTGCTTCTGCCGAGTACACTGTGTACAACACCACCGGCACCAAGGTGACCGAGCTGTACCTGTACGATGCAGGCTCTGAGGACAAGGGCGAGAACCTGGCAGGCGAGGGCCTGGCCGATGGCGAGAGCATCGTCATCACCCGCGATGTCGAGGCTGACAAGCAGGGCGATGTTGTCTACGTTCTGGAGTTCACCACCGAGGATGGCAGCACCCAGGCTTTCGAGACCCTGCACTATGAGGTCGCTCCTATCTCTCTGAAGAGCGTGGATGCCGCTGCAGGCGCTACCCCCATTTCCTTCACTGCTCCGGAGAAGTAAGCACATCTTACATCCAGCATAAACAGAACAAAGGCCGCTGCACATTTTTTGCGCAGCGGCCTTTATCGTTTTTGGTTACATCCGGAAGGATCGGAAGCCCCAGCCGCCGCAGCAGCAGTTGCACAGCAGGTTCAGCAGGATCATGCTCCAGCACCAGCGCATAAAGCCGCCGGGCTGGGCGTAGGTGGTCTGGGTGTGGTAGGTCTGGCCGGGGTTCTGCATCCGGCGCAGATGCATCTGGTACTCGGTGTTGCCGGGGTCCAGCTGCACGGCACGGCGGGCATCCTGCAGGGCATCTACACTTTTGCCCAGCCCCTGGTTGGCCAGCGAAGAAAGATAATACCACCGGGCGCTGCGGCCGGTCATGCCGTCCAGCACGCGGCGTGCCTCGGCATAGCGGCCGCTGGCCACAAAGTTGCGGGCGGCCTGCATCTCCGGGGTGTCTGTGCCGGAGGCGCTTGGCCCGGCCTGCTGATAGCCGCCAAAGCCAAAGCCGAACCCGAAGGGGTCAAAGCCATCAAAACCGTCAAAGCCGGTGTAGCCGTAGTTCTGCTGGCTGTAGCCCTGTTGGCTGTACCCCTGCTGCTGGTAGCCGCCGTAGGAGCTGCCGCCATAGGGATTACCGCCCATCTGGGGGCCGGTCTCGCCCTTGGTAATGGCATCGTAGGCGGCCTGCACCTCTTTAAAATGCTCCTCCGCCGTGGGGTCGTTGGGGTTCAAATCCGGGTGCCAGCGCTTGCACTTGGCGCGGTATGCTTTTTTGATCTCTTCGTCGCTTGCGCCGCGCTGAATGCCCAGCACCTCATACGGATCTCTCATGCTTGGTATACTTCCTCACTCATCATACTGACGGCACAGCCATCCTGCTGCGCCGTATCTTTTATAGTTTACCGGAACACCGGCATAAAATCAAGATGCATCGGGCTTTCCGTTGCGTTTTGCGTTTTTGCAGTTGTATTTCAGCCATACGCCGGAGTACAGGATGTTGCGCAGCAGGTCGGTGTCCTCCACGCAGGGCAGGCGCTCAAAGCTCTGGGCACAGCGTGCCAGCAGCAGCTCAAAGATGTCCAGCATCTCTTCCTCGTAATCCGGGTGGGTGCTTAGCTCCCGGAGCGGGTTGTACGCACCCCGGCGCTTGTCACGGGGCAGATCATCGTAGGCATCCAGCAGGTAGATGAACTTGCCCAGGTGGAACCCGATGCTGCGCAGCTCCGGTGCCCAGCGGTCCTGCCGGTAATCGAACAGCTCGGCCATCAGGGTGCCAAAGCAGCCGGAAACGGCGTCCAGATCGGTGCTGCCGGCGGCCTCGTATTCGGCCAGCTTTGCCAGGCAGGTGCGGATGGCATTGCACTGCCGCGGCCAGCGCAGGGCAGCTTCGGCGGTGCTGTTGTCCAGCAGGGCGCTGTACCCCAGCGCCAGCAGGTTATGGTCGTCCTGCCATTTATCCTGCGCGTTGTAGTAGTGCAGCGCTACGCTCAGGTCGGCACAGTAATCGGTAGGGTCGGCACTGCGCCAGACCACGCCCCGCACCGGGTGGATGGGGCAGCGGCCGGTGCCGCCGGCAGCGGGGGTCTCACCCTCGTACAGGCTGCACAGCAGCAGGTTCAGAAAGGTCAGGTCGTAACTCAGGCTGAACCGCCCCCGCAGCCCGTGCAGCGCATCGATGCGGCGGCACAGCCCGCAGTAAGCAGAGCGGTAGCGGGCCTGCGCCTCCGGGCTGAGAGAGGCCTGATCCGGGATCACATATCCGAACATGGCAGCTCAGCTCTTTTTGATGAACTGGGTGCCGCAGCGGGGGCAGGAGATCTGGATGCGCCCACGGCCCCGGGGCACCCGCAGCTTCTGGCGGCATTTGGGGCAGCGGTAGTAGTGGTACAGCTTGCGGTTGGCCCACTGCTCTTTCAGGCTGCGGAACTTGCTGCTGAACCGGTCCTTCAAGCTGTAAAAGCGGTAATTCTCCTCGGTGCGCCGGGAGATATTACGGCTCAGGGTGCGGTAGTAGCACAGCACCAGCAGTGCCACGCCCAGCCAGGTGAACAGGGAAAACCGAGTAAGCAGCGAGAGCAGCAGCATCACGATGGAAGCCACGCTCAAAAACTGGTTCAGACCATCGGTGCCATAGCGGCCGATCATGAATTGACGGAATTTTTCTCTCATAGGTTTCGCGTCCTCTTCTCTGGAACTTTATAAACGGCAATACAGGGCGGCTGCACCACCCTGCGGATCACTTTGTACTTCTAGGATATCAGCCAACCATGATAAAACTTTGAACAGACTGCAAATCTATCATGAAAGCGGGAAAAACGCCCCGCACAGCAGGAAAAACAGCGCAGTGCTGCCAGCGGCATCCCCGGAAAGATCTGACAATTTATATCATACCATAAAGTTATGAACGAAAAAAGCACCTGCGGTGCAGAATGCCTGGTCCTGATAAAAAAATCAGGCGGCTCCTGCGGCAGATGCTCTGGGTGCGGTTAAAAACGGCCTGGTGGGTCACTGCGCGGCGGGATACTCCTTTGCGCGCTCCTCGTTGAGGATGGCGGTGGCGCGCTGGGTGCGCGGGATATAATCGTGGGTGCCGCCCAGGCTCTTGTAGGCCGGGCGGATGATCTTGTTGGCGCTGAGCAGCTCCTCGATGCGGTGGGC
>CAKTFD010000118.1 GCA_934553285.1 uncultured Faecalibacterium sp. | reverse complement strand
TTTGTGCAGGCGCTGGGCGTTCTGATCGACACAGTGGTCATCTGCAGCTGCACGGCCTTCCTGATGCTGCTGGTGCCGCAGGATATCACCGCCGGGCTGACCGGCATGGATCTGCTGCAGACCGCCATGCAGTACCATCTGGGCGGTTTCGGCATCGTGTTTATCGCGGTGATCCTGGCGCTGTTCAGCTTTTCCACCTTTCTGGGGGTGCTGTACTATGCCCGGGGCAACGTGGCCTACCTGTGCGGCGACAACTGGTGGAGCCAGACGGCCTACAAGCTGGTGGCGCTGGCCATGCTGCTCATCGGCGGCACCCAGGCCTACACCGTGGTCTGGGACCTGGGCGATGTGGGCATCGGCCTGATGACCATTTTCAACATGCTGGCGCTCATCCCCCTCTCCGGCGAGGCGCTGGACGCGCTGAACGACTACGAAAAACGCAAAAAGCTGAACTGAAAAAGAGCGCAAAACGGGGCTGCTGCACGAAAACATGTGCAGCAGCCCCGTTTGTTTCTATAAAGTTTTTTCAGCCATGCTGTTTCAGGGCACACACGGCGATGCTCAGTGCGCTCCATGCAGCCTGATACATCAGCACCGTGGCAATGGACATCTGCCAGATGCTGCCTGCATAGGTCAGCAGCACCGCAATGGCCACCGAGAAGCATACCGATACCAGCTGTACCGTGGTGGCGCTGGTCTCGGCATTCTGTGCCTGATCCGCCGCCTGCAGGCCGCCGGTCAGGCTGGCAAAGCCCTTGTGATGGTACAGGCAGCACTTCGGCTTATCGGGTGCCGCTTCTGCGTTTTCAATGGCCTGGCACTGTTCGCCGTCCAGCAATGCGACCATGCCCTCCGGCAGGTGATAAGCCTCGGTGATATGCCGTGCTGTCAGGCTGGGATCCTTGCTGGTGACCAGCAGCCGGATGTTCTCCTTTTGCAGGGCAGCCAGGCTGCGCGCCACATTGCGGCCGCCCACATAGCGCAGCACGAACATGGCATGCAGATTGCCGGATACCGCCAGATACAAGATCTGCAGCGCACCGTTTTGGGAGTGGCTGTCCTCGTAGTCCTGCTCGGGCAGAGCCACGCCCTCCTGCTCCATATAGCGGCGGGTGCCGATCAGGATGCGGTTATTATCGCACCAGGCGGAGAAGCCCAGCCCCGGGTGCTGTTCCAGATCCTTGGCCGGGAACAGGATATCGGTGCGGTCCTCCACGATCTGGCTGAACAGCCCCTGCAGGGTATCGCAGCTCCCGTTCAGCACACTGGCCGCGTACAGGATGGCGCGGTCGATGCGCCCGCCCTTGAAGATGCGGATATCCTCCAGCGTCACGCTCTCGGCAGTAAACAGGTCGTCGGAGTCCACCTCAATGGTGTCGATGCCGCCCAGTTCCTCAATGGCAGCCCAGCCGGGCACCACTGCGTCCGCCGCAGCCGCCGTCTTTTGCAGCCGCAGCGCCGCCAGACCCGGCACCAGCACAGACGAGAGCGGTGCGCCCATGCACAGTACGGCAGCAGCTGCCGCCACAGCACAATTAAGCCCCGCACCAAACAGCAAAAAGCCCAGTCCGCTGAGCACTGCTGCCGCCAGCAGGATGTACGCCACCTTCCGGGCGCGGCGCTCGCTGGCGCGTTCGCTCAGGCTCTGTTCCACAAAATCGTCGCCGGCGGTCTGCACCGGGCGGCTCAGCAGCACCCAGGGGTCCTTCTGTTCCAGATCCCGGGAGAGTGCACGGATCAGGTCCTTATCGCGGGTGCGGTAAGCGCCCCGCTGCTCCTTGCCCTCTGCTGCCAGCGCATAGCCGCGCTGCACGGCAGCCAGCATCACCCGGCTGCCCACCAGCGCCAGGCACAGCCCCAGCGCCGCCATACCGGTAAGCAGGCCAATGCCCTCGGTGTTGCGGTAGGCATTGGCATTCAGCATGGCCACCACAGCCTGCAGCAGAGCCGCTGCAGCAGCCAGTGCCGGCATGGTGTCCGCACTGGGGCGGCCGCGCAGGCCGCGCAGGCCATCCCGCAGCACCGGATAGCCCACCAGCAGGCTGGCGGCAAACAGCAGCAGGTTGGCCCCATAAAACGCCGCCGGGGCAGCGTCCGGGTCCAGCACCGCCAGCGGCGGCAGCAGACGCTCTGCCGTAAGGCCCAGATGCAGCAGCACCACGGCCAGGATCCCGGCCAGCACGCACCGCAGGGTCAGCTCTGCCGCCATGTGGTGCAGCCGGTCGGCGGTGCTCTCCGGTGCAGCTTCCTCGGCAGGTGCTGCAGCCTCGGCCGCCTCAGCCGCTTTTTCCGGCTGTGCCGGGGCTTCCGGCGTTTGTGTTTCCGCCGCCTCTGCGGGCGCCCCTTCCTCCTCCAGCGGGAGCAGCGGCAGGCTCATGGTATCCTCTTTGTCCGGTTTCCGGGCAGCGGGCTTTTCGTCTTCTGCCGTGCCGAGCATCTGGAAAATAGACTTTTTCTCGGGCTTTGGCGGCAGCGTTTCCGGGTCTGCCGGGGCGCTGGCAAACACCACCGGCGGCAGAGCGTCCGGCACGGTTTCCGCTTCCGGCTGCGCAGCGGGTGCTGCTACCTGCGGTGCCGGCTTTTCCGGGGCAGGCTGCTTTACAGGCTGCGGCTCCGGCTTTGCGATGCCTGCCATTCCGTTGAGCATATCCTTCAGCTGCTGCATCTTCTGCTGCTCCAACTCTTCCTGTGGCAGCAGTTTTTCCGGCGCATTTTTGGCATTGGGTGCCTTTTGGGTTGCCGCCGTGTTCTGCCGCAGCGGCTCCTGCTGGGGTGCGGACTTTTTCGGCTCCGGCTGCACGACCGGGGCCGGGGCCGGCTCTGCCTGGGCGGCTGCAGGCTGCAGCGGCATTGCTGCAGCGGGGGCCTCGGTACGCAGCTCCAGCGCCATATCCTCCTGGTCCGGCTGCACAGGCTTTGCATCTGCACCCAGCAGGATCTCTCCGGTGGGGATCTCCAGCACCGGGGATGCACCCGCAGCGGTTTCTTCTTCCCTGCTGTGACTGAACAGCTTGCCCAGCAGCCCAGCCTTGGACTTTTCATCCACCGGAGCAGGCACATCCCGGCGGGTCATCTCCTCCGGCAGGTCGATCACACTGGTACTGAAAAAGTTGCGAAACCGCTCTTCGGACGAAAGCTGCTCAGCCGGTTTGCCCTTGCGTTCATTTTTATTGTTCGGCATTCTTGTCCCTCCCACTGTTCTGGATGGAGTTTACCGTTTCTTATCCTTCTTATTCTTCTGCGGCGCGCTGCGACTGGATCTCGTACAGGATAATGCCTGCTGCCACCGACACGTTGTAGCTGTCCACACCGGTGCCGGATGCAGCCATATCCAGCCGCACCACACCATCGCAGAGCTTTTTCACCAGCTGGGATACCCCGCTGCCCTCGCTGCCCAGCACCAGCGCAATGGGGCCGGTCAGGTTGTTCTTGCGCAGGGATACGCCGTCCATATCAGCACAGTAGACGAACACGCCCTGCTCTTTCAGGCGGCGGATGGTCTCGCCGATATTGGCCACGCGGGCCACCGGCAGCCGCTCTGCGGCACCGGCGCTGGATTTGATAACGGTGGGGGTCACGGATGCACCGCCCCGCTTGGGGATCACGATGCCGTGGGCACCGCACAGCAGCGCGCTGCGCATCACAGCGCCCAGATTGTGGGGATCCTCAATGCCGTCGCTCAGCACCAGGAACGGTGCCTCTCCCTTGGCCTTGGCCGCAGCCATCAGTTCTTCCACGTTCACATATTCGATCTCGCTGGCAAAAGCAGCCACGCCCTGGTGGCTCTCGGTGCCGGTCATCAGGCGCAGCTTGTTGGGATGCACCCGCTTGACGGTAGCCCCGGCCTCCTTGGCCAGTGCTGTATAGTATGCCGCCACTGCAGGTGCCATCCCTTCGGCGATCAGCACCGTGTCCACGCCGGAACCGCTCTTGAGCAGTTCGGTCACAGGATTTTTGCCGTAGACAAGGCTCTCGTTCTTCTGCTGCGGCTGTTCCGCATCGCGGCGCGGGCGGCGCGGCTGGTTACGTTCTTCCATCTTTTATGCTCCTTCCGTCCCGGGGCAGGCGCTGCTGCACCGGAGCGCTTCTTTTTATGATAATCCAATATAAAGTATACCATAACTCCCCCGCCTTCGCTACAGATTGCAGGGATTTTATCTCCATCCTGCAAAATTTTTTTCAGGCAGACGGCGCTTTTCCGCCCGGATGTTCCATCTGCAGAAATGTTCCGTCCGTTTCTGTCTTTCTGCCGGGGCAAACAGACTGTATTCCTCTGTTTTGCCCAGACAAAAAGTTTTCCACATTCACATGCTATACACTCCGTAGAAGGCCCTTATTTTTTCCACATGTTGAAAACCCCGTGGAAAGTGTTCAAAATTCCAGCTGCAAAGCCTGTTTTCCGGGTTGAATTAAACACTTTCCACCTGGTTTTCCACAGCAAAATACGCCAAGCCTTGGCAAAAGGCTTACAATTTGTAATTTTCAAGTCAGAATTATGACAAATTTTTAAACCGGAATCTGTCTGCTTTTGCAATTTTCTCCAACATCATTTTGCCGAATGTTAATTTATGTTGAAAACAAGCGCCGCCCGTGTTATTTACAGTTGTTGCGCAGTTTATGGATTTTTGTTTTATTATGTCAGAAGATTTTGTTTTCTCTGCAAAAACAGTTTTCTCCTGCGCCCCGCCCGGACGGCTATTGCGCAATAAAAAGCGCCCATCTGGATTGATTTTAAGCGCCGTTTGGGGTATACTAGCCATGTGGCTCGTTAAACCATGCACAATGCGGTATGGCAGGGCCGGAACCCCGATAATTTGTGGAGGTAATGAATAATGTTGGTAAATGCAACCGAAATGCTGATCAAAGCACGCGATGGCCACTACGGTGTGCCGCAGTTCAACATCAATAACCTGGAGTGGACCAAGTCCGTTCTGCTCGCCTGTGAGGAAATGAAAAGCCCGGTCATCCTGGGTGTTTCCGAGGGTGCTGGCAAGTACATGACCGGCTACAAGACCGTTGCCGCTATGGTCAAGGCTATGGTCGAGTCCCTGAACATCACCGTGCCCGTTGCACTGCATCTGGACCACGGCAGCTACGAGGGCTGCAAGGCCTGCGTTGAGGCTGGCTTCTCTTCCATCATGTTCGATGGCAGCCACTATCCCATCGAGGAGAACATCGCCAAGACCAAGGAGCTGGTTGCTCTGGCACATGCCAACGGCATGAGCATCGAGGCCGAGGTCGGCTCCATCGGCGGTGTCGAGGACGGCGTTGTGGGCAGCGGCGAGATCGCTGATCCCGAGGAGTGCGCAAAGATCGCTGCACTGGGCATCGACTTCCTGGCAGCCGGCATCGGCAACATCCATGGCGTTTACCCCGCAAACTGGAAGGGCCTGGACTTCGAGGCTCTGGACCGCATCCACAAGGCTACCAATAACATTCCCCTGGTGCTGCACGGCGGCACCGGCATCCCCGATGCTATGATCGCTGAGGCCATCAGCCTGGGCGTTTCCAAGATCAACATCAACACCGAGTGCCAGCTGGTCTTTGCTGAGGCTACCCGTAAGTACATCGAGGCCGGCAAGGA
>CAKTFD010000117.1 GCA_934553285.1 uncultured Faecalibacterium sp. | reverse complement strand
TATGCAGTCAGATGGAGCGGCCATTGGTGGCGGCAGCTTCACCATACCAGAATGCGCTGTCTTTCGGGATGCGCTGCCCGGTGGCGTAATCTACATACACTAAGCCGAACCGCTCCCGGTAGCCGCTGTGCCACTCGAAGTTGTCCAGCAGGCTCCAGTGGAAATACCCCCGCACATCTGCACCGGCCTGGATGCCTTCCGACAGCTTTTCCAGATACCGTGCCAGAAAATCGATGCGGTCCGCATCGTGTACTTTGCCGTCCCGGTAGACCTTATCCGTACAGGACAGGCCGTTTTCGGCGATGAACATGGGCAGGCCGTACCGCTCCTGCATCTGGCGGGGACCCCAGTTCAGGCATTCCGGCTCCACCGGCCAGTTCATGGCGGTACGGGCGTACCCGGCGGGACGCTCCACATAGCTGGGGCCGTTTTCGCCCATCTGCACAGGGGCGGCGTTGTAGATGTTCAGCCCCACCATGTCCGGCTTGCCCAGAGGCAGGGCGTTGTTGATGTGCTGCGGCACGGCGGCGATGCAGGCCGCAAGCCTTGGCCCGCAGAGGCCCGGTTCCGGCCAGCGGCCCAGACAAACCGGGTCCAGTGCCATGGTGTGGGTAAAGGCCCAGTCGTCATCCGGGCAGGCAAAGGTCAGGGACCGGGCGGCATCCATATCCGCTTTTGCCTCCGACACCGGGTAGCAGATGCGGCCGGTGGAAACAAAGCCCACCTTGTTTTCCGGGTCTGCGCGGCGCAGCTCCTGTGCGGCAAGGCAGTGGGCGTAGATAACGTTCCGCCAGCAGGTAAACTGACCTTCCAGCGGCAGCTTCAGACCCGGGGCGTGCTCTCCGGTGCCGTAGCCCATCTTTACGATGCAGGCAGGCTCGTTGAAGGTGAACCACTGGTGTACCCGGCCTTTGAAGTGCTCTGCCATTTTTGCGGCATACCGGGCAAAAGCGTGGGCGGTGTCTTCGTTACGCCAGCCACCCTTTTCTTCCAGAGCCTGGGGCAGGTCCCAGTGATACAAAGTTACATAAGGCTCGATCCCGGCTTCCAGTAAAGCATCTACAAGGGCATCGTAATAGGCAAAGCCTTCCTCGTTCCAGTCTGTGCCGCCGTTGGGGGCAATGCGGGTCCACGCCACGGAAAAGCGGTAGGCTTTCAGGTGCATGGACTGCAGCAGCGCAAGATCCTCTTTCCAGCGGTGGTAGCTGTCGCAGGCAACGTCACCGGTCTCGCCCCGGTAGGTGCAGCCCGGGGTGTGGGAAAAGACATCCCAGATGCTCAGCCCCTTGCCGCCCTCTGCGGCACCGCCTTCGATCTGGTAGGCCGCCGTTGCGGCACCCCAGACAAAGTTTTTTGGAAATTCAGCCATGATGGTTCTCCTTTTATCGTATCAGATGGGCATACGCGGGGGCGGCCGTTCGGGGCGGCAGCGGTTTATTGCAGGGTCATCCCATCACCACCGTAGCCTCTACGGTTTCGCCGGGCTTTGCCAGCGGCAGAAGGTTTCCCGTTATGGCCGAACCGTTGACCGTGACGGAGACCACGCCCTTCTGCACGGCATGGGGGTTCTCCACGCGGATGTGGTAGATGGCCCCGCGGTAGCGGCGGGTGACGGTATAGCCCGTCAGCGTATGCGGGATGCAGGGGTCGATGCGCAGGCCGTTCAAGGTGGGCTGGATGCCCAGAATGTACTGGCTGACGTTCACAAAGGTCCATGCCGCCGTGCCGGTGAGCCAGCTGTTCTTGGCCTCACCGAAGGTGGGGGCATCGCGCCCGGCGATCATCTGGCTGTAAACGTAAGGCTCGGTGCGGTGGATCTCGCTGATGTCCTCGATATAGGCAGGGCAGGTCTTTTTGTAAACAGCAAAGGCCCGGTCGCCGTGGCCCAGCACCGTTTCGGCGCAGCTGATCCAGGGGTTGTTGTGGCAGAAGATGCCCGCATTCTCTTTGTATCCCGGAGGATAGCTGGAGATCTCGCCCAGATTAAGGCGGTAGCTGGTGTAGGCCGGCTGCTGCAGCACCACGCCGTATTTGGTATCCAGCCGCTCTTCCACGCTCTTTAAAGCCTGCGCGGCCTGCCCGGTCTTCAGGCCGATGCCTGCCATCACGCACATGCCCTGCGGCTCAATAAAGATCTGCCCCTCATCACATTTTCTGCTGCCCACGGGCGCGCCGAAGGCATCGTAGGCGCGGCGGAACCATGCGCCGTCCCACCCGGCGGTCAGTGCGGCCTGCTCTACGGCATCGATGCTCTGGCGGGCGGCGGCGGCCTCGTCCGTCAGGCCGAGATGGTCGCAGAGCGCAGCATATTCGTGCCCGTATTTGACATACATGCCGGCGATGAACACGCTCTCGGCCACGGGTCCCTCGCTGGGGCCGGTGATCTGGAAGCTCTCGCCCGGGTGCGCCGAGAAACAGTTCAGATTCAGGCAGTCGTTCCAGTCCGCCCGGCCGATAAGGGGCAGGCCGTGCGGGCCGAGATGGGTGCGGGTGTAGTTAAAGCTCCGGCGCAGATGCTCCATCAGGGGCTGCGCTTTGGCGGTATCGTTATCAAAGGCTACGGATTCGTCCAGGATGGACCAGTCGCCGGTCTCCCGCAGGTAGGCGGTGGTTCCCGCAATGAGCCAGAGCGGGTCATCGTTGAAGCCGCTGCCCACATCCCGGTTGCCCTTTTTCGTCAGGGGCTGATACTGGTGGTAGGCGCTGCCGTCCTCAAACTGGGTGGCGGCAATATCCAGGATGCGTTCCCGCGCACGGGAGGGGATCATGTGGACAAAGCCCAGCAGATCCTGACAGGAATCCCGGAAACCCATGCCGCGGCCGATGCCGCTTTCGTAGTAGCTGGCGCTGCGGCTCATGTTGAAGGTCACCATGCACTGATACTGGTTCCACAGGCTCACCATCCGGTCCAGCTTTTCCTCGCCGGAGGTCAGCTGCCAGCCGGACAGCAGCTCCTGCCAGTAATCGGCCAGCGCTTTGCGGGCGGCATCCACCTGCGCATCCGTAGCGTAGCGCGCCATCATGGCCTCGGCCCGTGTCTTGTTGAGGATGCCGGGCGCTGTAAACTTTTCTGCCTGCGGGTTTTCGATGTAACCTAGCCCGAAGATGATGCGCTTCTGCTCGCCCGGGGCCAGTGTAAGGTGGAAGTGGTGGGCACCCACCGGCGCCCAGCCATGGGCAATACTGCCGGAGCAGTGCCCGGCCAGTACGGCCTGCGGTGCGGCAGGGCCGCCATACACACCGCAGAAAGCGTCCCGGCTGGTATCAAAGCTGGTAACGGGGGTGTTGGTCCAGAACACGGCGTAGTGGTCGCGGCGCTCCCGGTATTCGGTCTTGTGGTAGATGGCGCTGCCCTCCACCTCTACTTCGCCGGTGGAAAAGTTGCGCTGGAAGTTGGAGCTGTCGTCCATGGCATCCCACAGGCAAAACTCCACATAGCTGAACACATCCAGCGTTTTGGGGGCGGCTGTCCGGTTCGTCAGGGTCAGCCGGTCGATCTCGCAGGCATCGCCCCGGGGGACAAACAGCTCCTGCACCGCCGCAATGCCGTTTTTCTCGCCTTCCAGGATGGTGTAGCCCAGGCCATGGCGGCAGGTATAGGCATCCAGCTCTGTTTTGGTGGGCTGCCAGCCCGGGTTCCAGATGGTGCTGCCATCCTTGATATAGATGCGATGCCCATCTTGATCCAGGGGGGAGTTATTGTAACGGTAGCGGGTGAGCCGGCGCAGCCGGGCATCCCGGTAAAAGCTGTAGCCGCCGCCGGTGTTGGACACCAGACTGAAAAAATCCTCACTGCCCAGATAGTTGATCCAGGGCAGGGGCGTGCGGGGCGTATCGATCACATATTCCCGGCGTGCATCTTCAAAATGTCCGTATTTCATAGCCTTGTTCCTCCTTTGTGGAAAACCGAAAACGCTGGAATCCTGAATTTGCGAAAACGATTTAGGAATTGCGGCTCAAAGGCAGGCAGGGAACTCGTCACCATGATAATAGACTATCCTGCGGCAAAAAGCAAGCACTCTGCTGAAATATACAACAGGTGGATCCCCGCTGCAGCTGGCCTGCAGACCACGCCGGAAACGAAACTTTTATCGAACGGTAACGAAATGTAACGAAAACGGTACAGACTGCATAATCCTGGCACAGGAAAGCTCTGCAGATTGCCAAAATTTTGATTTTCGGGTGAAGAATTTCCAACTTCTGCTTGATTTTTCGTGCAAAGTGCGCTATATTGAGATTGCGAAAACGATTGAGGACTTGCGAAGCGCACTGGCAAAACAGTCCTTCGCTGGGAGGGCAGCGAAATGTCATCTTTAAAGGATCTGGCGCAGGAATGCGGTGTCTCGGTGGCAACGGTGAGCAAGGCGCTCAACGGACAGCCGGATATCTCTGCCGCCACCCGCGACCGTATCCGCGAGACGGCGCGCCGGATGGGGTATGTGCCCAATATGGCGGCCCGCGCCATGAAGACCAACCGCACCTATAACCTGGGCGTTTTGTTCGTGGACGAACGGCAGAGCGGCCTGGCACACGAATATTTTTCCGCAGTGCTGGACAGCTTCAAGGTGCAGGTGGAAAAACTGGGCTACGATATCACCTTTATCAACCGGAACCTTGGCGGCAGGACCATGACCTACCTGGAGCACTGCCACTACCGGGGCGTGGATGGTGCGGTGATCGCCTGTGTGGATTTTAACGACCCGCAGGTGGTGGAACTGGTGAACAGTGATGTGCCGGTGGTGACCATCGACCATGTGTTCAACAACCGGATGGCCGTCCTTTCCGATAATGTCAACGGGCTTTCGGCGCTGGTGCGCTACGCCTACGCCAAAGGGCACCGCCGCATCGCCTTTATCCACGGCGAGCGTACCGCCGTTACAGAAAAACGGCTGGCAGGCTTTTACAAAAGCTGTGAGGAGCTGGATCTGCACATCCCGGACGAGTATGTGCGCAGCGGCGTTTACCACGACCCGGACCGCTGTGCGCAGGAGACCCGGGCGCTGCTGGCGCTCCCGCAGCGCCCCACCTGCATTTTGTTCCCGGACGACTTTTCGGCCATGGGCGGCTGCATCGCCCTGCGGGAGGCGGGCCTGAGCATCCCGGAGGATATCTCCGTAATGGGTTACGACGGCATCTATCTCTCCCGCGTGATGAAACCTCAGCTGGTGACCTGGCAGCAGAACACCAGAATGCTGGGGCGGATGGCGGCGGATAAGCTGGTGCAGATGATCGAGCACCCCCGTGTGACCCTGGCCGAGCAGATCCCGGTAACGGGTAAGCTGCTGGAAGGCGGCTCGGTGGGCAGCGTATAAAGTTGTTGCAATAAGTTCCGGGCGGACCGGGGCTTTCTGTGAAGAAATTCTTTGTTACAAAACAAAAAACCATTGAAGGAGGCTTTTTATTATGAGAAAGATTTCGCGTCGTAATTTCCTGCTGGCTTCTGGTGCGGTCACCATCACGGCAGCGCTGAGCGCCTGCGGCGGTTCCTCTTCTACCACCGCTTCTTCGGCTGCATCCTCAACGGCGTCCTCCGCAGCTTCCGGTGCACCCGCAGCACAGGGCAAGGTTTTGAATATCTGGTGCTGGAACGATGAATT
>CAKTFD010000116.1 GCA_934553285.1 uncultured Faecalibacterium sp. | reverse complement strand
ACGGCGTCCTCCGCAGCTTCCGGTGCACCCGCAGCACAGGGCAAGGTTTTGAATATCTGGTGCTGGAACGATGAATTTCAGAGCCGCTTCAATGATTACTACCCCGAAGTTGCTTCCATCGCCAGCGATAAGTCCACCACTACATTGAAGGACGGCACCACCGTCAAGTGGACCATCAATGCAAACGAGAATAACAACTATCAGAACAAGCTGGACGAAGCACTGCTGAACCAGGATGCCGCCGCTGCGGACGACAAGGTGGATATCTTCCTGATCGAGGCAGACTACGCGCTGAAATATGTGGATTCTGATTACGCGCTGGATGTCAAGGCGGATATCGGCCTGACCGACTCCGACCTGGCAGGGCAGTACCAGTACACAAAGGATATCGTTTCTGTGGATGGCAGCCAGCGCGGCACCACCTGGCAGGCGACCCCGGGTCTGTTTGCTTACCGCCGCAGCATCGCAAAAAGTGTGCTGGGCACCGAGGATCCTGCCGAGGTGCAGACCTTCCTGTCCGATTGGGATAAGTTTAACGCCGTAGCCGCCAAGGCACACGACAAGGGCTACAAGATGCTTTCCGGCTTTGACGATGCCTACCGCACCTTCTCCAACAACGTGTCTGCACCCTGGGTGGACGGCACCACCGTCAAGGTGGATCCCAACATCATGAAGTGGGTGGACCAGACCAAGGAATATACCGATAAGGGCTACAACAACAAGTCCAGCCTGTGGGACAGCCAGTGGGCAGCGGACCAAGGCCCCACCGGTAAGGTGTTCGGCTTCTTCTACTCCACCTGGGGCATCAACTTTACCCTGCTGGGCAACTCTCTGGAAAAGCCTGTGGCCGAGGGCGGCAAGGAAGAAGTGGGCAACGGCATCTACGGCGATTACGCTGTGTGCGAAGGCCCTCAGCCCTATTACTGGGGCGGTACCTGGATCTGCGGCGCAGCGGGCAGCGATAACATCGATACCATCCGCGATGTGATGCAGAAGCTGACCTGCGATGAAGCCATCATGAAGCAGATCACGCTGGATACGCAGGATTATACGAACAACGAAAAGGCCATGGAAGAGATCGCAGGCAGCGATTATAAGTCCGACTTCCTGGGCGGGCAGAACCATATCGCCCTGTTTGCAGAGGCAGCAAAGAAGATCGATATGTCCAACGCAGGCCCCTATGATCAGGGTCTGAACGAGAGCTTCCAGACCGCATTCAAGGATTACTTCACCGGCAATGTGGACGAGAATACCGCAAAAGCAAACTTTGAGACCTCGATCAAGGAGAAGTATCCGGAACTGACCGATGTGGTCTGGCCCGAATAATGCACGCCTGAAGCAAAACTATAAAACTGCATCAGAGGGGCGGGCTGGACGATGTTCCCGCCCGCCCCTTTTGTTGGATGCAGCGTACGTCAGGAGGGCAGTTCCATGCATAAAACCAAAAAGAAAAGCTCGATCAGCTATGCCAAATGGGGCTACATCTTCATCGCACCGTTTTTTATCATCTTTGCAGTGTTTCAGCTGATCCCGCTGGGTTCTACCATTTACTACAGCTTTTTTGAATACTTCCGCAGCGGGTTAAAGATCATCGGCCCTAACTTTGTGGGCCTGAAAAACTACATCACCCTGTTTTCTACCGACCTGCCCAAATACTTTGGCAACACGCTGCTGCTCTGGATCATCGGCTTTATCCCGCAGATCGCAGTTTCGCTGCTGCTGGCGGCATGGTTTACCGACCTGCGGCTCAAACTCAAGGGGCAGACCTTCTTTAAAACGGTCATCTACATGCCAAACCTGATCATGGCATCGGCCTTTGCCATGCTGTTCTTTGCGCTTTTCTCGGACAATGGCCCGGTGAATGCGGCACTGGTGAGCATGGGGCTGCTCAAACAGCCGTTCAGCTTTTTGAATACGGTCTGGGGCAACCGGGGGCTGATCGGCCTGATGAACTTTCTGATGTGGTTCGGCAACACCACCATCATGCTGATGGCAGCCATTATGGGCGTGGATCCTACCCTGTACGAAGCGGCAGAACTGGATGGCTGCAGCCCGAATCAGATGTTCTGGAAGATCACCATCCCCCTCATCCGGCCGATCTTGGTCTATGTGATGATCACCTCCATGATCGGCGGCCTGCAGATGTTTGATGTGCCGCAGATCCTGACGAACGGAAAAGGCGGCCCGGACCGCACCTCCACCACCATGATCATGTACCTGAACAACCATCTGTTCAGCAAGAACTATGGCATGGCCGGTGCAGTTTCGGTGGTGCTGTTCCTGGTATGCGCAGTGCTCTGCGTGGTGGTCTACTTCTCGCTTACCCGGGAGGAGGACGGCCTGAGCAAAGCGGAGCGCAAGGCCCGCAAACAGGCAGCCAGACAGGCGAAGGGAGGTAAAGCATAATGTCACATGCAGTGAAAACAAAATCGGAAAAGGCAACGCTTGCTGCCCGCCGTACGGTGAGCTATGCAGTGCTGGTGCTGCTGAGCTTTCTGTGCCTGTTCTTCTTCTATGTGCTGCTCATCAACTCTACCCGCACCCATTTTGAGATCCAGAAGGGCTTCTCCCTTCTGCCCGGCAGATCGCTGCTGACGAACCTGAAAAATGTGCTGTCGGATGCCAATATCCCGGTGATGTCCGGCGTGAAGAACAGCCTGATCGTTTCTGCCTGCTCGGCGGCGCTCAGCGTCTACTTTTCAGCACTTACGGCCTATGGCATCTATGCCTACAATTTCAGGTTCAAAAAGGCTGCATTTGCGCTCATCCTGCTGATCATGACAATGCCCACCCAGGTGTCGGCGCTGGGCTTTTTGCAGCTCATCACCAAAATGGGCCTGAAAAACAGCTTTATCCCGCTCATCGTTCCCAGTATTGCAGCCCCGGCCGTGTTCTTTTTCATGAAGCAGTACCTGGATGCATCACTTCCCATGGAGATCGTGGAAGCGGCTCGCATCGATGGGGCAGGGGAGTTTTACATCTTCAACCACATCGTGCTTCCGATCATGAAGCCCGCTCTGGCGGTGCAGGCCATCTTCTCCTTTGTGGCAAGCTGGAACAACTACTTTATCCCGGCACTGGTGCTGGATACAGCGGATAAAAAGACCCTGCCCATCCTCATTGCGCAGCTGCGCAGTGCGGATTTCCTCAAATTCGATATGGGCAAAGTTTATATGCTGGTCGCCATCGCCATCCTGCCTGTTATCATCGTTTACCTGCTGCTCTCAAAGTTCATCGTCCGCGGTGTGGCGCTTGGCGGCGTCAAAGGCTGAGAGCAGGCGCAAAAGTTTCATCATAGGTTCTCCTTTCCCAAAAGGGGCTGCTGCATGGTATCGGATGCGGCGGCCCCTTTTTGCGCCCGGCTGCAGCCAAAACCTGCGTGAATGAGGGTGTTTTCTGCGTGAATGATACATGCAGAAAACAGGCGGAGATGATACAATATATTTATAGAGAAACCGTACGGCAGCACCGGAAAACACGCTGCCCGAACGCTCCCGGCGGCAGGCCTGCCGCTGCGTCCCTTATAGTTTGAGCCGCTGTGCTCCTGATGATAACGCACAAAACTTCTCGGAGGAACGATACGATGAAAATGACAAGACGCAGTTTTATCAGCACTTCCGCCCTGGCACTGCTGGCCTGTGGCATCAGCCCTGCCGCCCATGCAGCCGAAACCAATTGCCTGTCCGCTTTGTGGAGCGGCGGTGCCGAAACGGCTCTGCCTCCCAAGCCGCTGACCCGTAAGGTGCTGGACGTCAACCCTTTTATGGGCACCAGTGAGTCCAATATCCACCACGACTGCTATAATACCGACTCCACCGATGCAGTGCTGCCCATCGGCATCTGCCCGGAAGTGAACGTTGCGATGGAAAAGGTGAACCCCAATGCATCGCCTGCCATTTTCTTTGATAACTTTGATAACCCGGTCAGCCCCTTCCTGGGCGGCCTGGCCATCCGCGACCTGGATGCAGCGGAGGTGCGCACCATCGGCTGCTTCTCTCCCACAAAGCACGATGGCGGCGGCTATGTGATCCAAAGCTCCTACTCCTTTGTGGACGGGCGCAACCTCATCGTCTGCCCCACCAGCCATAACCATGTGCTGATGCTCAAGGCCACCGATGAAAACGGCACCCCGTTGCAGGTGTTTGAAAAGGTGCTGGATATCAACATCAAGGAAGCTGCCGAGAAGGTGCTGGGCAGCACCCTGCAGCAGAACCTGCTGTCCATCGTATTCGACTACGAGGGCAACCTGTGGTTTGTGACCGGCGGCTTCCGCATCTATCCCAGCCGCGGCCAGCAGGGCGCCATGGGCTATATTTCCCGCGCCGCCATCGATACCATCCTGTCCGGCGGCACCGCAGACCTTGCCCACGAGGTGCATGTGTTTGCCTTTACCCCCGGCGAAGGCGCGGAGAACGGCATCGCCTCCTGCCGGGAGGGTGCAGTTATCCTGACGAACCTTGCCTGCTACCTGCTGCGCGCAAACAACGGTGTGGAAGTGGTCTGGCGCACCCCCTACGAGAGCGCAGGCGCAAAGGACAGCCGGGAAGGCGCAGCCACCACCGGCGGCGGCCTGGCATGGGGCAGCGGCTGCTCGCCCTCGCTTAGCCGGGAGCTGGTGTTCTTTACCGATAACCTGGAAACGGTCAGCCTGATCGCCGTGGATATCAAGACCGGCGAAGTGGTAGCCAGCCACCCGATCCTCGATTGCCTGCCCGCCAATATGCCGGTATCGGTGGAAAACTCCGCCATCGTGTATGATTTTGGCGATGGGCACACCAGCACCATCGTCTGCAACTGGTTCGGTGCAGGCAGCCCCAACCTGGCAAAGCCGGACAGCGACTCCTCCATCCAGAGCTACGAGAATATCTACGACCGCAACTGGCTGATGAAGGGCAACTGCATGATCATGCCCGGCATCGAGCGCGTGGATACCATCCGGACCGACAACGGCTGGACGATGAAGAACGTCTGGTGCCGCGAGGACCTGAGCGACACCTCCATGATGAAGCTCTCCACCTCCACCGGCTACATCTACGGCTTTGTGCAGGATGTGGACAGCGGCATGTGGCAGTATATCGTGCTGGACTTTGCTACCGGCAAAACGGTGCTTACGGTGGATGTTGCATCCCTGTACGGCTACAACAACATGGCTATCGGCATGTATGCAGGGCGCGACGGCAACAAGCTGTACTGCCCCACCGGTTACAAGGAACTGCTCCGCCTGCAGGATCGGTTCGTCTATCTGCCGGAGATGCCCTACCGCAAGGTGGATCTGGATAAGACCCGCCGCACGGTGGTCACTGCCGAGGAATTTGCGGCTGCCGGCGGACAGGGCACCCCTGCCACCTGGCTGCACACCGTCACCTTTGAGAACCTGCATCCCCAGACCACTGCTGCCATCCGGGTGAACGGTCTGACCGGCAAGGCCGAGGACTACAAACTGTTTGCTCTGGGCGCAGACGGCACCTACCGCCAGATCACCGAGAACTGGTCGCTGGAAAACGCCGGAGGCCGGCTGAGTGCAAAAAAGGTCTACGAGATCCGCTTTGCCATGCAGGACGGCGGCGCATTTGACCGCAGCGCCGATGCCAAGGACGTGACTGTTGCAGTCCTGCTGGCACGCTGAAACA
>CAKTFD010000115.1 GCA_934553285.1 uncultured Faecalibacterium sp. | reverse complement strand
GTCCCTAATTCTCCACCATACAGTTCGTACTCGAACCCGATTCTTTATGAAAAAGGGTTCGGGTACGTTTTTTGTTTGCAGGAAGTTCTGCGGAAGGACTACTCGGAACGGTAAACGAGCAAAGGCAGGGTATCATCATGGCGATGGTATCCTGCCTTTTGTTTTGCGGGATCAAGTTCGCTTTGTGCGAACTTGGCCGCCCCCTATATGGCGGCATTGGGGGCAATCGCTACGTACGTGCGTACCGGGGGAGAGCCTGTACACCTCTGGCAAGGTGTAACACACTAGACTTTGTGCCAAAGTCTGTGTGCTAAGGGGTCAAGCCCCTTAGAATCCCTGCGGAGCGTGTACGCACGTACGCAGGGAAACGGCTAAATCTCTCTTATACAGATTGAAAATCAAACCGGTTATCGTTGTAAACGATTCGTAGAGTATCTTACGGCGAAAATAGCCGCGGTATTTCTTGATAATGGTTTATAGTCGTGCTATCTTGTAGTGGCAAGGAGGGAGCAAAATGGATTCACAGAAGTTTGGTACATTTATCGCCCAGTGCCGCAAAGACAAGAAAATGACACAAGCTGACCTAGCCGCAAAATTGAATGTGACCGATAAAGCTATCAGCCGCTGGGAAAGAGGTGTGGGGTTCCCCGACATCAATACCATCGAGCCATTGGCCGCAGCTTTAGATGTCAGTGTTGCAGAACTTATGAAATCCGAAAGGATAGATGAATCAGAGATGTCTATCGCGATGAACAATGAAATTGTGAACAATGCGTTAAATTTTGCAGAGAAGCAAATTCAGCAGGAGAGAAAAAATGTTTTCTTAATTATTGGATGCCTTACAGTTGCCATAATTTTCATTCTATATCTGGATAATATCGGATGGCGGCTCGACACCTTTCTTTTTACAGTAGTGGGGATAATTCTCCCATTGATAGCAATCCTCTCGTTCCTTGTGCTGCTGGGATACGCTATATACCGAAAGTGCAAAGGCCAGTCTTGCCACCAAACCTTTTTGATTGCCCTTGCCGGCTTGGGAATAGTTGCTCTGATATTTGGTGCCTTTATGCTGGCTGGAACTTTGGGGTTAGGCCCTGTGCCTCAGTAAACATAAGCAGGGTTTAGGGCTGTTGCACCAGCGAAAGCCTCTGTTTTTGTACGAATATGCGTAGGAATCCAGCAGTATCAATACCCAAAGCAAAAGCATGTGCAACAGCCCCTTTATTTTTTGCAGCAGCCCCGCTGCGTGGGCGGCACCGAGCGAGAAGGGCGTTTATTTTCAATCTGTTCAAATTTCCCACAAAAAAATGCCACGATTGTCTGGCATAATAAGGGTGCACTCAGGGAGAACGGAACGGACCTCCCCCCATAACCTCCGAAAAGCTCTCCCCGCAATGCCCATGCAGGCAGATCTTTCCTGCAGGTGCGGCCGCAGCAGCGGCGCACAGCAGGCCCATAAAAAAACTGTCTCCCGTTTCTATGCGAGGCAATAGCCAGAACGGCGGGCAGACTACCAAATCCCTCCTGATCAAGCCGCAATGTTCAGGGGTTCCTATACAGCAGGCAGTGTCGCTTTCTTCCTCCTTTCCACGACACTGCCTGCTTTTTGTTGCCTTTTTTGCGGGCAGACTGCATCTTCCTTTGCAAAAAAGCTGCCGTACAGCCTTTGTACAGCAGCTTTTTGTTATACGATCTGTTTTTTCACATGGCGATTTGCCAGATGGTTCACGATTCCGGACGCTGCCGCACCGAGCGCAAGCCCCAGCACGATGCCGCCCAGGATATCGGTGGGGAAGTGCACATAGAGGTACAGCCGGGTAAAGGCGATAAACGCCGCCAGCACCAGCGCCGGTGTGCCCAGCTTCCGGTTTTGCAGCCAGAGCGCAAAGGCCGCCGCCACTGCCGAGGCTGTGTGTCCGGAAGGGAAGGAGTGCCCGTGCGGGCGGGGGACCAGCATGGTGATGGCCGTGTTCACATCGCAGGGGCGGGGGCGGGCAAACAGCGGCTTGAGGAAAAAGTGCCCCGCGGCCATATACAGCACCAGCGCCACCGCCATGGCGGCACCGGCTCTGCGGGTGCGGCGGAACGCCAGCAGTAATAAAGTAAACGCGATCCAGATCTCGCCGTGGGCACCGGCGGAATCAAAAAAGATGGACAATGCATTCAGCACCGGGTTGCGGAACTGATACAGCCAATCCAGAAAAGCAAACTCAAAGGGCATCTTTTTCCTCCTGTCAGAGTGGTGGGGCATCATTATTTCATCGTATCATACTTCTGCCCGCAGCGCAAGAGGCAGCCTTGCAGCGCACGATTACAGGGAGGCCGCTTCCAGCTGATCCAGTGTGGGGTAGCTTTCAATGGCACCGTGGTGCTGCATACTGATGGCACAGAAGCGGTTGGAAAAGGCAAGATACGCTTCCAGACGGCGGCGGGAGAGGGATGCCAGCTTGTCGGCAGTCACGCCGTCCCGCTGCAGCTGCCACAGAAAGGAACCGATAAAGCCATCCGCTGCGCCGCTGGTATCCACTGCCCGGATTTTGGGGCTGCGGGCATGTGCGCTGGTGGCGCGGGTATAGGCCCACGCCCCGCGGCTGCAGGTGTACAGCACAAGCTGTACATCTCCGGCAAACAGCTGAGGCAGGGCGGTTTCGATCTCGTTTTTGCCGGTGAGGAAGGGCAGCTCCTGCTCCGAGAGTTCCAGGATATGGGTCAGGCGGGCAAACAGCAGCACCGTCTGGCGCAGCATCTCCCCGTCCGGCCAGAGGGAAAAGCGCAGCCTGGGGGCAAAACTGAGGATGGCACCGGCCTGCCGTGCGGCGGAGATGGCGGCAAGATGGGCATAGCGCATGGGGCTGTCCACCAGCGCAACGCTGCCAAAATGCAGGGCGAACGCCTGCTGGAGCCAGGCCGGGTCGAGCTGCTCCGGGGTGTACAGCAGATCAGCCGAGGGCTTGCGGCAGAAGGTAAAGGTGCGGCCGCCGTCCTCCTGCAGGCTGACAAAGGCCAGCGCCGTGCTGGCTTTATCGGTGAATGCCAGGTGCGACAGGTCGATGCCGCAGGCGGCGAGCGTCTGGGCGATCTTATGCCCAAAGGGATCCTCCCCCAGCTGGCTCAATAATGCGCTCTGGCCGCCTAGCCGGGCAAAGGCTGCACAGACATTGGCCGGTGCACCGCCCACCCGGGGGCTGAAAGCGGTCTCCGCCTCAAAGGCGCACCCCACCCGGGAGGGGATCATATCGATCAGCGCTTCGCCGATGGAAAACAGGGTGCTGCCAGACATAGAGATCCTTCCTTTCCGCGTTCCAATGCGCTGTGCCCGCCTGCATCCCCTGATGCAGCGCACAGCGCGGCAAGGTTCAGTATACACCCGCAGCGCGCCGTGCGCAACAGGGAATCTTTTATACGGTGATGGGCCGGTTTTGTGGTTGACTTGCTGCGGCAGATGTGCTACAATGCCCAAATGTATGCAGCAACAAGGAAAGGGAAAAGTGCATGGATCTGACAAAACAGTTCTTTAAATATGTATCTCAGAATATTTTCGGCCTGCTGGGCACCTCGTGCTACATCCTGGCCGATACCTATTTTATCTCACAGGCAGCCGGGACCGATGGTGTCACCCTGCTGAACCTCTGCCTGCCGATCTACAACTTCATCTTTGCCATCGGCTCCATGATCGCGCTTGGCTCGGCTACCCGCTACGCCATCGCAAAGGCGCAGGAGGATGCCCGTGGGCAGCGTTATTTTTCCAACGCCATTCTCTGCGCCGTGCTGGCCGCCATCCCCTGGATGCTGGTGGGGATCTTTGCACCTGGGGTGCTGCTGCGGCTCATGGGAGGGGATGCCGGCATCGTAGCGCTGGGCATCCCCTACGCACGCATCTTCCTGCTGTTCACGCCCTTTTTTATGTGCAATTACATCGTGTCGGCCTTTGTCCGCAACGATGGCGACCCCTCCCTTGCCATGGTGGCGACCCTGAGCAGCAGCCTGTTCAACGTGGTGTTCGACTATGTCTTTATGTTCCCCATGGGGCTGGGGCTGGCCGGTGCGGGCCTGGCTACGGCGGTCTCGCCCATCATCAGCATCTGCGTCTGCAGCCGTCACTTCTTTAAAAAGGAGAACAGTCTGCAGTTCGTGCGGCAGCTGCCCTCGGCAAAGCTGCTGGTGCAGAGCTGTCAGCTGGGCATCTCCGGTTTTGTGGGGGAGCTTTCTTCCGGCGTGACCACCACCGTGTTCAACTTCCTGCTGCTGGGGCTGGCCGGTAATGTGGGCGTAGCGGCCTATGGCGTGGTGGCAAACTTTGCGCTGGTGGCTACCGCCATCTTCAACGGCGTGGCACAGGGTGCGCAGCCGCTGGTGAGCCACTGCTACGGCAAAAACGACCATGCCGGAGCCAGAAAACTGCTGCTGCTGGGCAGCGGCACCGCAGTGGTGCTGGCGGCTGTGCTGTACGCTGCAGTGTTCGGCATGACCGATACCTTTGTAAGCTGGTTCAACAGTGAAAACTCGGCACAGATGGCGCAGTTTGCCCATACCGGGATGCGAATGTACTTTGTGGGGTACTTCTTTGCAGGGTTCAACATCATGGCGGCGGGCTACCTGAGCGCCGTCAACCGCCCGGCGGAAGCCTCCGCCACCTCCATCTGCCGCGGCATGGTGGCTATCGTGGCCTGCTCGCTGGTGCTGAGCGCACTGTTCGGCATGAAAGGCGTGTGGGCGGCGTTCCCGGCATCGGAGCTGCTCACGGCGCTGCTGACCTTGTTTTTGCTGCGCCGTGGCCGGAAAAAGGCCAAGGCCCTCTGACCCATCTTAAATATACATTTCCTGTTCGCGCAGGGTCTCTTCGGGCGAAAGCCCGGCCTGCGCGGCGCGACCGGTCAGTGCCCGCCATTGTGCAGGGGACTGGCCGGTCTCTTTTTTGAACACCCGACACAGATAGTTGGCCCCGGAAAAACCGCACAGGCTGGCCACCACATCCAGGGTATACTCCCGGTGCAGCAGCAGCCGCTGGGCAGCCTCGATGCGCACGGTGGTCAGGTATTTGCCCGGAGGTACCCCCACGGCGGCGGTAAAGGTGCGCACCAGATGGCTCTTGGACACCCCCAGCCGCTCGCTGAGTTCCTCCACCCCGTACAGGCCCGCGTAGTTTGCACGGATGTCCTCGATGGCGGCCTGTACCAGCGGCGGCAGGGCGGGCGCGGCGCTGTCCGCATCTGCCAGCTCACACAGCAGAGCAAAGGCCAGCTGGCTGCGGGCGCGGCTGTGGGAGACTTTTTCCTCCGCCAGGCGGTCCATCAGCTCAGCGGCAGCGGGGCAGGTCTCACCTTTGGCAAGGTAGGGCAGCTCCTGCAGCCCGCGCAGGAACTGCACGCTGGCCTGCCCGGTCAGCTGGATGCACAGCAGATGGCAGGGGCCGTCCGGCACCAGGGTCAGCGGGGCGCGGCTCAGGATCAGCTGCCCTGCCGCCACCGCCTGCGGCGGCAGCACCAGGGCCGAGCTGGCAGGTTCCGCCCCGGGCAGCGAGGCGATGCACTTTCCGCTGGAAACAAGGCAGACCCACAGCCCCTCGCCGGACAGGGTGCGGGGGGCGGAGAGCTGTATATCCAGCAGCGCCGCCGGTGCGGCAATGGTGTTCCAGTCAAAAAGCAATATCTGACACCTCTAATCAATAAAATGCTATTTTATATCACAAAATTATCTGTTATTATAGTACCAACGAAA
>CAKTFD010000114.1 GCA_934553285.1 uncultured Faecalibacterium sp. | reverse complement strand
CGTGGTCTGGCTACCGCCGCCAAGAAGGCAAGCCGCGTTGCTGCCGAGGGTATGGTCTACGCTGACTACTGCCCCGCATGCAAGGTGGGCGTTGTCATCGAGGTCAACGCTGAGACCGACTTCGTCGCCAAGAACGATAAGTTCGTGGACTTCGTCAAGGAAGCTACCAAGGTCATCATGAAGCAGAACCCCGCTGATGTCGAGGCTCTGATGGCTTGCAAGACCGAGGCTGGCGAGACCGTTGACGAGGCTCTGAAGAACCTGATCCTGGTCATCAAGGAGAACATCAAGGTTCGCCGTTTCGTCCGTTACGAGGGCGTCTGCTCTGCATACGTCCACGGCGGCGGCACCCACGGCATCCTGGTCAACTTCGAGACCACCAACGATGTCGATGCAAAGGACGAGTTCGTTGCATACGGCAAGGATATTGCCATGCAGGTCGCAGCTGCTAACCCCGGCTACGTTGACGAGGCTTCCGTCCCCGCTGAGGTCGTGGCTAAGGAGAAGGAGATCATGCTGGCCCAGATGGCACAGGATCCCAAGACCGCTAACAAGCCCGAGGCTGTGAAGGAAAAGATGATCGAGGGCAAGATCAAGAAGTTCTTCAAGGAGAACTGCCTGGTCGATCAGGAGTTCGTCAAGGACGGCGACCTGACCGTTGCTCAGTACACCGCTAAGGTCGCTAAGGACCTGGGCGGCGAGATCAAGATCGTCAAGTTCGTCCGCTTTGTCAAGGGCGAAGGCCTGGAGAAGCGTGCTGACGACTTCGCTTCCGAAGTTGCAAGCATGGTGAAGTAATTCCGCTTCCAAAGCAAAAATGGGAGCCGTAGTACCTGTAACAGGGTGCTGCGGCTCCTTTTTTGCGCGCATGGCTCCGTAAAACGCAATAACGGACAGTCCGCAGGGGCTGCCCGTTATTGCTGCTATTGCGCTGCCCAAAGCGTATGCAGCGGGCCTCACAAACCACTTATGCTTCGTCCAGCAGTTCCGCGGGAGCTTCGATGGCATCCTCGATGGTCTCTTCTGCATCCATCACTTCTTCGGCATCGGGTGCAGTGAACAGTGCCTGGATCTGATCCCTCAGCCACAGCAGCCGGTTGTCCAGCGCTTTGTCCCGCACCAAAAGCGGCGCAATAAGCTCCGGCTTATCGGTAATAAGGTCGTCCACACCGATCTGCAGCAGCTTTGCGGCATCCTGCTGATGGTTGATGGTCCAGGCGGAGATGGTCTTGCCGCGCAGATGGATCTGTTGCACCATACCGGCAGTGATAAAGGTAGATTCCACGCTGAAAAAATCAGCGGCAGGCAGGTCGTAGTACGTGCCCACGCCCAGCGCCAGAATATACCCGGTGGTGATGTCCGGATCCAGCTCTTTTACCTTGCACAGGGTCTCGTAGCTCTGGGAGGTGACCACGCAGTCTGCTTCGTAACCATATGCGTGGATCAGCCGCACCGTTTCCGCTTCCAGCGTCGGCGTAAAGGTGCTGGGTTTTATCTCGATATTCAGTTCGGCTTTTCCGCGGCACAGTGCCAGAACTTCTTCCAGGGTCGGGATGTGGGAGCCGGCAAACTGCCGCCCAAACCAGCGCCCGGCGTCCAGCTGCTGCACCTGTGCGTAGGTCAGGTCGTAGATATTGGCATTGCGCCCGGTACACCGGCGCAGGCTGGTATCATGGGTCACCACGGCCACACCGTCTGCGGTCATCTGCACATCCAGCTCAATGCGAGGGCTGCCGTGTTTCAGCGCAGCCTGAAAGGCCGCCATCGTGTTTTCCGGCGCAATGGAAGAGTACCCGCGGTGGTAGGTGACTACCGGTTCGGCAAGGCCCAGCACGCTCTGCAAAGGCTCTTCCTGTGGGAACAGCAGGTAGATCCCCGCTACGCCGCAGGCGGCCAGCGTGACCCCGGCGGCTATCCCGGCAAGCAGGGCGTGCACACGGTGCAAAGCAGGGGAGGCCTCTGCCTGCAGTGCGGCATCCGGCTGCCAGTGCAGCGCGTGCAGCAGCTCCATCAGGGAACCCTGCGCCGCAGTCAGCGCACAATCCATGAGCAGGCAGAAAAACGGCACTTCAAGCAGCAGCGCCGCGCGGGAGGCTGCCAGCAGGGCAGCGGTGCTGGCAAATCCGATGCCCAGGATCGCGCAGTACAGCACCGCGCCGCCGCACAGCACCACAAGCCCGGCGCGCAATGCGGCGGTCAGCACCCAGCGCAGCGCCAGTGCACCCAGCGGCAGGCCGCGCTCCCGCAGGATGTGCAGGCTCTCTGCAAAGGCACAGCCAAAACTTTTGCCCTCCAGCAGGAACATCGGCAGGACAAAAATGCCGTCCACCAGAAAAGCCAGTACGACCAGCGCCGCTACTGTGAGCAGCCAGGGGTTATCCGGGCGGGAGCGCAGCAGCCCCAGCAGATATTCCGGTACGGCAAACTGGGTCAGATGGTTGGCCGCCAGAAAAAAGTTTGTCAGTGGTATCAGCGCTGCGCCATACAGCAGCAGCGGCAGATTCTGCGGAAGAAAGACCCGGTAAAGGCTCCGGAATGCATCCCGGAATACAACCCACGCCCCAAGCGGCCTGCCCTGCCGCAACCGCGTCAGCACCTGCAGCAGAACGGCAAGCTCGTATAAACTCCAGAACGCGGCCAGCACCGCCAGCAGGGCGATGCAGCCGATAATGGCAGGGGAGGTGAAGATCTGCGAAGCCGTTTTGTTGTTGAGATAGCGGATCGGCGCAAACCGCAGCGTCAGCGCCCAGATCAGCTGCAGCGCAGGTACGAACACAAGGTTCGTCAGCACCTTATAAAAAAGGAGAAAGAGCACAAAGATCTGCCCTTTTGCACAAAGCAGAGAACGGAGCGTGTGCTGCAGGGCACGGGTATACTGTGTCTGCTGCCGGATGAATGCGGAACCGTGTTTCAAAGTAGATTCGACCTCTTTTTTACGTTTGCCTCCGCCACACACTGCCAGAGGCAGGGCGGCAGGGTTTTTCCTGGATCATGATATCCAATCATAGTGTAACATAATCATTCCCAAAAGGAAACGCAGAAGGCGGGGACAGGTTTGCCAAAAATACCGGAAAAATTTTTACACCCCGTGCCGGGGCGTATCAGCACATTTGCATAGATAAAACGTGCAAAACGATGAATCGTTAAAAATTTGGGTATCGATAAATGACAGATGTTGATTTGCATGGATTTTTATAGAATCTCTTGCATTTTTTTGCCAGCTTCTGTATAATGAAGATAATTTTGAAAGCTCACACAGACAACCAGGAGGTCTTATTATGGCTTCAAAGATCAATAAGGGAGAAATCCTCGCCAAGTTCTTCGATGACGGGGAATACACTGCACTGTTTGCTGATGGTGCAGTGAGCGCTGCCTGCGGTTATGCTGCAGGCCAGCAGGCTTACGCCGTTTATCAGAACGGCGAGGCCGTCACCGTAAAGGATGTTGAAAAGAACATCAAAGTGCTGGAGATGGCAGCGCAGACCGGCTGCCCGGTGGTCACCTTCTATAACTCGGTGGGCGCAAAGCTGGCCGAGGGGCTGGATGTGCTTACCGCCAGCGCAAAGCTGAACGCACAGATCGCCAAGGTCTCCGGTGTTGTGCCGCAGGTGGCCGTTGTTCTGGGTGTCTGCGGCGGCACCAGCGCACTGAGCGCTGCCAACGCAGATGTCTGCATCATGGCAGAGGGCGCAGAGCTGTTCTTCACCGCGCCGTTCACCTCTGCTGCCAAGGGCGATAAGGTTCCCGGGGCAGGCAGCGCTGCCGCTGCCGCCAAGGCAGGCGTGGCTTCCATCGTGGCAGCAGATGCCGCCGAAGCCGCTGAAAAGGCTGCCCACATCGTGGGTCTGCTGCCCGCCAACAACCTGACCGGCCCGGCTATCTTCGAGTTCGAGCAGCCCACCGCCGCTCTGGCTGCCGGTGCAGAGCCTGCCAAGGCTGCTGCCGCTGTTGTGGATAAGGACAGCGCCGTGGAACTGTATGCAGGCTTTGGCAAGTCCGTGTACACCGCATTTGCTACCATCGGCGGCAACGCTGTGGGTGTTGTGGCAACCGGCAAGCAGCTGTGCCACAACTGCGTGGCCAAGGCTTCCCGCTTTGTGCGTCTGTGCGATGCATTCAGCGTGCCGGTGGTCACCATCGTGGATACCGAGGGCTTTGTGCCCAGCGTGACCGATGATGTTGCAGGCGGCATCCGTGAGGCTGCCCGTCTGGCTGCTACCTATGCCGATGCCACCACCGCAAAGGTGGCTGTGCTGGCAGGCAAGGCCGTCGGCCCTGTGTACACCACCCTGGCTGCTGCAGACCTGCGCATCGCCGTGACCGGCTGCACCGTCAGCGCACTGGAACCCAGTGCTGCGGTCAGCGTGCTGTACAAGGACGAGATTGATGCTTCTGACAACATCATCGCTGCCACCAAGGCCAAGGCTGCTGCCTACACCGCAGAGGTGTGCAGCGCTGCCAGCGCTGTGGCTGCCGGTGCTGCCGATATGACCTGCGATGCCGCCAATGTGCGCGCCAGCGTTGTGGCTGCACTGGAGCTGCTGAGCACCAAGCGTGCCGCCCGCCTGCCTAAGAAGCATGGCAACATGGCCCTGTAAGCGTCCGAATCTACATAAATTGAGTTCGATTTTGAATTGGAGGATCCTTCCATGAAGTACTATAACATTACTGTCAATGGTGTTGCTTACAGCGTTTCCGTTGAGGAAACCGCCGCAGGCGCTGCTCCTGCTCCTGCAGCTCCCGCCGCTGCACCCAAGGCTGCTCCCGCTCCTGCAGCTGCTCCCAAGGCAGCCGGTGCTGCCGGTGCCGTTACCGTTAAGGCTCCCATGCCCGGCAACATCCTGGATGTCAAGGTCGCTGCCGGTGCTTCCGTCAAGGCTGGCGATGTGCTGGTCATCCTCGAGGCCATGAAGATGGAGAACGAGATCGTTGCTCCGCAGGATGGCACCGTTGCTTCCATCAACGTGAACAAGGGCGATACCGTCAACTCCGGTGACGTTCTGGTTTCCATGAACTAAGGAGAGGTGACAACCATGGCAAAAAAGCCGATCAAAGTGACCGAGGTCGTCCTGCGTGATGCTCACCAGTCTTTGCTGGCTACCCGTATGACCATGGACGAGATGCGTCCCATCCTGCCCGAAATGGACAAGATCAACTACTTCTCCGTGGAGTGCTGGGGCGGTGCTACGTTCGATAGCTGCATCCGTTTCCTGGATGAGGACCCCTGGGAGCGCCTGCGCATCCTGCGCAAGGAGCTGCCCCACCAGAAGCTGCAGATGCTGTTCCGCGGCCAGAACATGCTGGGCTACCGCCCCTATGCAGATGACGCTGTGGAGTATTTTGTGCAGAAGTCTGTTGCCAACGGCATCGATGTCATCCGCATCTTTGACGCACTGAACGACCCCCGCAATCTGCAGACTGCCATCAAGGCGGCCAACAAGGAAGGCGCACATGTGCAGGGCTGCATCAGCTACACCCTCAGCCCTGTGCATAACAACGAGTATTTTGCAGCTTACGCCAAGACCCTGGAGGAGATGGGCGCAAACTCCATCTGCATCAAGGATATGGCAGGCCTGCTCACTCCC
Organism: uncultured Faecalibacterium sp.; assembly: GCA_934553285.1. Lineage (GTDB taxonomy): Bacteria > Bacillota > Clostridia > Oscillospirales > Ruminococcaceae > Faecalibacterium. The sequence continues at coordinate 188 of CAKTFD010000114.1, read as the reverse complement.
TATACCTGCTATGACCTGGTCAAGAAGCTGAAAGAGACTGTCAGCATCCCTGTGGATATCCACAGCCACTATACTGCAGGTCTGGCTTCCATGTCCATCCTCAAGGGCATCGAGGCAGGTGCCGACATCGTCGATACCGCCATGAGCCCCCTGAGCCTGGGCACCAGCCACATGCCCACCGAGAGCCT
>CAKTFD010000113.1 GCA_934553285.1 uncultured Faecalibacterium sp. | reverse complement strand
GCAGAAGTCGAAGCACAAAAAAGCTAGCGCTGCGCCAGTCGGCGCTATCGCTTTAACGCTTTTTTCGCTTCTCCATTAAAAGCCCCTCAGTCGCTGCGCGACAGCTCCCCCCCCCGGGAGCGAGCACTTGTCCGCAGCGCCGCCGCTTCCGCAGGAAGCAGGCGCGGCTGCTGCCGCTCCCGGCCACGACCCCTCCCGTGAAAATGGGATAGCGGAGCGTCCGCAGACGCTCCGCTATCCCGAAATTATAAATAATTTTTCCGCTAATTATGGCTAGAGCGCAGCGGAAGCCATTTCAGATCGTCCCGGCTCACCACGCAAAGCCCCACTTGGAAAAATACCGCAGCAGACTGCGCAGCTGCCATAAAAAGGGCTTTAAGCTGCGGTGCGCCGCCCGGTGCCAGGCGTGGATGGCAGTATACTGGGGCACCAGATATGCCTTGCCCTTTGTGCGCATCTTCTGGGTCAGGTCCGCATCCTCCACGTACATGAAGTAGCCCTCGTCAAAACCGCCCACGGCTTTGAACACCGCTGTGTCCACCGCCGAAAAGCTGCCGGTGCAGAACTCGATCTCGGTGGGCCGGGTCAGGTCCCGGTCCGCCATCAGGTAGCGGTCGTTGCACTTTGCCCAGAATCTGAGGCAGGGCAGCTGGCGGTAGACCATGGCCCGCACGCTGCACCGGCGCAGCGGCAGCTGCTGGGGCCGCCCGTCCGGGAACACCAGCCCCGGGCGGGTCATCACCACACCGGGGTGGGCAGTCATCCAGTCTGCCAGGTCGCTCAGGGTATCCCCGGTCAGCTGCACATCCGGGTTGAGGACAAAATGCACCCTGCTGTGCAGCAGCGAGAGCACCGTGTTGTGGCCGGTGCCAAAGCCGCCGTTTTCCAGCCGACGCAGCACCTGCACGGTCTGCCCGGGGGCAGTGCGCAGGGTGCCGTCTGCAGCGGCGTCCGTCAGGCGCTGGCCGCTGCCGTCCGGGCTGGCGTTATCCACCAGATACAGTGTCAGCGGGTAGCGGCGGGTGCAGTCCAGCACGGTCTGCGCCGCCTTTATAGCTTCCTCAGCGCCGTTATATACTACGATACAGGCCGAAAGTTCCACCGGCGTTTTCCTCTTTTCTCGTTTCAGTCCGGCCCGGCAAAAGGGGTTCACTCCAGCGGTTTGATGTCAAAGCTGAAATCCTCTTTCATCAGGTCAAAGTTGGGGTTCATGCAGGGATCCCCGTCAGCCAGCTGCTTTGCCCAGCGCTTCTGGAAGCGCTCCACCTCGGAGGTAAAGCGCTTGCGCTTGGCCGGGCTTTCATCCAGCCCGCGGCTCTTGCTCTCGTAGTGGTACAGCTCAGCAAAGGGGGTGAACACGTTGGTGTAGCCCGCCTCCCGCACGCGGACGCAGAAGTCCACATCGTTAAAGGCCACGGCAAAGCTCTCGTCCAGGCCGTTCACCTGCTCGTACACCGCCTTGCGCACCATCAGGCAGGCAGCGGTCACTGCATACACATCCTGTGCGTACACCAGCCGGCCCATATAGCCGGGATGCCCCACGGGGAAGTTTTTATGCATATGGGCTGCCAGGGTCAGGAATCCGAAGCCGATGCCCGCATGTTGGATGGTGTTGTCCGGGTAGAGCAGCTTGGCGCCCACACAGCCCACACGGTCCTGCTGGGCGTACATGACCATCTCCTCCATCCAGCGGGGGGAGATGACCTCTGTATCGTTGTTGAGCAGCAGCAGATACTCACCGGCAGCAGCCTTTGCGCCAAAGTTGTTCAGCGCACTGTAGTTGAAGCCGGTACCCTGCCAGGTAAGCACTTTCAGGGTATCCGGGTGCTCCTTCTGCAGCTGCTCGTAGCAGCGGAAGGTCGCCTCTTCCCTGCTGTTGTTCTCGATGATAAGGATCTCGAAATCCGGGTAGGTGGTCTTACGGTAGATGGACTCCACGCACACCCGCAGATCGCCCGCATGGTCGCAGTTCGGGATCAGCACGCTGACCCGGCCGGGCTTTGTGATGGTATAATCGGTCTTGTAAAAGCCCGGTGTCCCGGGGATCATGCGCACATCGTCCACCGGCACGCCCACACGGTCGTAGTGGGCGCGCAGGGCCTTTACCGCAGCTTCCAGACAGTAGGTCTTGGCGGAGATGTTGCTGGCCACGCTGGCCGGGCTGGACCGCCAGTAGTACAGCAGGTGCGGGATGTGCACGATCTTATGCGCCTTCTCGGTCAGGCGCAGGTACAGATCGTAATCCTGGCTGCCGTTGAACGCGGCCCGCTCGTCGCCGCCCACCTCGGCCAGCAGCGCTGCGCTGAACACGCTCAGGTGGCAGATATAGTTGTTGGAGCGGAGGTTGTCCAACATATAATCCGGCTTGAAGTGGTAGACCGTCAGATGGTCGATATCCCCTTCAAAAGTAACCTCATCGGTATACACAAAGTCCGCGCCCTTTTGGGCAATGGCCTCGGCCACATACCACAGTGCACAGGGGTGTAGGATATCATCGTGATCCAGCAGGGCGATGTAACTGCCCGCAGCAAGGGCAAAGCCCTGATTGGTATTACCGGCAATGCCCTCGTTGCTGTCCAGCTTTTTGTAGCGGATGCGGCTGTCGGTGCGGGCGCGGTTCTGTACGATGCTGCCCACCTCTGTATCCTGCCCGGCATCCACCATGCACAGCTCCCAGTTGCGGTAGGTCTGGTTCTGCACCGAGTCCAGCAGCTCTTCCAGAAAATCGTGGGGGGTGTTGTACAGCGGCACCACGATGCTGATAAGCGGCGCATCCGGCTGGCTGGCAGCCTGCCGGACCAGCAGCTCGGCGCTGGCAAAGCGGTCGGCACGCAGGGTCTTGCCCGGGAAGAGTTTTTTGTACTCCCGTTTGGCTTTTGCCTGTGCGCGCACGCCAGAAATGCCCACCCGATGCAGCGTGGCCAAAAATACGAACAGCGGGAAGGTGTGCCACAGCTGGCGGCACTTGCTCACCAGATAGCGCAGCGGCCAGGTGAGCTTCCAGAAAGTGGAGTTGACCACGCCGTTCAGGGTCACTTCCAGCTGCTGCTCGTGGCTGCGGCTCAGCGAAAGATCGCTGCGCAGCCGCTCCAGCTGGGCGGCCTGGGCGGCAGCGGTGTACTCGGCCTGCTGGGCGCGCTCCCGCAGGACATCCAGCTGCTGCTCGTAATCCACCAGCAGCTCCGGCTGCCGGGCCACGGCAGTGCGGCCAAACAACGCCGTCATCTGCGCATGGCTGCGGTCCTGCCAGGCAAAGTCCCGGTAGAGGCCCTGCTCGGCCAGCTGCTTTGCGCAGGCGGCCATGGCGGTGTACTCCTCGCACACCAGCAGCACCTTTTCGGCCTGCACGGCAGGCAGCTGCACCCACTGTGCATCCACCACCACCAGCAGCGCGGCGTTTTCCTCCACCAGGGCGATATCCATTTTATCCAGTGCTTTTTCCAGCAGGCCGCTGCCGCCCAGCACCTGGATGCTGCGGGGGCAAAGCTCCCGCACGATGCGCTGTGCCAGCACCCGGCTGCGCTCTGCAGCTTCCCGGTCCTGCTTTTCCTGATCCAACTCCATGCCGATACTCCAATCCGTACGTTTTACGTATACTTATCCTTATATTATAATTCAGGCTGCCCGTTTACTCCTTACAAACGGGTATAGTATACCAAATCATACGGCGTTTGAGAAGGTTTTTCCAAAATTTCAATGGAACAGCCCTGCCAGCCAGCCAAACAATCCTCCGCTGCGGGTGCTGCGGGTACGGATCTGTGCACCGGTGTAGTAGTGCTGCAGGATCTTTTTATAGTTCATGCCCTGTTCGGCGGCATAGCCCACTGCGCCGCACTGGCTCATGCCCACACCGTGGCCAAAGCCGTAGTAGGTCATGCAGGGGGTGCCGGCAGCATCGGCACCAAAGTCGAAGCAATAGCGGGACGAAACGAACTGGCTGATATACCGGTAGCTGCGGCCGTTGGACACCAGCGTGTTGTACTGCACAAAGCCGCCCAGATCCTTGTGGGTGGTATCCGCTCTCTGGTAGGGCTGGCCGGTGCGGCTGTCGTTGTATTCCACATAGGTATAGTCCTTACCGATGACCCTGCGCAGAAGGTCGTGGTACTGTTTCTCGTAGGGGCTTTCCACGCTTTGCAGATAGGGCACATCGGTGCCCCAGGCATCCAGGCTGGAGCAGGTACCGTACACGCCGGTCTGGGTGTTGTAGCCCGCGCTGGCAGACCACACCGCATCGCACACGCCGCCGTTGTACACCAGTACCTCATCCTTGACCGCCTGCACCGCCTTGCGGATGGCGCTGCGGGTGGACGAGGGGATCTGGCTGACCGGGGTATAGATGAGGGCGTTGGCCGAGGAGCCATACTGTTTGTGATATTCCAGGTAGGAGTGGATGGCCACCGCCTGCGCCTTCCAGGCCTGCTGGGCGGCACTGGCATTGACAAAGCTGCCGATAGACCCCAGCTCCGTATAGGTGATGCCCACCAGGCAATCCACCAGGTCCAAAGTCACATTGCGTTTCAGCCCCTGCCCCTTGATGTTCAGATAGGGCATGGTGATCTTATCCTTAGAGCCAAACAGCCAGCTGAGGCAGTTTTCGTCCTCTGCGGGGATCAGGGTCGTGTCGGCCCCGCCGATGGTGGTGGCAGCGGATGCCGCTGCCGCAGGGATGCTGACGCACAGCACGACCGCCAGCAAAAATGCTGCGGCACGGCGTGCAAACCGATGCAGATGTTTCAAAATCCGGTTCCCTCCTTGTATTTGAGTTGCTACGATATTAGTGTAGCACAGCCCGCGCCGCCGGGCAAGAACCGGACTTATGTATTTCACAAAACAGAGGGACTGTCCCCTTTACCGCTACACCTGCTTTTCCAGCCCGTGAAGCGCTGTTTCCAGTGCATCGCCAAGCTCCGGCAGGCTTTGCTGCATCGCCGGTGCACGCTGGCTGTTCCAGGCAGTTTCATACATCTGCGCTGCCACCATGGCGCTGAGCCGCCGCTGTTTTGCGTACAGCCGGATAGTGTTGATGATGCGCCGGCACACCAGCTGGGCGTCAAACGGGCGGCTGATATAATCCAGCGCGCCCATATCAAAGGCGCGGCGCACCGTATCCGCCCCGTCCTCGCTGGAGATCATAACCACCGGGATCTCCTCCAGCATCCGCTGCCGCTTCATGGCTTCCAGCACGGCAAAGCCATCGATGCCCGGCATATTGATATCCAGCAGCACGATGGAAATGCCGGTGCGGTTCTCTTCCAGCAGGCGCAGACATTCCTCCCCGCTAGCCGCCTCGGCTGTATCAAAGCGGTTGCCCAGCATTTCGCCAAGCATCTGCCGGTTCATTGCGGAATCGTCCACGATCAGAACGCTCTGCCGACAGTCCACCCAGCCCTCTGCGTAAAGTTCCCGTATCCTGTTCTGCTGTTCTGTCATGCTCTCTCCTCCTGTGCGCTGCCGCCTCTGCTGCCAAAAGTCCGTTTTCAGCCCGATTATACCCTGTTTTTTCCCGCCCCGTCAACGGCAGCTGCCCGGTGCAGCACCTTCGCCGTTTTTTCAAAAATAGCGTATCAAGATATTTTTTCAGGATCTTGGCGCAATTTGTGTTTCCCACGCACACAGAACGACACATAATACGGAGTGTGGCCCTGCTATTTTTCTTTTCTCCGCTGCAAAAACTCCCCCTTGATTTTACCTTGAAAATCCTGTATAATAAAATTCGTTCATAAAATGATATGCCGGTGTGTCGGAATGGCAGACGAGGGGGACTCAAAATCCGCTTCGTGATTTTTCGTGTCTGTGCGAGAAATTCACGAGTATTCGTTGAATTTTGAGAGTTTGTC
>CAKTFD010000112.1 GCA_934553285.1 uncultured Faecalibacterium sp. | reverse complement strand
TAAATTCATAGGTGATACCTCCTTTGGTTTTGATAGCATAATTCTACCAAAGCAAGGTGTCATTATCTATCTTTCGGAAAATGCACTTTGTCAACTTCAAGTTGCAGATATGTTTTCCAGTGCATAACTGTCCTTTTTCAAACTTGCTGGCAGCGAACAGCATTTTATGTTGTTTGCAGACGGCAAGTCCACAAGGGATAGACGCACAAGCGTCGTAAGGGAGTGTAGCTCCCTTGACGGAGCAAAGTGACGAAGCATTCTCGGTCGGGCAGTTTTCTCCTGCTGACCGGGAATGAAGTTCCGCAGGACGCACATACTCCCGATAGGAGAGTATAGAAGTGCGCCCTTTAGTTCCTAAAGGGATTTTATCAGTTCGCCTAACTGGAATTTATCGCTTTGAATGTTTAATTAGAAGAAAATCTACTACGATACAAAACATAAGATAAAATCCCCAACATAACACATAGGAAACGATGGAATTTCCAAGCTGCGGTATTGGTGTAAATGTCCACCAATGCCCAAACTTAATACCTTGAAGAAAATTAAAAATACAAGAAATTGGTATTAAGATAAGTATCCATACATTAACAATCCAAAACAAAAATGAAGCCTTTTCTTTGTTATCACCTATAAACTGTCCTATTACGAATACCATAATTCCGACAGCCATTAAAATTAGTCCAACTGCAACAGAACTTGAGGTTTGCTCTTTGTCCCAAATCATAATGGCTACTACTAAGCCAATAAAATTAAACACACTACCTACCAAAGAAAAGATGCGAGCATCACTTCTTTCAGTGCCGTTTTCTGTTATTGGTTCTATTCCCTTCAACAAATAATCTGTTGTTACATCAAAAAAATTGCTCAATAAAATGACTTTTTCGATGTCTGGTGTACTTTGTTCTGACTCCCATTTAGAAACTGCTTGTCTCGATACACCAACCTTATCAGCAAGTTCTTCCTGCGAAATTCCCTTGCTCTTTCGTAAATGTTGTATTCTGTCTGCCATATTCATTGCAAAACACCGCCTTTCTTTTTTACTTAATCTAACAAAAATAGCGGTTGCATTGCCACCATTTTCTCATAGAACTTCGTCAACCGACAGTTGCGAAGGCGAAAATTCCGATTTATCACTCAGTTTTCTTATTCAAATTATACCATAAAGCTTGTGTACCCTTCTACCGCAACTTTGGAATATATGAGAAAAGCCCGAACATTTTTCGTCCGGGCGGTCTCGGCATCAATCATAGATCAGCTTAAATTTCACGATAGCTTCTGCCTGTGCCTTGCAAGCGCTCTCCTGCCGCGCCCTCCGGCAACTATCCGCGCCCCGACTCATACAATCTAACAACTATGTACCGGGAGGGATATCGTGTGCTGCTGACCTTACTGCAATTTTTCGCCACAAAATTTCTGTTTCTGGCGCTTCATCTGGAAAGCGGCTGCTTTCCGCGCCCGCTCACAGCCCGGGAGGAAGCCGCCGCTTTCAGCGCCCTGCGCGCCGGGGATGCCGCCGCCCGGGAAAAGCTGATCCGCCACAATCTGCGGCTGGTGGCGCACATCGTAAAAAAATATTACGCCCTGCCGGGCGATCAGGAGGATCTTGTTTCCATCGGCACCATCGGGCTGATGAAAGCGGTAGATACCTTTGATGCCACACGCAAGGCGCGGTTTTCCACTTATGCAAGCCGCTGCATTGAAAACGAGATCCGGATGCAGTTCCGGCGGGAGCGCAAAGCCGGGCAGACCGTTTCCCTGCAGGAAACGCTGGAAGCGGACGGCGACTCGGCGCTGACCCTGGCGGATGTGCTGCAGGACAGCTTCTGCATGGAGGATACCTGCGAGCGGCAGGAGGACATCCGCAGGCTGCGGCAGCTGCTGGACACCCTGCCCGCCCGGGAGCGGCAGATCCTGCTGCTGCGGTATGGGCTGGCCGGGCAGCCGCCGCTCACCCAGCTGGAGACCGCCGGGCTGCTGCACATCAGCCGCAGCTATGTTTCCCGGCTGGAGACCCATGCACTGGAACTGCTGCGGCAGGCATGGCCGAAAAAAGGCTGATGCAGCTTACTGCTGCAGGAGCTTCCGTTGTAATTCGTCCAGCTGTTCAAACGTATACAACCGGTTAAAGGCTTCCACCAGTTCCTTTTTGGAGAGGCGGGGCGGCAGCCCCAGCGCGGTCAGCAGCCGGGCCTTGCGCTCGGCGCTGCCGGGCTTGCCGGAAAGCCCCCACTCGTACAGGTCGGTGTAGGTGACCTGCCGTCCTGCCGGGCGCACCGGCACTGCACCGGCTTCTGCCCCCAGGGCATCCAGCAGCGCTTGCCGTACCAGCGCATCGTCCACGCCTTCTACCCCCAGCAGGCCCTCTTTGCCGGGCTGCGCCTTGCGTTTTTCCTTGCCATGGATGGCGGGCACATAGGCCTGCACCACGTTCTGTGCGCCCACCAGGTTGGTGATATAGTTGCGGATGCGGAAGCCTGCCGCGTCCGAATCCGTAAGCAGCAGCAGGCCGTTTTTCTGCGCCAGCGCCCGGAACAGCTGCTGGCGCTGTTTGTCTTTGTAAATGCCAAAGCCATCCGTCAGCAGGATCATGGCATCGGTCAGGTGTGCCAGCCGGGCGGCATCGTACTTGCCTTCCACGATCAGCACCCGGTCGGTATGGATCATCTCGTTCTGCATCATCTTCCGCTCCCCGCCATCGCCAGACGGCACAATGCCGTTTCCAGCAGCGTCTGCGCCGCCACCGGCTGGCTTTTCAGGCTCAGATCCAGTTCCAGCAGGATCTGCAGGCAGGCTTCCAGCTGGGGCAGCGTGTAGTGGGCAGCTGTTTCTGCCGAGCGCTTGAGCCGGTAATCGCTGCCCTTATAGCCAAAATCCTTGTGTACAGCGCTGTAGTTTTTCCGCTTTGCCGCCCCCAGTTTTACCCGGTACAGGTCCACATAACTGCCGATCATGGCCGCCGTGATGGCGATAGGCTCCTGCTGCAGCCGCAGCAGGGTCTGCAGTTTTTTGCAGGCGCCGGTAGCGTTTTTGGCGGTTATCATCCGGATCATCTCAAACACATCCGCTTCCAGGCTCACGGTGCCCATATCGGCCACCATGGAGGCGGTCACGGTCTGATAGCCGGACAACGCGCAGAGCTTATCCACCTCGTTTTCCAGTAAAAAAGGATCCTCGCCGCAGCGCTCCAGCAGGGCGGCGGCCGCTCCCTCCGGCAGGGCAGTGCCCTGCGCCTTTGCCCGTTCCATCATCAGATTTTTCAGTTCAAAGGGGCGAGGTTTAGCCAGCTCCTCGGTATAGCCAATGGCCTTGCACTGTGCCTGCAGTTTTTGTGCCTGCTTGCCCAGTTTGAGCTTGCTGCGCTCCAGCGGGAACACACTGCCCAGCACCGCCACCGCGTTTTCCAGGCTGGCCAGGGTGCTGCACAGTTCCTCCAGATCCTTGCTGCCGTAGGCACCGGGATCCAGCTCCGGCAGCACCACCACGCGCCGGGTGCCAAAAAAGGAGATGGTGCCCGCTGCCATGATGAGCTGCTCGATCTCCGGCGCTGCGCCGTCCAGTACGGTAGCCTCCTCATCGCTGTCTGCAGACAGCACCCGGACAGCCGCCGCCACCGCCTGCCGCACAAGATACCGTTCGCTGGAATAAAAATAGTAGACCGGACAGCCCTTGTCGGCCAGCTGCCGGAGTTTTGTTTCAGTGGCCATGCAAAAGCCCCTTTCCTGTTCTGCTATGCTTTTTGTATTGTACCACACTCGGCCCGGATTGCAAAGCATCACCCGGGCTTCTCGCCGCCGGTACGGCGCAGGCTGAGAGAGGTGCTGTACCCATCCGCCGCATCCATCCAGCTGCAGCTGCGCAGCGCCAGAAGCCGCTGATACTGCACCGCCGTGGGCTTTGCCGCAGCGGCCAGCAGCCACTCCGTCTGCAGCGGCTGCGCCAGATCCACCCTGCCGCTCAGAGCCACGAACTGCCGGTTGCCGATGGTCAGCCGCACCAGACACCCTGCCCGGGTGCGCAGCAGTTCCACCGCCGCCGGGGTGCAGCGCAGCTTCCGGCTGGTATTCATCGGCAGCCGTTCCGCCCGTATCCCCTGCCTGGCGGGCAGGGCGCAGGCGTTCCGGGTGTTCATGCGCAGGTCCACCACCAGCTCCACGGTGCGCACGCCTCGCCGCGCCAGCTGGTTTTCCACCGCACGCTGGGCGGCGCTGTCGCCCCGGAACAGCACGACCGCCCTGTCGTTCTGGGCAACGACCACGGCAGGTGCCTGGGCGCTGCCCACAAGGTCGATATGCACCACATCCCGGCTGAGCGCGCTGCCCAGCCCGATGCCCACAGCTGCCGCCAGCAGGATGCCCGGTACGGCAGCCCGCAGGCGCACCCGCCAGCGGAAGGCCAGCACCCCCAGCCCGCACAGCAGCAGGCAGACCAGAGCAGCGTAGGCCGTATCAAAGTAGATGCCGGCCCCCGGTTTTGTGCTCAGCCACCCGGCCCAGCCGTTCAGCAGGCCGGTGAGCAGGTCTGCCGCCCGGGCAACAGCCCCGTGCACCGGTGCCAGCCACGGCACCAGCCCGGTAAACGCCGCTGCAAGCCCCAGCATCAGCAGCGGCTGCACCATCCACAGCACCGCGATGCTGGATACCACCGCCCACACGCTGACGCTCAGCCCCCGCAGCACCAGCACCGGGAAGGTAGCCGCCGAGGCACAGGCCGCGATGCAGGCGCTCTCTGCAAGGCGCTGCAGCCAACGCGGCGTCCGGCGCGCTGCGGGCACATCCGGCCTGCGGCGGCGCGCACGGGCCTCCTGCAGCCGGCGGATGCAGGCACTGCCGGCCACAGTCCCCACCACTGCCGCAAAGGAAAGCTCCAACCCGATATCCCACACCGCGTAGCTGTTGGCGGCGGTCATCAGGATCCCCGCTGCCGCCAGCGAGGTGAGCGCGTCCGGCGGGCCATACACCCACACGCCCAGTGCGCTGACCCATACCGCCACGGCGGCACGGCAGACCGAGGGGGTAAAGCCGGTAACGCCCACCAGCAGCAAAGCCAGCAGGCTTTTCCCGACTGCGCGCCGCCTGCGGTGGCGGTAGCCCTGCTCCCGCCCACGGGGATGCAGGACACCAAAGAGATCCCCGCACAGGATGGAAACATGCATCCCGCTGACCACCAGCACATGGGCAAGCCCCGCGCCCCGGTAGGCACTGCGCAGCGCGGCAGAAAGGCCGCTGCGATCCCCCACCGTCATTGCCGCCAGCACGCTGCCGGTATCCCGGCGCATCGCCCGGCGCAGGCTCGCGCTCAGTTTCTGCTGCAGCCGGTGGGTGCGGGCGCGGAAGCTGCCGCTCTCGCCCAGCACGGTAAGCTCCGGTTTTTCCGCCAGCGGTTCTGCCTGCAGTGCAATGCCGTCCGCATACTGTTCCAGCCGGCCGGCTGCGTCCGGCACAGCCAGCGTAAACCAGCCCTGTACCTGCTGCCCTGCCCCGCATGCGGGCAGCTCTGCACAGGCGATGCGGAACCCGGTGCGGCTGCCGTTCACGCGCTGCACCCACAGATCTGCCTCCACCGTGCCCGGAAGATAGGTACTGCCCACACGCTCCACCTCAGCGGTCAGCAGCACGGTGCGCCCGGCATACCTTGCACAGAGATCCTCCAGCCGGGTGCAGGTGCTCCGCACAGCGGCCATCCCCGCCAGCATACCCAGCAGCAGGCAGACCGCCAGTTTGCGGGTGCGGCCCGGGATGCACAGCAGCAGCAAAAAAGCCGCAAAAAATGCCGCAAACGGCATAAAAAGCTCCGTTTGCGGCAAAAAATCGTATAGGAAACTAAGGCCCATCATTCCAGCGCAGAAAACGCAGAGTGGGCGGCGCATCACTGCTTAGTGGAAGAACAGAGGCAGCGGCTCCAGGAAGATGATATCCTTGCGCTCAGCTGCATCGCCCTCAGCCAGAACAGCGGCCTGGC
>CAKTFD010000111.1 GCA_934553285.1 uncultured Faecalibacterium sp. | reverse complement strand
GCGCCGGTCTCGTTCAGGTTGACCTTGCAGCCGAGGGTATAAAAACAAACTCGCATGGGGAACGATCCTTTCGATAAAAACGGGGGTGTTTTGCATTTCTTTTCATTATATAACAGAAGCCCACCGGGGTGCAAGACTGTTTTTGCACGGAGACACCGGTCTTTTGTAGTGCGTCAAAACAAAAAGGGACGCGAAAAATCTCGCGTCCCAAAGCTGCAGGAAGGAATGACGAGCCGTTAGCTGTTTTTCAGGGTAACGAACAGATAATCGGTCTCCTTGCCGTCCAGTGTATCGGTCTTGCGCTCAATGAAATCGACCTCGTACATAGACAGGGGAAGCTGACGTCTCACAAAAGCGTTGATGGCGTTCTCCTGGGCGTCCGGCTTCAGGCTGGCCACGACAGAAAACTGCTTGGTGTCCAGAGCCTTCTGGATATCTTTACCGATCACGGTAGCAGAGAACCGGACGGGCAGCATGAGCTGACCGGAGCAGCCGGTGAACAGGGCGGCACCTGCAACAGCAGCAGCGGACAGACCGGCGATCTTCATAAAGTTACGGCGAGAAAGATTCATAATGAAACCCTCCTTGTGATTGCATGATTGTATGAAACTGGGCTTGCTCCCTTCTGGGAACAGTTCGATTTTACAAGTTTTGCCGTGAAAAGTCAAGGGACAGGTACCAAAGTTAACAGAAAACGAACACAATATGAAAAATAGTACGGCAAAATTGACGAGCGGCATGCCTGAAAAGACCACTGCATACAGTAGCAGCAAGAGACTTCGCACGGGGAGGGACGGAAATGGAACGGAGAAATCTGGCGCTGCTGTGCGCGGGGGTGGTCTGCTTCTGGCTGTTTGCGCTGGCCTTTGGTACAGCGCAGGGCAAAGGGCTGCGCATCCAGCCGGCGGTGCAGGTACAGGCGGCAGCATCCACGGTGCAGCCCCTGACTGCCGCTGCGCCGGAACTGCCGCTGCACTGCCGGGCGGCGATCCTCATCGACCAGGCCAGCGGCACGGTGCTTTACGAGATGAATGCGGACCAGACCATGCCCATTGCCTCCATTACCAAGGTGATGACCCTGCTGCTCACCTTTGAGGCGGTGCACGCGGGGCGGCTGAGCCTGGACACGCCGGTACCGGTCAGCGAGCACGCCTACCATATGGGCGGCAGTCAGATCTGGCTGGAGCCTGGGGAGCGGTTTACCCTGGATGAGATGATAAAGGCCATCTGCGTTTCCTCGGCCAATGATGCGGCAGTGGCGGTAGCCGAGCTGGTTGGCGGCAGCGAACCTGCCTTTGTGCAGCAGATGAATGCCCGGGCCGCAGAGCTGGGCATGGCGCATACCACCTTCCACAACGCCTGCGGGCTGGATACCGAGGGGCATCTTTCCACCGCGCGGGATGTGGCTGTCATGAGCCGCACCATCCTGAATACTTGCCCGGAGGTGCTGCACTATACTGGCATCTGGACCGATACCCTGCGGGGTGGCCAGACCCAGCTGGTGAACACCAATAAACTGCTGCGGCGCTACAACGGCATCACCGGACTAAAGACCGGCACCACCAGCGGCGCAGGGGTCTGCATCAGCGCCAGCGCTGCCCGGGACGGGCTGGAGCTTATCGCGGTGGTACTGGGAGCGCCTTCCAGCAAAGACCGGTTTGAAGCCGCCATCGCTCTGCTGGATTATGGCTTTGGTGCGTACCGCGCTGCGCCGGTGGCCCTGCCGGAGGACCGCCCGCTGCAGCTGAAAGTAAAGGGCAGTGTGGCAGATACCGTGCCGCTGGACTACACGGCCCTGCCCGGGACCGTGCTGCTGCCCGCCGAAAATGCCGGGGAACTTACGGTCCGGCTGGACCTGCCGGCTGCGCTGGAAGCGCCGGTGGCCCGGGGGCAGGCAGTGGGCAGGGCGCAGCTGTTCAGCGGGGAAGCGCTGCAGGGTGAATACCCGGTGTGCGCCGCCGCGGATGCGCCCCGCATGGACTTTGATACCGCCTGGCAGCTGCTGTGGGACAGCCTGCGGGGCGCTGCGCAGTGACCCTGGGGAGGAAAGAAACGCTTTAGCGCACAAAAGTGTATGCGACGCCCGGCACAAATGTTGGATAGCTGAACAAATATGGATGAAGAAACAAAAAAACACTATTAAAATTGTATGAAATCCAAGGAATTTGACCTTGACTTTACCCGGAGGGAACGGTACACTTATACCAAGATATTTCCCCGCGGGGCAAAAGCCCGGCAGATCGTTTGGAGGTTATATAAAAATGAGTGTCGCACTGAACACCAAACACCTCTCCAGCTTTATCAGCGAAGAGGAATATGCAGCCATCTATCCCCAGGTAGAAGCAGCCCACAAGCAGCTGGAAGCCAAGAACGGCCCCGGCAGCGATTTTCTGGGCTGGATGACCCTGCCCCGGGACTATGATAAGGAAGAATTTGCCCGCATCAAGGCAGCCGCTGCCCGGATCCGTGAGGACTCCGATGTGCTGGTCGTGGCCGGCATCGGCGGCAGCTATCTTGGCGCCCGTGCTGTTGTGGAAGCCGTCAAGGGCATGTACCACAACGAGATCGAGGACGGCCTGAAGATCTACTTCTGCGGCAACAGCATCAGCCCCACCTACCTGAACAGCATCATCAGCCTGTGCAAGGGCAAGCGCTTCTCCATCAACGTTATCTCCAAGTCCGGCACCACCACCGAGACCTCTCTGGCATTCCGCGTGCTGCGCGAGCTGCTGGAAAAAGAGATGGGTGCGGAAGAAGCCAATAAGCGCATCTACGCCACCACCGACCGTGCCAAGGGCACCCTGAAACAGCTGGCCGATGCACAGGGCTGGCCCACCTTCGTGGTTCCCGATGATGTGGGCGGCCGCTACTCCGTGCTGAGCGCCGTGGGCCTGCTGCCCATCGCCGCCGCAGGTATCGATATCGATGCACTGATGCAGGGCGCTGCCGATGCCATGGAGCGCTTCTCCGTACTCAGCCCTGATAACGATGCTTACAAGTATGCAGCCATCCGCAACATCCTGTACCGCAAGGGCAAGGCTGTGGAGATTATGGAATGCTACGAGCCGGACTTCACCCTGATGAACGAATGGTATAAGCAGCTGTTTGGCGAGAGCGAGGGCAAGGACAATAAGGGCCTGTTCCCCGCAAGCTGCATCTTCTCCACCGATCTGCACTCCATGGGTCAGTTCATCCAGGAGGGTGCCCGCATCATGTTCGAGACCATCGTGGACATTAAAAAGCCGGCGCAGGATCTGTTCATCGACCCGCTGGAGGGCAACTTCGACGGCCTGAACTTCCTGGCCAACCAGAACATGAGCGTGGTCAACCGCAAGGCGATGGAAGGCACCATCCTGGCACACACCGATGGCGGGGTGCCTGAGGTGCTGATCGAGGTGGACGACCTGTCTGCCTATAATGTAGGCTACCTGATCTACTTCTTCTGTCGTGCATGTGCCTGCAGCGGCTATCTGCTGAGCGTGAACCCCTTTAACCAGCCTGGTGTGGAAAGCTACAAGAAGAACATGTTTGCCCTGCTGGGCAAGCCGGGCTATGAGGGCTTGACTGCAGAGCTGGAAGCAAAGCTGAAATAAGCAGCCGTATGTTAAAATGATCTCCCGCCGCAAGGCGTGGAAAATACAGGAGGACTGAACTATGATTAAACTGATTGTTGGTACCAAAGGCTCCGGCAAGACCAAGGCTATGATCGACCAGATCAACGATGCGGTCAAGACCTCCAAAGGCAACGTTGTTGTTGTGGAAAAGGGCATGAAGCTCACCTACGACATTGCTCCTGCAGCACGACTGATCGATCTGGAAGAGTACAAGATCTCCGGCGGCGAAATGCTGTACGGCTTTATCGCTGGCCTGCTGGCAAGCAACTACGATATCACCGACCTGTACATTGACGGCATCCTGAAGGTGCTGGATCACGATATCAACCGTCTGGGCGTTGTGCTGGACGAGATGGCAGCCATTGCCGGCGACAGCGTGAAGGTCACTGTGACCGTCAGCGCAGACGAGGCCGCCCTGCCCCACGATGTGAAGAAGTACCTGTAATCTGATAAAAGAACAGGGCTAAAGGCTTTTCCAACAGGCAGAAGACCGGAGAAAAATAAATTTTTTCGGTTTTCTGCCTGTTTTGGTGTTGACAAAGGGTTGCTTTGGCGCTATACTAACAAAGCAGCCTTTTCAGAGGTGTACTATGCAATTTGACCTGAGAAAGTTTATCACGACCGGCAGCAGACCATATCATGCAGAGTTTCAGTGTGATTTATCTGCACATGATTATGCCGGTGCAAGGATCCCCCGGCCGGTCAGCGTGGTTTTTGACGCGCAGACCGATGGCGATGAGGTCCGGATGACATTGCGGGCAAACGCATCGGTGCACGGAGAGTGCGCCCGCTGCCTGGACCCGGTTACCCGGGAAGAGACAGTCGATACGGAGTGGATCGTCAAAGAACGGGATCTGGATGACCCGGATTTCGATCTTCCGCTGGACGAAAAAGGGCATCTGGATGTGGATGAATGGCTCAACCAGGAGTTTATGTTCCAGATCCCCACGGTGCTGCTTTGCAGCACGGACTGCGCCGGGCTTTGCCCGGTATGCGGCAAAAAAAAGGCGGAATGCACCTGCCCTGCGGCAGAGCAGACTGACGCCCCCGTAGACACAAGGCTCGCGATCCTTAAATCACTGCTGAACAGATAAACCCATCAAGGAGGTGCAAAAATATGGCAGTACCTAAGAGACATCTTTCCAAGGCCCGCCGCGACAAGCGTCGCAGCAATGTTTGGAAGCTGGAGGCCCCCGCACTGGTCAAGTGCAGCAACTGTGGCTCTCTGAAGCTCCCCCACCAGGCATGTGGCAACTGCGGTTACTACAAGGGCGAGGAAGTCATCAAGAAGGCCTAATTTGCGCGTAATTGGTGGCATAATGGTGTTATGTACAGAAGGGGAGGGCGCGAAGCCTTCCCCTTCTTGTGCTGTAAAGGAGGTGGATGCATTTGGCGATCCGGATCGAGCAGATAGATGCCGACAGCGAAGCCGCTGCCCTGGGGCTTGCACCCGGAGATGAGCTGCTGAGCGTGGACGAAAACGAACTGAACGACACGCTGGACTACGATTTTTATACCGACAGCAACAGCTTCCACCTGAAAGCCCGTGTGGCGGACGGCATCCGCGAATGGGATGTGCAGCGGCAGCAGCGCGGCCCCTTTGGCTGTGGGTTCAAGACCTATCTGGGCGATGCAAAGCATTCCTGCTCCAACCACTGCATGTTCTGCTTTATCGACCAGCTGCCTCCCGGTATGCGGGAGAGCCTGTATTTTAAGGATGATGACGAGCGGTTGAGCTTTTTGTTCGGCAACTACATCACCATGACCAATATGCAGGATCACGAGATCGAGCGCATCATCAAGATGCATATCTCTCCCATCAACATCTCGGTGCACACCACAAACCCCCAGCTGCGTGTGCGGATGCTGGCCAATAAACGCGGCGGCGAGGTGCTCAAGTACCTGCCCCGGCTGGTGGAGGGCGGCATCGCCGTCAACTGCCAGCTGGTGCTCTGCCGCGGTGTGAACGATGGCGATGAGCTGCGCCGCACCCTGGCCGACCTGCTGGAGCTGACCCCCATGGTGCAGAGCATCGCAGCGGTACCCTGCGGCATTACGGATTACCGCAAAAATCTGTATCCGCAGGTGCCGTACGATGCCAAGACCAGCGCAGATGTTATCGACATTATGGAAGAATTTGGCGATGAGTGCAAGCGCCGCCACGGCAAGCGCATTATCTACCCCAGCGACGAATGGTACCTCAAGGCCGGGCGGCCCATCCCGCCGGCGGCGTTCTACGAGGACTACGACCAGCTGGAAAACGGTGTGGGCATGATGCGCCTGTTTGAGGAGGAGTTTCTGGCCGAGCTGGAAAAGCCCCACCGGGTGTACGGCACCAAGGAGCTGGATGTGGTCACCGGTACCATGGCAGCCCCCCTCATCATCCGCATGATGGAGGAGCTGCACCGCCAGTACCCCATGATCACGGTGCATGTCCACACCATCCAGAACCGCTTTTTTGGCGGCAATGTAGGAGTGACCGGCCTGATCACCGCCACCGATATCCTGGCCCAGTGCGCAGGCAGGCTTGCCACAAAAACGCTGGGCATCCCGGCTGTGATGCTGCGGGAAGAAAAAGACACCTTCCTGGATGACGTAACGGTGGAGCAGCTGGGCCAGCAGCTGGGCGTAAAGGTGGAGGTGCTGCCCACGGCAGGCGGGGACGAAGCCCGCGCCCTGCTGCGCAGCGGCCTGCACATTGCCCGCAGAAGAAA
>CAKTFD010000110.1 GCA_934553285.1 uncultured Faecalibacterium sp. | reverse complement strand
ATTGTGCGCCCGTTTGAGGACAGCGAGCGCATCCCCCTGACCGTGGCCGGTTACGACCGCGAAAAGGGCACTGTGGACATCATTTTCCAGATCGTGGGCGGTACCACGATGGAGCTGAACAGCCTGAAGGTCGGCGAGAGTGTCCACGATTTCGTGGGCCCGCTGGGCCGTGCCACCGAGGTGGAGGGCCTGAAGAAGGTCTGTGTCGTGGGCGGCGGCGTAGGCTGCGCCATTGCCCTGCCCATTGCCCGTGAGCTGCACGAGCAGGGCTGTGTGGTGCACAGCGTGGTCGGCTTCCGCAATAAGGATCTGCTGATCCTGGAGGACGAGTTCCGGGCCTGCAGCGATGAGCTGCGCATTATGACCGATGATGGCAGCTACGGCACCAAGGGCGTTGTTACCGCCGCTCTGGACGAGCTGGTGGCTGCAGGCAACCAGTACGATCTGGTCATCACCATCGGCCCGCTGATCATGATGAAGTTTGTGGTCAAGACCTGCCAGAAGCACGGCCTGAAGAGCATCGTTTCCATGAACCCCATCATGATCGACGGCACCGGCATGTGCGGCGGCTGCCGTTTGACCGTGGGCGGTCAGACCAAGTTTGCCTGCGTGGACGGCCCCGACTTTGACGGCGATCTGGTGGATTTTGACGAGGCAATGGCACGCGGCACCATGTACCGCCCGTTTGAGGCACACGCCCGCGAGGCAGCCTGCAACCTGTTCAAGACTCAGGAGGGAATGTAAAATGGCTTTCAATATGGATCCCAAAAAGTGCCCTATGCCTACCCAGGACCCCAATGTGCGCAACAAGAACTTTAAAGAGGTCGCACTGGGCTACACTGCCGAGATGGCGGTCAACGAGGCCAAGCGCTGCATCGGCTGCAAAAACAAGCCCTGCCAGTCCGGCTGCCCTGTGGGCATCGACATCCCGGAGTTTATCGCACATGTGGCTGAGGGCGACTTTGAGGCCGCTTATCAGGTCATCAGCCGTGCTTCTTCCCTGCCTGCCGTCTGCGGCCGTGTGTGCCCGCAGGAGAGCCAGTGCGAGGGCAAGTGCACCCGCGGCATCAAGAACGAGCCGGTGGGCATCGGCCGTCTGGAGCGTTTTGTGGCCGACTGGCACCGCGAGAACGTGCACACCGCCCCTGTTGTGCCCGCATGGAACGGCCATAAAGTTGCCATCATCGGCGCAGGCCCTGCCGGCCTGACCGCTGCAGGCGACCTGGCCAAGCTGGGCTACAAGGTCACCGTATACGAGGCGCTGCACGTTGCCGGCGGTGTGCTGATGTACGGCATCCCCGAGTTCCGTCTGCCCAAGGCCATCGTCCAGCAGGAGATCGATGGCCTGAAAAAGATGGGCGTAGATTTTGAGTGCAATATGGTCATCGGCAAGGTGCTGACCATCGATGAACTGATGGGCGAGTACGGCTACGAAGCCGTGTTCGTGGGTTCCGGCGCAGGCCTGCCCCGCTTTATGGGCATCCCCGGCGAGAGCCTGAAAGGCGTGTACTCTGCCAACGAGTTTTTGACCCGTTCCAACCTGATGAAGGCCTAT
Source organism: uncultured Faecalibacterium sp. (assembly GCA_934553285.1). Lineage (GTDB taxonomy): Bacteria > Bacillota > Clostridia > Oscillospirales > Ruminococcaceae > Faecalibacterium. The sequence continues at coordinate 4,972 of CAKTFD010000110.1, read as the reverse complement.
CTGCCCACCAGCAAGACCCCCATCCGCACCGGCAAAAAGGTGGCCGTTGTGGGCGGCGGCAACGTAGCCATGGACGCTGCCCGCAGCGCTCTGCGCCTGGGTGCCGAGAGCGTTTACATCGTTTACCGCCGCGGCATGGCCGAGCTGCCCGCCCGTAAGGAAGAGGTGGAGCACGCCGAGGAAGAGGGCATCATCTTCAAGACCCTGTGCAACCCGGTGGCCATCCACGCCGATGCAGACGGCTTTGTGCACTCCATGACCTGCATCGAGATGGAACTGGGTGAGCCGGATGCATCCGGCCGCCGCCGCCCCATCGAGAAGCAGGGCAGCGAGTTTGAGCTGGATGTGGATACCGTGATCATGAGCCTGGGCACCAGCCCCAACCCGCTGATCCGCTCCACCACGCCGGGTCTGGAGACCAACAAGCATGGCTGCATCGTGACCGAGGGCGACGAGGGCAAGACCAGCCGCGATGGCGTGTACGCCGGCGGCGATGCTGTGACCGGTGCTGCCACCGTTATCAAGGCCATGGGTGCCGGCAAGGCAGCCGCCAAGGCCATGGATGAGTACATCCGCAACAAGTGAGCTAATGCGTAACTAACAGCGAGGGCGCTGCACATCGTTTTGTGCAGCGCCCTCTTCTTATAAACACAGTATCGCAGAAAACATCAAAAAACTTTTTCCCGGAAGGGACAGCGCTCTCCCCCGCGCCGGGGCGGGATGCAGCTGCATCAATGTACGCTGGCCAGTTCCTGTACCGGGCGGCCGGTGCAGGTCATCTCGATCTTACGGGATTTATCGTAACAGTAGCGGATGATAGCCTGCCGCCGCACGATGCCGATGAAAATGCCCCGGTCATCCACCACCGGGACAAAATTCTGGTTCATCGCGGCTTCTATCAGCTGGTCCATGCTGGTGGTCACCGTGACCGCCTTGTAATCCCGCTTATGGGCAAATGCCGAGATGGGTACGTTTTCAGCTGCTTCCAGATCCAGGCCGTGGTATTTTTTCAGTCCCCACAGGATGTCGCCCTCGGTCAGGGTGCCCACGTATTCGCCCCGGCGGTTGAGCACCGGGATAGAGGCGTAGCGGTTATTTTCCCACTTTTCCAGCGTCTGGCGGAGGGTAAAATCATCGTAAACGTACATCAGATCCTGCTTGGGGGACAGAAAAAAGAGAATGTTCATGCCAACAACTCCTATCGCATTTTTTGCAGATACGGCCCTGTTGGAGCGGGCCGTCTGCGCTGTAAAATATCCTGTGCGTCCGGCTTTTCCGGAAAGTTTCATGGAAAAAGGGGGCTGGCTGCCCCTTTCCCTCTCTGGTTTTATTTTAGCACTTTTCCATAGACAAAGAAAGCAAAACCAGCAATCTTTTATAATTCATTCACAGATTGTTTTTCTTTATTTGTCATACTTTCCGTTTTGATGGGATCTGCACAGGCTGCTTACAGCATATCATCTCTGCCGCGCAAAACAGCGCGGAGGATGTCGAGAGCAAAGCGGCACCGTTTCTTTTACAAAAACAAGGCAAAAAGAGCACAAAAAGCAGTAAATCCAACAATTTGAACTGTACAACCACGGGCCAAAGTTGTATAATAGAGTGGGTGTTTATCCGTGGCAAATTTTATTTTGCGCGGTTACAGCCCCCGACCCTTGCATGTATTTTCTGAAAAATAACATAAAGGAGCAGAGCGACTATGATCACTTCCCGTTTCCCGCTTGGGAATGTCAGCTTTACCGATGGGTATTTTTCCACCCTGGTGGGTGAAGCCACCAAACAGTGCTACGGCGTTGCTGCCATGGCACCCCGTGATATGACCGATGCTGTTAAAAGCATGGTGTATGGTGCCGATTACCCGGAAAAGGGTGTGCGTGTGACCCAGGAGAATGGGCGTCTGGTGATCGAGCTGCACATCGCCGTCAGCTACGGTCTGAATATTTCCACCGCTGCCCGCAGCATCTCCCACCGCGTCAAGGACGAAGTGGAACTGGCCACCGGGCTGAAAGTTGCCCGCGTGGTGGTGTCTGTGGATGATGTCATCGCCTGATTTGTATGCAAACCCGAGCCGGAGTTTTCCGGTCAGTTACTAAGGAGTAAAAACAATGATTTCTGGTAAGATCCTGCGCGACGCCATCATTTCCGGCGCCAACAACATCAACAACCAGCGTTCCCGTGTGGACGAGCTGAACGTCTTCCCCGTGCCGGATGGCGACACCGGTACCAACATGGGTATGACCGTGGGCGCTGCCGTGCGCGAGCTGGAAGCTCTGGACGATGGCTGCACCGTAGCCGAAGCCTCCAAGACCGCTGCCTCCGCCATGCTGCGCGGCGCACGCGGCAACTCCGGCGTTATCACCAGCCTGCTGTTCCGCGGCTTTTCCAAGGCGCTGGAAGGCAAAAAGGAAGCCGATGCTGCCGATATCGTGGCTGCCCTGCAGAAGGGTGTTGAGGGCGCTTACAAGGCCGTGATGAAGCCCACCGAGGGCACCATCCTGACCGTGGCCCGCGTAGCCGCTGAGGAAGCTGCTGCCAGCAATGCCGCCGATGTGCCTGCCCTGTGGGATGTGGTGCTGACTGCCGGCCAGAAGGCGCTGGAAGATACCCCCAACCTGCTGCCCGTGCTGAAAAAAGCCGGCGTTGTGGATGCAGGCGGCCAGGGCATCATGGTTATCTTTGAGGGCATGGGCAAGGTGTTCCACGGCGAGGCCATCGTGGCCGGCGGCGAGGCTGCCCCCAACAAGGCAAAGCTGTCCACCGCAAACGCAGGCAAGGGCGTGTTTACCGATGACCTGATGAAGGTGGAGGATATCACCAACGGCTACTGCACCCAGTTCCTCATCAACAAGTACGAGGGTGCCAGCGCTGCCAAGATGCGCGCCTTTGCGGAGTCCAACGGCGACAGCGTGGTCTGCATCGAGGATGATGATGTCATCAACCTGCATGTGCACACTGCCGACCCCGGCAAGATCCTGAGCGAGGCCATCAAGTACGGCTACCTGACTAACTTCAAGATCGAGAACATGCACGAGCAGTTCCTGGCACGCCAGAAGCAGGGCAAGAGCCTGGAGAAGCAGGCCTCCGCTGAGAAGGCCCCCTCTCAGGCCAGCGAGTTCATCTACGCTGCTGTAGACCCCAGCCGTGATTATGGCTTTGTTTCTGTTGCCGCCGGTGAGGGCCTGAAGGCCGTGTTCACCGACCTGGCAGCGGATGCTGTAGTGTCCGGCGGCCAGACCATGAACCCCTCTACCGAGGATATCCTGGCAGCTGTCCAGAGCGTGCCCGCCAAGACCGTGTTCGTGCTGCCCAACAACAAGAACATCATCATGGCTGCCGAGCAGGCACAGAAGCTGGCCGACCGTCAGGTCGTGGTGCTGCCCACCCGCACTGTGCCCATGGGCATTACTGCGCTGCTGAACTTTGACCCCTCCGTCAACGCCGAGACCAACACCATCAACATGATGGCTGCTGCCGATAAGGTATCCACCGGCCTGATCACCTATGCCGCCCGCGACAGCGAGTACGATGGCAAACGCATCCGCAAGGGCGAGATCATGGCACTGGAGAACGGCAAGATCGTTGCCACCACCAACGATGTCACCAAGGCCACCTACCGTCTGGCACGCAGCATGTGCAAGAAGGATTCCAGCTTCGTCACCATCATCTCCGGCTGCGATGTGAGCGATGAGGATGCAGAAAAGGTCACCGAGATCGTTAAGGCAAAGTGCCCCAACCATGTGGAAGTGAGCCACATCCGCGGCGGCCAGCCTGTTTACTACTATATGATCAGCGTGGAGTAAGCACTCCCCTGCTCTGAACTGTATAACCGCTAAACAAAGATCTCCGCATCGGGTATCACGCCCAATGCGGAGATCTTTTGCGTTGTTGTATTGTTTTAGAAGAAGCTCACCTGACTGCTTTCGGGCAGATCGCCCAGTGCGCCCACCTGGCGCAGGCGGTCCAGGATGCTGCTGCCAACACCGGAAGCCTGCTGCAGCTCCTCCACCGAGATATATTCCTCCCCATGGATGGTCACCCGCTCCAGCGCATCGGCGGCGGCACCGCCCAGGCCTTTCAGGGAGCTGAACGGCAGGCGCACCTTGTCGTCCTCCACCACATACCTGGAACCACGGCTCTTGCCCAGCTCAATGGGCAGGAACTCGTACCCACGGCTCAGCATCTCGTTGACCAGCTGCAAACTGACCAGAACATCCTCGTCCTTGGCGTTTTTTTCCTCTTTCAGGCGGCGCTTGACTGCCTCCATGTGGGCACGCGCCACGGCAGCTCCGCCAATGGCGGCTTCGTAGTCGATATCATCACCACGCACGGTAAAGTATACCGCATAGAACGCCTGCGGCTTGTAGATCTTGTACCACATCAGGCGGATGGCGCTCATCAGATAGGCCACGGCGTGGGCTTTAGGGAACATATACTTGATCTTACGGCAGCTTTCAATGTACCAGTCCGGTACCTCGTGCTCCCGCATGGCTTCCTCCCAGCCCGGCTGGAAGCCGCCCTTGGCCACCTTGCCCTTACGCACAGCCTCCATAATATCAAAGGCCATCTTGGGTTCCAGCCCTTTGCGCAGCAGGTACAGCATAATGCTGTCGCGGCAGCCGATGACCTCAGCGATGGTGCAGGTACCGCTGCGGATCAGCTCGTCCGCATTGCCGGTCCACACATCCGTACCGTGGGACAGGCCAGAGATCTGGATCAGCTCCGAAAAGTTTTTGGGGCGCGCTTCCACCAGCATCCCGCGCACAAAGTTTGTGCCCATCTCCGGGATGCCAAAGGTGCCGGTCTGGCTGTCGATCTGCTCCGGGGTAACGCCCAGCGCTTCCGGGCTGGTCAGCAGACTGTACACCTTGGGGTCGTTCATGGGGATGCTGTCCACCGGGATGCCGGTGTATTCCTCAAAATACTTGTAGAAGGTGGGCATATCGTGGCCCAGTTCGTCCAGCTTGAGCAGGGT
>CAKTFD010000109.1 GCA_934553285.1 uncultured Faecalibacterium sp. | reverse complement strand
GAGAGCATCGAGGTGGTCATTGCAGGCTACCAGAAGAAGAACTCCATCCTGACCGACCACGAAAAGTGCATCGTGGCCTACCACGAGATCGGCCACGCCCTTGTGGCGGCCAAACAGTCCAACTCGGCCCCGGTGCAGAAGATCACCATCATCCCCCGCACCTCCGGCGCCCTGGGCTACACCATGCAGGTGGACGAGGGCAACCACTACCTGATGAACAAGGCCGAGCTGGAAAACAAGATCGCTACCCTTACCGGCGGCCGTGCTGCCGAGGAGGTGGCATTCAACTCCATCACCACCGGCGCGTCCAATGATATCGAGCAGGCCACCAAGCTGGCCCGCGCGATGCTTACCCGCTATGGCATGAGCGAGGAGTTTGATATGGTGGCACTGGAAACGGTGAACAACCGCTACCTGGGCGGCGACACCTCGCTGGCCTGCTCGGCCCAGACCCAGCGCGAGATCGACCAGAAGGTTGTGGAGCTGGTAAAGGCCCAGCACGAAAAGGCTGTCCGTATCTTGACCGAAAACCGCGGCAAGCTGGACGAGCTGGCGCAGTATCTGTACCAGAAGGAAACGATCACCGGGGAGGAGTTTATGGACATCCTCAACCGCGACACTGTGGAAAATAAACTGGAGAACGCAGAAAAAGAGCAGCCTGCACAGTGAAAAAACCAGCAGACCGCCCTTGACAAAGCCGGTAAAAGAAATTATACTATAAACACAAGGGACGCTGATCTGCAAGAGGTCAGCTTTCCGCCCCACAGATCAAAAAGATTGACTGCATGAGTTGGTAGCTAGGCGGTCAATCTTTTTTGTTTTTATGCTCCTGCTTCTGATAAAAAGTCGTTACTTCAAAGGTTAGCCGAATGACTTCCACGATCAGCGTAAGCAGACCGAGAACGAACATCAGCAACGCGAACAATTCCGTCAGATCCACAGAGTTTCTCCCTCCCTTCGCCTTCAGGACTCCGGGTCGGGTACTTCCAAAAAAGTTCTCCTTCCGCGAACTCCTGCTTCATTCCATGTAGTTGAAACAGCGTGAGGTACGGAAAGCATGACCACCGATCTTGCAGATCAGCGCCGTATGGGTAGAATAACATATTTTCCGGTGGAATACAATTGAAAATAAAAATTTTGGATCATTTGCAATAATCTGGCCGCCGTATCCGTTTACAGAACAGATACGGCGGTTTTCCATTGTGGTGCCGCCGCACAAAACCATGGTTTTTTAAACGCTTATGATGCAAAAAAATAAAGGCAGCGCTGTTTGCTGCCGTTTTCAGGAGGTATTCCCTATGAAGATGCTGAATAATAAGTTTGTCCGTACCCTGAGCTGTGCCGCTGTGGCGGTGTGTGCCGCCGCCATGCTGAGCGTAGGCGCGTTTGCCGCCGGGGTGGACGATACCTGTGTGGCAGGCTATCTGCCCCCGCAGGAGCAGATGGTGCAGGGAGAGATTGCACTGCACAGCGGCGATGCTGCCACGGGCGAAAAAGATCCCAGCTACGGCGGCTACGGTGCCCCGGAGGGCAACCCTATCCAGGGCAACATCATGCTGATCTCCGGCGATGAACTGGCTGCCACCCAAAAGACCGAGGCGCAGTATACCGTAAAGGGCCTGCTGGGTAAGCAGGTGCTGTACACCGCCCGCCAGAAGGACGGCGTGCTCACCCTGGACGTTCCCGCCGAGGTGGCTACCTTCCGCACCACCATCGAGGATATGCAGGCGCTGCAGGCAAGCGGTGTCAAGACGCTGGTGCTGCTGACCGAGAAGAACACTACCACCCTGAACCTCTCGCTGCTGTGCGAGGGCCAGAAGCCCGGTGCCCGCGTCACCCTGCGTCATCTGGGTGGCAACGCTACCCTTACCGTGGGCCTGCGCTGCCGCCGCGACCTGCTGATCGGCCGCTGAGCACCCACCATACCTGCGTGATAAAATAGGATAAGATGCAAAAAGGCTGCTGCACAAAAATCATGTGCAGCAGCCTTTTTTATAACAGAATAACGCGGGACGGCGCTTACAGCATCTTGGAGAGGAAGGCTCTCAGGCGGGGATGCTTGGGGTTCGAGAACAGCTCCTGCGGCGGCTCGTCCTCCTGGATCTGGCCGTTATCGATGAAGATGACCCGGTTGGATACCTCGCGGGCAAAGCCCATCTCGTGGGTGACCACCAGCATGGTGATGCCGGTGTGTGCCAGCTCCTTCATCAGCTCCAGCACCTCGCCCACCATCTCGGGGTCCAGCGCGCTGGTGGGCTCATCGAACAGGATCACATCCGGATCCATGGCCAGCGCACGCGCAATGGCAATGCGCTGCTGCTGGCCGCCGGACAGGCTCTTGGGGTAGACGTTGGCCTTATCGGCCAGACCCACGCGGGCCAGCAGCTCGTCTGCACGGGCGGAGATGGCTTCCTTGTCCTTGAGCTTGAGCAGGGTGGGGGCCAGTTCCAGGTTCTTTTTCACGGTCAGATGCGGGAACAGGTTGAAGTGCTGGAACACCATGCCCATCTTCTGGCGCACGGTGTCGATATGCGCCTCGTCCACCTCCACGCCCTCAAATTTGATGGAGCCGGAGGTGGGTACTTCCAGCCGGTTCAAGCAGCGCAGAAAGGTGGATTTGCCGCAGCCGGAGGGGCCGATCAGGCAGACCACATCGCCCCGGTAGATGTCAAGGTCGATGCCTTTCAGAACATCCAGCGTGGGGTCGGGCTTTTTGGCACCTCGTCTCTTTACGCCGCCGTAGGTCTTGGTCAGGCCACGGACTTCCAGAATTTTTTCCTGTGTATTAGCGGTCACTTTGTGCCAGCCTCCTCTCAAACTTGCCCAGCAGCCAGGTAAGCAGCATGACCAGGATCAGGTAGATCACTGCAACGCCCAGCAGGGGGAACATGGCTTCGTAGGTGCGGTTCAGGATGCCCTGTGCGGCATACAGCAGCTCCTTGCCGCCGATGACCGTGATAAGGGAGGTATCCTTGAGCAGCACGATGAACTCGTTGCCCAAAGCAGGCAGCACTGCACGGATAGCCTGCGGGATGATGATGACCACCATGGTAGTCATGTAGTTCAGGCCAAGGCTGCGGCCGGCCTCCATCTGGCCGGGATCCACTGCCATCAGGCCGCCACGGATGATCTCCGACACATAAGCGCCGGAGTTGATGCCCAGCGTCAGCGCACCCACCATGGTAAAGTTGCGGCTGTTGGAAAAAATGACCATGCTCATGATCAGCAGCTGCACCATCATGGGCGTGCCGCGGATGATGGTGGTGTACACCTTGCATACCGCGTTAAAAAAGCCCAGCACCGGATTCTGGCGGCCGGGGCGCTGCTGGTCGTGGGTAACACGCACCATGGCCACTATGCTGCCCAGCACCACACCCAGTGCCAGCGCAATGGCGGTGACCAGCAATGTGGTGCCCACGCCATTGAGGTACTGCAGCCAGCGGTCTTTCAGGATAAAAGCCTGATAAAACTTGTAAAAGAACTCCTGCCCGAAGGTCAGTGTCGTGCCGCTGTTCAGCAGCTCCTTGAGCAGTTCATATTGAGCAGCCATTCACATCCTCGCTTTCTGTCTGTTGATAAACGGTAACCACTTTTTTCCAAAAAAAAGAGGTGCCCCAAACTGGGGTCGCCTCCTTGGGTACGTGTGGGGTACGCTGCTTAGTCTGCAGTGATGTACTTATCCACGATGGACTGCAGGGTGCCGTCCTCTTTCAGCTCTTTCAGAGCGTTGTTGATGGCATCCTCCAGCGGAGAACCCTTTGCCATGCCGATGGCGTAATCCTCCTCGGCGTAGCTGGTATCCAGCACCTTCAGGCCGGGGTTAGCAGCAACGTACTCCTTGGCAGGAGCGTTGTCGATGACAACGGCATCCACCTGGCCGTTGTTCAGGGCCTGCACGGCGGTCAGGCCGCTGTCGTAAGCCACAACAGAATCCTCGCCAAAGTCATCGGAGCAGTAGATGTAACCGGTGGTGCCGCGCTGGGTGCCGATCTTCTTGCCGGACAGATCGTCGGGAGAAGCAATGTCGGAGTCATTGGGCACGATGATGGACTGGATGCCGGTGGCGTAGCTGTCGGAGAAGTCCATCACAGCCTTGCGCTCGTCGGTCACGGTAACGCCGGCCATCACGATGTCGGCCTTGCCCTGCTGCACGCTGAGCAGTGCGGCATCAAACTCCATGTCGTCCACCTGCAGCTCCAGGCCCAGCTTTTCGGCAATGGCCTTGGCGGTGTCCACATCGATGCCCTCGATGGTGCCGGCATCGGTGGTCATCTCATACGGAGGGAAGGTGGCGTTGGTAGCCATGGTCAGCTTACCGGCTTCCACGGTGGTCAGCCCGGCAGTGCTGGCAGAAGCAGCCTCGGAGGAAGCAGAGCTTGCCACGGAGGAAGCGGCAGAGCTGGCGGAACCACCGCAGGCGGTCATGGCCAGAGCAGCAACGGAAACAGCGGCAGCAGCCAGGAAGCTGCGGCGAGAGATCTTTTTCATATTCATACACTCCTCAATCGATGCATAGTATTTACAGGTTCCCGACGGGATGCGATTCATCGCGCTTTCGGGGAACGCACTTAGTATAGTTTGTACAAATCGAAAAGTCAATACTTGTGCATAATAATCCGTAAAAATGATACGGTTCTGCAAACAATTATGCAATAACGGAAGAAATATGTGAATATATGCAGTATAACAACCCTCTTTACAGGCTGCGGGAGATCTCTTCGGCGCTGCGCTTGGGCACGCAGTAGTCGCGTGCGTCATCCAGATAGTATTTCACGCCGGTCTCTCCCGTCATCGGGACGATGTGCGCCTTGTGGGTGGGGTAGCCGAAGGCCACCATAAAGGCCAGCTGCTGCGGTGCCTGGATGCTCAGCAGCTCGGTCAGGGCAGGCTTATTGATAGCACCCATGATGCAGCTGCCCACCCCCTTATCCCAGGCGGCCAGGGTCATGTTGGCCAGCGCAATGCCGGTATCCGTGGCAAGGTCGCCGGGGATGGAGGTGTCCTGCAGCACGGCTGCATACAGGGTGGGCAGTTCATCCGCTTTGGGCGTGCCCTGCTCCGGCGGCAGATAGGCGGCCCACCGCACCAGCGGCTGCACCTTTGCCACCATAGCGGGGCTTTGCACCATCACCAGCCGCACGGCCTGCCGGTTGGCCCCGCAGGAGGACAGCCGCACAGCCTCCACGATGTCGTTTACCACATCCTGCGGCACGGCTTTCTGCGCAAAGCGGCGGTAGGTGCGGCGGGTGGTCAGCAGTTCCATTGCATTCATACAGATACACTCCTTTTACATAATAAATACCAAAACGGGAAAAAGCCGGGGGATAACAAGCGGTCAGTTACCGTGCAGCGAGGGCGGAAAGGGTCATCTCCGCTTTTTTGGCAGCGGGATGCACAGCACAAGGCTGATGCCGATGGCCAGCGCAACAGCGATCTTGAAGGTGCTGATGCCATTGGCCAGCGCCAGGGCGTTGTCGTTCTGGATAAAATAGTAGGCGGTGTAGTAGATGCCGGCACCCGGCACCAGCGGAAAGATGCCGGTCAGCAGAAACACCGTGACCGGGGTCTTACGCAGGATGGCAAATATCCGGGTGAGCAGCGTCAGGGGGATCACGGCCAGCAGCGAGGCGGTGGCCGTATCTGCCCCCATCATGGCCAGAAACTCGTAGGCCAGCCAGCCCATAGCACCTACCAGCGCACAGTAAGGCAGGCATCTGCGGGGACAGCCAAACAGGATGGCAAAGCTCAGCGTGCCCGCACCGGCCAGAAAAAACTGCGCCGTCAGTTCGCCGAGCTGTGCAGATGTAAGAGATATCATACCACGACCACCCCCGTAAAGATGGTGTACAGCCGCAGCACCAGACCTGTGCCGATGGCGATGCTGGCCGCGATGAGCAGGGCATCGATCATGCGGATGGTGCCGGAAAGATAATCACCCTGCACAAAATCCCGGATGCCCATGGTAAAGGCGATGCCCGGGGTGAGGATCATCAGCGAACCGATGATGGAATGGCTGGCGGAGGTGTGCAGCAGGCTGCACAGCAAAATGCATACCAGCGTGATCAGGGCGGCGGTGGAGATCTTCTGGAAGCCGCCGGGCATCTCGTGCCGGCCGCACCACAGCAGATACCAGCAGGCCATCAGCCCCGCGCCGGAGGCCGCCAGCCCGGAGCGCAGGTTGCCGCCAAAGATCATGGCAAAGCAGAACGCCCCGCACATGCCGGACAATAGCTGGATATGGTCTTTCGGGAAAGGCAGCCGCTGCGCTTCTGCCAGGCGTTTTTCGGCCTCATCCAGGCTCATGTCGGTCTGTGCGATCTGGCGGGACAGCGCGTTTACCGCCGCCACCCGCCCCAGATGGGTGGTGCGCACCGGCACATTGCGCACCTCGCTGACCTCTGCGGTGCCCGCGCTGGCAAAGATGCCGTTGGTCAGCACATAAACATGGAACTCCCGCAGATGAAAACTGCGTGCCATGATCTCCATGGTCTGCTCTACCCGGAACACCTCGGCTCCGTTTTCCAGCAGGGTCTGCCCTGCGGCCATGATAAAATCCATGATGCGGCGGCGCAGCTCTTCATCCGGAAAAAGATCTCTGCTGTTCATTGCCTGTTCTCCTTACATAAAATATCACCTTATTCTATCATGTCCACCAGCTGCAAACAAGGGCATACAACATATTCCTACCCAAAAACTTCGTTGGAGGTGTTGACAAATCCTTCCGATGGGTTTATTATAGTGTCAATATCACAAAAATGGCTGTGAAGAGAAGAGTAGGCCTTCGCATTGATCCTTACCAGAGAGCCCGGGCGGTGGAAAAGGGCAGGAAACAGG
>CAKTFD010000108.1 GCA_934553285.1 uncultured Faecalibacterium sp. | reverse complement strand
TCAGCCATCAGCTTGCTGTACTGGACCTTCTTCAGGCCGCCGATGTACTTGCTGTGGGTGATGTGGAACTTCTGCTCAGCCTTCTTGCCGGTCAGAACAGCCTGATCGCAGTTGATGACAACAACGAAATCGCCGCAGTCCACATTGGGGGTGTAATCGACCTTCTGCTTGCCGCGCAGCAGAACAGCAGCCTCAGCAGCGACGTGGCCCAGGCTCTTGCCGGCAGCGTCGAGCAGGTACCACTTGCGCTCGACTTCAGCGGGCTTTACGAGAGTAGTGCTCATATCTATTTCCTCCTGATAAGTTCTTTGTACGTTTCAGGCACCCTTTTGGGGCGCGAGTGTCAGTATACAACACAAAAACGCGCCTGTCAACATGATTTTTGAATTTTTTCGGCGCAGATTTTTCAAACTCTTGAAAACGCTGCTTTTCTCTTAAAATCTCTTGATTTCAAACTTTGAATTTTTGCGTAAATTTTTTGCCTGCCCCGGCATATTTTTGCCATTTGCCCGCTACAAATCCCGCTGCGGTTGTGGTATACTATAAAGGATATGGGCGGCACAAAATGGCGGCCCGCAACACAAGGAGAATACATCCATGCCAAATGATATCGACCGCAACGCTTCGGCACAGCGCCGCAGCTCCAGGCTGCTGGCGGCTATGGCCATTTTTATCTGTCTGGGCATCGTGGCCTATATGGTGCTCACCCTGCTGGTGAACCGGCAGACCCCCGCAGACCCCGATACCCGCTATACCGGCTCCAACGGCATCTCTGTCTATTACGACAGCAGTATCTGGAAGGTGTGCCGCATGACCGAGGATGCCACCCTGGGCACCGTGCTGGAACTGGCCAGCGCGGAAACAGCGGATGGCGAGGACTACCAGGCCGTGCTGCTGCAGCGTGGCACCGCCGACAGCTACGAGGATTTTATCGAAAGCTCTGAAAAAGATCTCAAGCAGGCCTACGGTGTCATCAAGCCCCGCAAGGTGAACCTGAGCGTGGAGGGCGCTGCAGTGCAGGCGGTGCGCTGCGATATCCAGACCTATTACGCCGTGCTGGCCACCATCACCTACGATAGCGGCGATGTGGTCTATGTTTCGGCGTTGACCAAGCTGGCCTCCATCAATGATGTGGTCAATCTGGTAGAAAGCGTGGCCCTGTCATGAGCGAGTTACATGCAATGCAGCGGCTCTGCGGCCTGATGCGCAAAGCCGTACAGGATTATGAGATGATCGCCCCCGGCGACCGGGTGATGGTGGGGGTCTCCGGCGGCAAGGACAGCGTGGCGCTGACCATCGGTCTGGCCATGCTGCGCAAGTACATCGGCTTTCCGTTCGAAGTGGTGGCGGTCACGCTGGATCCGCAGTTCGACCATCAGCCCATGGATTACACCGCGCTGGCGGAGCTGTTCCGCCGGTATGATGTCCCCTACGAGGTGCGCCGCACCGAGATCGGCCCTGTGGTGTTCGAGTACCGCAGGGAAAAGAACCCCTGTGCCCTGTGCGCCAAGCTGCGGCGGGGCGCGCTGCACACGGCAGCCCAGGAGCTGGGCTGCAACAAGGTGGCGCTGGGGCACCATCTGGACGATGCTGTGGAGACCTTTTATATGAATCTCTGGCGGGAAGGGCGCATCGGCTGCTTTTCGCCGGTGACCTACCTCTCCCAGCGGGATCTTACCCTGATCCGCCCCATGCTGCTGGCTACGGAATACGAGGTGCAGTGTGCCGTGCGGGAAGCGGAGCTGCCCATCGTGAAGAGCCGCTGCCCCGCCGATGGCGTCACCGTGCGGGAACAGACCAAGGAATTTGTACAGGAGCGCAGCCGCACCGACCACGCTTTCCGGCAGAAGACCCTGCACGCGCTGCAGGAGAGCGGCATCGACGGCTGGGCACCCATCCACACCGGACGCGGCAGTTTTACAGTAAAGGAAACGAACCATCATGCAGACACAACCCTTTGAAAAACATGTCTGGGCGGAGATCGACCTCGATGCCCTGCGGGATAATTTCCGGGCGGTCAAAGCCCGGGCAGGGGCACTGCCGCTGTGCGCAGTAGTCAAGGCGGACAGCTACGGCCACGGTGCGGTACAGTGCGCCCGCGTTTTTGCGGAGGAGGGCGCTGCCTGGCTGGCAGTCAGCTGCCTGACCGAGGCCGTACAGCTGCGCAAGGCAGGGCAGCGCCTGCCCATCCTGATCCTGGGCCATGTGCAGCCTGCCTACGCCGCCGCCCTGATCCAGAATGATATCACGGTAGCCTGCTACTCCCTCCATCAGGCACACGCGCTGAGCGATGCCGCCGTGGCAGCGGGGGGCAGGGTGCGGATCCACCTCAAGGCGGATACCGGCATGGGCCGCATCGGCTTTGCCCTGCGCACCGATTTTGATGCCGCCATCCGGGAGATGCTGCAGGCCTGTGCACTGCCCGGGCTGGAGATGACCGGCCTGTTCCAGCATTTTTCGGTGGCGGATGACACCGCCCCGGAAAACGTGGCCTACACCGCCGCGCAGCAGGCACTGTTTGTAAAGGCGTTCTACGCCCTGAAAGCAGCCGGGCGGGAGCCTGCCCTTGTGCACTGCGACAACTCTGCCGGGGTGATGCTGCATCCGGACTGGCCCGAGGGACTGCCCCGGGAGCGCTGCATGGCACGCCCGGGCATCATCCTGTATGGCTACGACCCCAGCGATGAGGTGCAGTTCGGGCAGTTCCGGCCGGTGATGACCTTAAAGACCGTGGTGAGCATGATAAAGGAGATGCAGCCCGGCCAGTGCGCCAGCTATGGCCGCCGCTTTACCGCCGAAAAGCCCACCAGAGTGGCCACCCTGTGCACCGGTTACGCCGATGGCTACCCCCGGCTGCTGAGCTGCGGCAAGGGCATCGTGGAGATCCACGGTATGGCCTGCCCGGTGCTGGGCCGGGTATGCATGGACCAGATGATGGTGGATGTGACCCGGGTGCCGGATGTCCAGGAGGACGATGAGGCCATCCTGTGGGGCGGCACCGCCGGCGATACGGCCGCTACCATTGCCCGCAAGACCGATACCATCCCGTACGAAGTGCTGTGCGGCGTTTCCCGCCGCGTGCCCCGCGTCTACCGCGACCACGGTGCCATCGTGGCTGTGGAGGACTGGATCTTAGAAGCATAAATCTGCCCGGAGGAACTACATGGCAAGAGATAACATCCGCAACTTCTGCATCATTGCACACATCGACCACGGCAAATCCACCTTGTCCGACCGCATTCTGGAGCTGACCAAGAGCGTGGATGAGCGCACCATGGAGGACCAGATCCTGGACAACATGGATATCGAGCGCGAGCGCGGCATCACCATCAAGGCCCGCGCCGTGACCATGAACTATACCGCCAGGGACGGCAGGACCTACGAGTTCAACCTGATCGATACCCCGGGTCATGTGGACTTTGCCTACGAGGTCAGCCGCAGTCTGGCTGCCTGCGAGGGTGCCATCCTTGTGGTGGATGCCACCCAGGGCGTGGAAGCCCAGACCCTGGCCAACACCTACATGGCACTGGAACACGACCTGGAGCTGGTGCCCATCCTGAACAAGATCGACCTGCCCAGCGCCCACCCGGATGAGGTGGCGCAGGAGGTGGAGGATGTGATCGGCCTGCCCTGCCTGGATGCGCCCCGCGTTTCTGCCAAGACCGGCCTGAACGTGGACCAGGTGCTGGAGCGGGTGGTCAGCGATATCCCTGCCCCCACCGGCGACCCGGAGGCCCCCCTCAAGGCGCTGATCTTTGACAGCATCTACGACAGCTACAAGGGCGTTATCGTTTACATCCGCGTGTTCGAGGGTACGGTAAAGCCCGGCGATACCATCCGCATGATGGCGACCGGGGCCGAGTTTACGCTGGTGGAGGTGGGCCACATGGGCGCTACCAGCCTGACCCCCTGCACCCAGCTGCAGGCCGGTGAGGTAGGCTACCTGACCGCCAGCATCAAAACGGTGCAGGATACCCGCGTGGGCGATACCGTCACCCTGGCGGCGCGCCCCACCCCGGAGGCGCTGCCCGGCTACCGTCAGGTCAAGCCCATGGTGTTCTGCGGCATCTATCCCGCCGATGGTGCCAAGTACCCGGACCTGAAAGATGCGCTGGAAAAACTGCAGCTGAACGATGCCTCCCTGACCTTTGAGCTGGAGACCAGCGCTGCGCTGGGCTTTGGCTTCCGCTGCGGCTTTCTGGGCCTGCTGCATATGGAGATCATCACCGAGCGGCTGGAGCGGGAGTTCGATCTGGATATCATCACCACCACCCCCAGCGTGCGCTACCGCCTGACCCTGACCGATGGCACGGTGGAGATGATCGACAACCCCTCCAGCTACCCGGATCCCAGCAACATCGTCAAGCAGGAAGAGCCTTTTGTGGATGTGCACCTGTACACCCCCAACGATTATGTGGGCGGCCTGATGGATCTGTGCCAGAGCAAGCGCGGTGTGCTGATCGATATGAAGTATCTGGACGATGTCCGGGTGGATCTGCACTATGCACTGCCGCTGGGCGAGATCGTGTACGACTTTTTTGATGCCATCAAGAGCCGCAGCCGCGGCTACGCCAGCTACGACTACGAGTTTAAGGAATACCGCGAGAGCGACCTGGTCAAGCTGGACTTCCTGCTCAACGGCGACCCCGTGGACGCTTTGTCCATGATCGTGTTCCGGGATAACGCCTACGCCAAGGGCCGCCGCATCTGCGAAAAACTGCGGGATAACATCCCCCGCAACCTGTTCGAGATCCCGGTGCAGGCTGCTATCGGCGGCAAGATCATTGCGCGCGAAACGGTCAAGGCCATGCGCAAGGATGTGCTGGCCAAGTGCTACGGCGGCGATATCTCCCGTAAGAAAAAGCTGCTGGAAAAGCAGAAGGAAGGCAAAAAGAAGATGCGCCAGCTGGGCAGTGTTTCCCTGCCCAGCGAGGCCTTTACCGCAGTGCTCAAGCTGGACAGCGACGACGATTGAGCCAGCGCACTTGCAGCCCCTTTGCCTAAAAACAACAGACGCAAAAAATCCCCCGCTGCCGGCTGGCAGCGGGGGATTTTGTTACCGATTTAAAGTAAAATCAGCGCTTAGTTCTGCTTCATGCGAGCGAAGCAGTCAGAGCAGTAGACCGGACGGTCCTCACGGGGCTGGAAGGGAACCTTGCAGGTCTTGCCGCAAGCTGCGCAGACAGCGTCGAACATCTGACGCTCACCGCTGTTGCTGCGTGCGCCGCCGTTCTTGCGGGCGTCACGGCAGGGCTTGCAGCGCTGGGGCTGATTCTCGAAGCCGCGAGATGCGTAGAACTCCTGCTCACCAGCAGTCCAAACAAATTCCTTACCGCAGTCCTTGCAGACCAGAGTCTTGTCTTCAAACATAGTAGTATCTCCTCTTTAGTTAGTTCTTGCCCACGGAAGGATTGTAACCATACCTTTGGTTTTGGGACCATCGCGCTGATCAGTAAGCTTACCAGGGGCTTGAATGAATAGACGTCCTCCAATTGAGGACTTTTCTATTGTACCGTTCTTTTTGAAATTTGTCAACCAAAAAACAACCATTCGCCTTGTTATTTGTATAGATAGCACAATCCGACAGGGCTGATTTGGGTAAAATAACTGCCGGAAGATGAAAAGGGGCTGCCGCACATTCCGTGCGGCAGCCCCTGCAAAGCCCTTTGGGAAACGATTACTTCTCGACGACTTCCTTGGTGTCGCGGGCGATCATCAGCTCCTCGTCGGTAGCGATGACCAGAGTGCGCACCTTTGCGCCCCAGGCAGTGATCTCGCACACATCGCCCACGGGGTGCTTGTTCTTCTCGGTATCGATGCGGATGCCCAGCCAATCCATGTGGTGGCAGATCTTTGCACGGGCAATGGCATCGTGCTCGCCGATGCCGCCGGTAAAGACGATGGCATCCACGCCGCCCATGGCTGCAATGTAGCTGCCGATGGTCTTCTTGATCTGGTAGTTCAGCATATCGGAAGCCAGCTGTGCGCGCTTGTTGCCGGCAGCAGCTGCCTCTTCCACGTCACGCTTGTCGCTGGAAACACCGGAGATGCCCAGCAGGCCGGACTTCTTGTTCAGGATCTCGTCCAGCTCGTGGCCGGTGATGTTCAGGGTGTACTTCAGGTAGTTGACCACAGAGGGGTCCAGGTCGCCGCAGCGGGTGCCCATCATCAGGCCGGCCAGCGGGGTCATGCCCATGGAGGTATCCACGACCTTGCCCTGGTCCACAGCAGCAATGGAAGAACCGTTGCCCAGGTGGCAGGTGATGAGCTTCAGGCGCTCGATCGGCTCTTCCAGGTACTCAGCTGCCTTGTGGGCAACGTACTTGTGGCTGGTGCCGTGGAAGCCGTAGCGGCGCACGCCGTACTTCTCGTAATACTCGTAGGGGATGGCGTACATGTAAGCCTTCGGCGGCATGGTGCTGTGGAAAGCGGTATCGAACACGGCGACCATGGGGATGTTGCCGAACACCTTGCGTGCGGCCTCGATGCCCAGGATGCCAGCGGGGTTGTGCAGGGGAGCCAGCGGGCTAAGCTCGCGCAGGGTATTGATGACCTCATCGGTGATCAGGCAGCTGCTCTTGAACTTCTCGCCGCCATGCACCACGCGGTGGCCGATGGCAT
Organism: uncultured Faecalibacterium sp.; assembly: GCA_934553285.1. Classification (GTDB taxonomy): domain Bacteria; phylum Bacillota; class Clostridia; order Oscillospirales; family Ruminococcaceae; genus Faecalibacterium. The sequence continues at coordinate 247 of CAKTFD010000108.1, read as the reverse complement.
CGATCTCGCTCACATCGTTGATGCACTTGCCTGCACCGGTGGTCATCTTCTTCACGACCTCGGCAAATGCCTCGGTGTGGGTGGGGAAGATAGCAGGGGTGGTGGCCTTGGTGCCGTTTGCTTCGTGAGTGATCATGCTGCTTTCCATGCCAATGCGCTCGCACAGGCCTTTGCACAGCACCTTCTCGCCGTCCATATCGATCAGCTGATATTTCAGGGAAGAAGAACCGCAGTTAATAACCAGAAC
>CAKTFD010000107.1 GCA_934553285.1 uncultured Faecalibacterium sp. | reverse complement strand
ATGGCGCTGGACAGGGTGCAGCCGGTGCCGTGGGTGTTGGGGTTTGCGATGCGCTTGCCCTTGAACCACTTGCCGGTACCGCTGCGCCACAGCAGGTCGTCGGCATCGTTGACCTGATGGCCGCCCTTGCACAGCACAGCGCAGCCGTAGCGCTGGCTGATGGTGCGGGCAGCGGCCTCCATATCGGCAGCGTTCGAGATGGCCATCCCGGAAAGGATCTCGGCCTCCGGGATGTTGGGGGTAAGCACCTCCGCCAGCGGCAGCAGCTTTGTAGTAAGTGCCTGCACGGCATCGTCCTGCAGCAGCTTGGCACCGGAGGTGGCCACCATCACGGGGTCTACCACGATGTGCTTTGCACCGTAGAAGGTCAGCCGCTCGGCGATGGTGTCGATCAGCGCTGCCGAGGAGACCATGCCAATCTTGACGGCATCCGGGTAGATATCGGTGAATACAGCGTCCAGCTGCTGCGCCAGAAACTGGGGCGTGGTGTCAAAGATGGCGGTCACGCCGGTGGTGTTCTGGGCCGTAAGGGCGGTGATGGCGCTCATGGCAAACACGCCGTTGGCGGCCATGGTCTTGATGTCGGCCTGGATGCCGGCACCGCCGCTGGAATCACTGCCAGCAATGGTCAATGCAGTTTTCATAGATGAAACGCTCCTTTTTATGCGTTGAGTGCGGTGCGGATGTTATCCAGCACCTTTTTGCTCAGCAATACAAAGGCCTGCTTGGTGCGGCCTGCGGATACATTGGCACAGCGCACATTTTCCCGGGCAAAGAAATCCTCGCCCACCGGGCCTGCTGCGGCGCGGGTATCACAGAAGAAATAGGTGCCGGGCTGCTCGAGCCACTTTTCCAGCGCGGCAGAGTCAAAGCCGGGGCCGATGGAGGTGTTGAACAGCACCTTGCCTGCGCCCAGCTGAGCAAACTCGTTTTCGCCCAGCAGCAGCACGTTCTTGTTCAGGCAGGTAAACACCACCTCGCTCTCTGCCAGCAGCTGGGGCAGGGGCTTGAAGGTCATGCCGGCAGCCTCGGCATCGGGCTTTGCGCTGCGGGCAAAATAGCTGATCTCTGCGCCCAGGAACTGCAGCGCATCGGCGATCATCCGGCCGGAAACGCCCAGCCCTACGATGCCCACTTTCAGGCCTGTGATCTCCACCGGCTCGTCCCGCAGCATGGGCATCCCAAAGCCGTGCAGCAGGCCGGTCAGCTCGTGCAGGACATACTCCACAACGCCGCGGTCGCCGTAGTCCCGGATGCCCAGCACCTGGATGCCACGGGTGCGGGCGTAGGCGATATCCACGTTGGCGCTTTCCTCCGAGTACAGGCTGCAGCACATGCCGATATAGCGGATGTTGGGGCACTGCGCAATGACCTCTTTGCCGATGTGGGAGGTGTAGCTGAGCAGTACGGCATCAGCGTCCCCGATGCGGCGCACGATCTCAGCATCGCTGCCGGGCACATCCCGGTACAGCACCACCTCTTTGGCGTAGCGGTGCAGCTCTTCCTCAGCGGTGGGGATCAGGCTGACCGGCTCGATGGCGACCAGTTTCTCAAACATGTTGTGCACCTCCAGTTATCAATAAAAACAGACCGGCGAGGCCAGGTTGCGCAGCAGGGAAACCGCGCTCCAGCCTGCAATGGCACTGGTGGACGAGCAGATGTCCACCACAGCCTTTACACCCTCGATCTCGGCGGTAATGCGGTGGTCATCGCCCACCCAGCCGGGCACCGAGTGCATGGTAACACCGGTGATCTCGGGGCCGGTGGTGGCCAGCGAGGTGGCCACGGCAACGTTTACCCGGCGGGGGAAGGTGGCAATGGCCTGCTTGGCATTGCCGGTAAACACCGTGGTTTTTTCGGTGTCGGTGAGCAGATGCTCTGCCCAGACCGGCGTATTGCGGAAGCCGCGTGCTCCGGTGTGGGTCTCGATGCCGGCAGTCTCCGGCAGGCCCTGTGCCTGCGCCATCAGGGTAACGGTCTGCAGCACATCAAAGCCGCCGATGGCACCGCTGGCCAGATGCACCCTGGCACCGCCCTCCACGGCGGCAGCTTTGACCTGGGCGTAAAAATCCAGGTCGGCAAAAGCACCGATGGACAGGATGACCAGGTTGACGCCGCGCTTCAACACCGGGATGGCCATGGCGCGCACAGACTCCACCGAGGCAGCCTCCACGATGTACGCCGGTTCCAGCGCCAGCAGTGCATCCACATCATCGCAGACGGCACAGCCCACCCTGGCGGCAGTCTTTTCAGCCGAAGCGCGGGTGCGGCTGGTCACACCCACCAGCTCGTAGTCCGGCAGCAGGCCGTTCTTCCATGCATCGGCCACGATGTTGCCCAGAAAGCCGCAGCCTACGATGCCCAGTTTTGTTTTCATATCCGTATCCTAAACTCCTTTTTTCTGCCAGAGGCAGCATATTCAAAATAAGTATATCATACAGGACACAAAAAGGGAAATGATGTTTGCAGCAGCTCCTTCTGAAAAAAGACATAAAAAGTTAACAAAATAAATTACAAAAAAATTACAAAACCCTATTGCAAAACGATTTCAAAAGAGTTACAATATGGTTACAGCAAGGGGCGATGCCCCGGAGCTGTGTGTGTGAAATCTTTTTCTTCTTGTTTTTAGGGATGCTGGGCGCCGATCTTCCTCCTCCGGCTGTTCTCCTTCACAGCTGTGATCCATGCGCCGCACAGGCAGTATCCCGCTTCGTGTGCAAAAAGGCTCGTCTGGTTTTCCGGACGAGCTTTTTTGCATCCCGGAACAGCCCGCCGTACCGGAAGGAAAAGTGATACTTCAAAAAATAAAGTACGACCAATGCGCATAAACGCTTGGCAATTTGTCTGTTTTTATGCAAAGGACAATTATAAAGTTTGGCGCGGCAGGGGTTTGTATTCTGGCGGGCTTTGTGGTAAAGTATATACAATCAATTTATAAGCAGCAAACATGAATGATTTTGATGCTGATTTGTATCGGATGCGTTAAGAGAAAAGGAGTTTGAGTATGGCTTATTTCTACGAAGAACCTTCCCGCACCTTTGGCGAGTACCTGCTGGTCCCCGGCTATTCCTCTGCGGAAAATGTGCCCACGGCTGTCAGCCTGAAGACCCCGCTGGTCAAGTACCGCAAGGGGCAGGAGGATTGCCCGCTGCAGATGAATATCCCCATGATCAGCGCCATCATGCAGTCGGTCTCCGGCGATAAGCTGGCCATTGCACTGGCACGGCAGGGCGGCGTTTCCTTTATCTACGGCTCGCAGAGCATCGAGAACGAGGCAGCTATGGTGCGCCGCGTCAAGAGCTTTAAGGCCGGCTATGTCGTGTCCGACTCCAACCTGGCACCCACCGCTACCCTGCACGATGTGCTGGAGCTGAAAGCCCGCACCGGCCACTCCACCATCGCCATCACCGCCGATGGCACCCCGGGCGGCAAGCTGCTGGGCATTGTGGCCTCCCGCGATTACCGTGTCAACCACACCCCGGACGATGCCTGTGTCACTACCTTTATGACCCCGCTGGAAAAGCTGGTCACCGCACCGGCCCACACCTCCCTGCATGACTGCAACAATATCATCTGGGATAACAAGATCAACACCCTGCCGCTGGTGGATGCCGAGGGCAACCTGGTGTATATGGTGTTCCGCAAGGACTACGATTCTCACAAGGAAAACGTCAACGAGCTGCTGGATAAGAACAAGAGCTACGTGGTGGGTGCCGGCATCAATACCCGCGATTACGCGCAGCGCGTGCCCGCACTGGTCGAGGCCGGTGTGGATGTGCTGTGCATCGACTCCTCCGAGGGCTACTCCGAGTGGCAGAGCCGCACCATCGGCTGGATCCGCGAGCACTACGGCGACACCGTCAAGGTGGGCGCCGGCAACGTGGTGGATGCCGAGGGCTTCCGTTTCCTGGCCGAGGCCGGCGCTGACTTTGTGAAGATCGGCATCGGCGGCGGCTCCATCTGCATCACCCGCGAGACCAAGGGCATCGGCCGCGGCCAGGCTACCGCTGTTATCGAGGTGGCCAAGGCACGTGACGAATACTACAAGGAGACCGGCATCTATGTGCCTATTTGCTCCGATGGCGGCATCGTCCACGACTACCACATCACCCTGGCGCTGGCCATGGGCGCAGACTTTGTGATGCTGGGCCGTTACTTTGCCCGCTTTGACGAAAGCCCCACCAACAAGGTGCGCATCAATGGCCAGTATATGAAGGAATACTGGGGCGAAGGCTCCAACCGTGCCCGCAACTGGCAGCGTTACGACCTGGGCGGTTCCACCAAGCTGAGCTTTGAGGAAGGCGTGGACAGCTACGTGCCCTACGCAGGCCCCCTGGCCGATGGCGTGCAGACCACCCTGTACAAGGTCAAGAGCACCATGTGCAACTGCGGCGCGCTCTCCATCCCGGAGCTGCAGCAGAAGGCCAAGCTGACCGTTGTTTCCTCCACCTCCATCGTGGAGGGCGGCAGCCACGATGTTGTGCTGAAAAACGCTACGCCCAGCATCATGAACGGCTAAGGCTGTTTTTGTACAAAGCAAAATCGTATCTTGAACACCGAGGGGCTGCCGCACAAAGCAATGTGCAGCAGCCCCTCCTTTTTGCCCGAAAATACTTGCACCGGCAGGGAAATCGTGCTATCATGATAGAAACGCACTGTCTTGACAGAGCGGCATATTCTCCTGCCGGGTACGGCAGGCGGCGCAGAACAGGGGAGACCCGGCGCCTGGCAAGAAGAAAGGAAAACGTTCATGAACGAGATCAAGGTCGAGCCTTATATTCCGGATGAGGATTACGATAACCCCGCGATGGTCGTAGATTTTTACGAATTTACCATGGCAAACTGCCTGTTCCTGCATGGCTTTAAGGACACCACGCTGGTGTTTGATATGTTCTTCCGCAAGAACCCGGATAACCAGGGCTATTCCATCAGCGCAGGCCAGCGTAAACTGACCCGCTTTTTGATGAACTACCATTTTAACGAGCAGGATATCCACTGGCTGCGTACCAAGGGTATGAGCGAGGAGTTCTGTAACTATCTGCGCACCTACAAGTGGCAGGGCGATATGTACGCCCTGCCCGAGGGTACCGTGTGCTACCCCCATGTGCAGATGGTGCGCATCGAGTGCGACCTGGTGGGTGCGATTTTGATCGAGACCTACCTGCTGCAGACCATGAACTTCCACAGCCTGATCGCCACCAAGGCCACCCGCGTTACGGGCCTGAACACCCACACCCCGCGCAATGTTATGGAGTTTGGTACCCGCCGCGCCCAGGGCGAGAGCGCCGGCAACGATGGCGCCTACGCTGCGGTGCTGGGCGGCTGCATTGGTACTGCCAACTGCCTGGCAGAAATGAAGTTTGGCGCGGACGTTAAGGCAGTGGGTACGGTGGCCCACAGCTTTATCGAGTTCTTCCCCACTGAGTTCGATGCCTTTAAGGCGTTTGCCGATACCTACCCGGATTCGGTCAGCCTGCTGCTGGATACCTATAATATCATGGAGAGCGGCCTGCCCAACCTCATCAAGCTGGATGATTATCTCATCGAGAAGTATCCCGATGACCCCAACCGCCGCGTTAAGAGCGCCCGTATCGACTCCGGCGACCTGGCACGCGGTTCCAAGCGGCTGCGCAAGGCGCTGGACGCTGCCGGCAAGCCCTACATCAAGCTGGTGGCATCCAACGGCTTGGACGAAAAGAAGATCGCCAACATGGAGCTGTATGAGCACGCCCACTTTGATTCCTACGGTGTAGGTGAGAACCTGATCACTTCCGCCTCCGACCCCGTGTTTGGCGGCGTATATAAGCTGGTGGCGGTGAAGAAGCCGGACGGCAGCTATACTCCCAAGATGAAATGTTCGGATTCTGCCAGCAAGGCCATCATCCCGGGCAAAAAGATGCCCTGGCGCCTGTACGATGAAAATGGGCAGGCACAGTGCGACCTGATCGCTATGGATGGCGAGGTCATCGAGGCAGGCAAGCCCATCACCATGGTCAATCTGGACTCGGATGCCATCGAGCGCACCATCACCTTTACCCCCAGTGCGGTACGGCAGCTGCTGGTGCCCCATATCCTGGGCGGAAAGCTGGCCATTGAGCTGCCCTCCATCGCAGAGAAAAAGGCTTATATCGCCAAGCAGCTTACCGAGGAGACTTGGGAGAGCGAGCTGCGTCTGGAGTGCCCGCACAAGCATTACGTGAACATGACCCCCGCAGTGGCCGAGTGCCGTTCCCGGATGTATGCAGAGCTGCATGGCGGCAAGGTGTAAGCAGCATGAAAAAAGCAGTTTTCCTTGACAAAGCAGGGAAACTATTGTATCATAAAAGCCGCTGATTTCGATAACTTCCAAATTGCATTGCGTCAGTTTGGTTGTCATATTATAACCTCGCTCCTGTTATTCCCGGCTCCCTTTGGACATGGAGGGCAGCAGGGCTTTGTAAGCCGGGTTTGCGCCGCTGTGGTGAAATTGGCAGACACGAGGGACTTAAAATCCCTTTCTGGAGACAGAGTACGGGTTCGACCCCCGTCGGCGGCATATAGAAGCTCAGAATCGTTCGTTGATTCGAATGATTTTGGGCTTTTTCTTTTTGCTCCAATTTCTGGAAACGCTAGAGGGGCGAGAGGGATTTTTCGCGAAAAAAGGAGGAGTCTCTCTCGTGCGTAACCGTGATTTAAGACCCGCTGCCAAGGCAAACCCCACCATCCAACAGGCAAGCAAAACAGGCAGGGCAAAGCGTAAACGCCTATATCTACGAAGCGGTATGCGCCAGAATGGAGCAGGAAAACGCCGCATCAGGCACTCCGGGGATAGTTAAAAATCTGGAGGGGGACACTGACCTAGCAGAAGGAGAGTGTTGTTCCATCTCCCCAGACCTGATTAAAGTCTAGCAGTAGAAGGCCTCTGTGTTTCACAGAAATGTGATGGGCGGGGGCTTTTTTGCGTTGAGAAAACGATGCTTGAAAATAAAAAAGTATCCTCCACATGGAAAATGGAGGATACCGGTTTTTAATATGATTGTCTGAAATCTCTTCTTATTCTATCATGGATATATCTGGGAATCA
>CAKTFD010000106.1 GCA_934553285.1 uncultured Faecalibacterium sp. | reverse complement strand
CAGACCTGTGCCAGACTGCGGCGGGTGTAGCCCTGACTCCAGTTGCACAGGTAGCGCACGGCGTCCTTCTTGCTCACATCATCGCCGTCCTCCTGCTGCTGCTTGGAGCCGCAGGCTGCCAGCGTATCCCGGATGCCGCTGGCCATGTCGTGACCAAACTTCTCGATGAGGATGGTCTTGGCACCTGCCTCGGCGGCAGCGGCGGCAGCAAAGGTACCGGAAGAACCGGCACCGACGACCAGGACCTCGCAGTCCACGGTCTGCTTGATGTCGCTCTCTGCGATCTCCGGCTCCTCGCCCAGCCAGTCGGCGGTGGAGGAAGCCTCCTCGGTGGACTGCTGTGCGGGGTTAATGGCACCACCGCTGGCCTGCTGGATGCAGTCTGCCACAGCGTTCTGCACGGCCTTGCTGGTGACGGTGGCACCGGTCACGCCGTCGATCTGACTGGTCTGGGCGTTCATGATCTGCTCAATGAGCTTGTCCTTGGCAGCACCGCCGATGCTCTCAGTTTCGCCAGCGAGATCCAGCTCCACCTTGGTGATGGTGTTGGCGTCAAAGGTGACGGTGGCGGTGATCTCGCTCATGCCCTTGGCAGTAGCGGTGTAGGTGCCGGGGGTGTAGATCCCGGTTGCACTGGAGGCGCTGCTGGCCGCATTGCAGGCAGCCAGACCGGCAGCGGTAACACCGCTCATGGCGGCAGCGGCTGCGATCTTCAGAAATCCTTTACGGGAGATCTTTTCCATAATAATTCCTTCCTTTTCTTGCTTTATCCTTCGTATCGACAAATCTTCCATGTCGTTCTTGTTAAAAATATCACATTTACAGGAAAAGAAAAAGGAGTTATAATATCCCTATAAGTATCAAGTGAAACTTGCGTTTTGCAAAAAGGAGCACACCATGACCATCCAGCAGCTGCGTTATTTTTTGGCGCTGTGCGAAGATTTGAATTACACCCACACCGCCGGGCGGATGTACCTGTCCCGGCAGGCCTTGCGGCTGAGCATTGCCGCACTGGAAGAAGAACTTTGCGGCAAGCTGTTCGTCAACACCCGCAATCATCTGGCTCTTACTGAAAAAGGCGAGCGGTTCCGGGCACAGGCTGCGCCGGTGGTGCAGCAGTTCGATGCCCTGTGTGAGCAAGCCTATCAGGACATCCGGTCTGCACCGCTGCGGCTGGGCATCAGCGTGGCTCTGGTGCCGGACTATCTGCCCAATCTGGGAGAGGTTTTGGAAGCATTCCGGCAGCAGTACCCCGGCATCCCCTTGGAGCTTGCTTCCCTGTCCAACGATGAAGTCCCGGCGCAGCTGCAAAACGGCGCACTGGATGCCGGGCTGGTGATGGACTTGGGCGGCTGTGCTGCGGGGCTTGCACGCACTGCCCTCTCCCAGCATACCACCGCTGTCATGGTCTCCCGCAGCAGCCCTTTCTGGGAGCGGACGCATCTCTCTCCGGCAGAGCTGGACGGGCAGACCCTGCTGGTGCCCGGCTTTGCCCCGGATGCCCTTGCGCCGCTGTGGCAGGCATTGCAGGCAAGCGGCGTGCACCCGCAGCTGGAGCTGGGGGAGCAATTCTATCAGGTGCTCTACCGCACGCAGGAGCAGAATTGTGTATCCCTGAACCGTTTCGAGGAAGCCCCCAACGCCCTGATGCACAACGCCAAAAACATCGTATTGGATGATCTGCCGCCCATTTGCGCCGGATTTCTCCGCCCTAAAAAGCAGCATAATGCCTGTGCGGAGTTGCTGTGCCGCTTTTTGCAGGAGAAGCTGAAATTCTGAAAAAAGCGACCGTAGTTCAAGCGGTTTATCCACGAACCCGGATGACATGAACTATCCTGTTCTGGCACAGCGGGTGCGTTATTTTAAAGAAGATACGAAGGGAGTGGCAACGATGTGCAGAGCATTTGAAGAAGTACGAGAAGAAAGTGCAAGGGAAGCAAAGCATGAACAGGCAATCGAAAGTGCAAAAACTATGTTGGCTGATGGATTGCCGTATGAAACGATTGCACGATATGCAAAACTTCCGATTGAAGAGGTAAAGGCACTGGATACAAAGAAACCCGCCTGATCTTAATTCAGCCAAGAGATTCTTAAAAACAAACAGCGGCAGTTTTCCAAACCGGAAAGCTGTCGCTGTTTATGTTAAAAGGATACCCCAGACAGGATTTGAACCTGCGGTCTCCTCCTTAGGAGGGAGGCGCTTTATCCAGCTAAGCTACTGAGGCATATTATGTATTATCGTTGATTTTTGCATTCCGGCGTGCTGAAAACTTTGCGGATGAAATGCTTTTTTCAACGGCATGTTATTATAATACCGCATCCGGCGGATAAAATCAAGTTGAACCTGCGGGCAAAATGGTGTATGCTATAGGGGAATGTAAAGCGGCTGTATGCTGCGCAGGGAGGAACGTATGGAAAAAGTGAAAAATATCCGCAAAAAACTGCGGCATCAGCGGGCAGTCCGGCGGAGAAAATTCCGGCTGAGCACACCTACCCAGATCATCTGTGTCAGCTTTGTCATCGTTATTGCCCTGGGTACGATGCTGCTCACTCTGCCCATCGCCAGCCGGAACGGAAGGCTGGATGTGGTCAACGCGATGTTTACCGCTACCAGCGCTACCTGTGTGACAGGCCTGGTGGTGCGGGATACCTGGACCCAGTTTTCCTGGTTCGGGCAGGCGGTGATCCTGCTGCTGATCCAGATAGGCGGCCTGGGGCTTGTTACCCTTACCAGTTTTTTTGCGCTGGCCATGCGCCGGCGCATGGGCTTCCGCGATCTGCGGCTGATGGGCGAGAGCGTTTCTGCCGATGGCTACGACCAGGCCAAGAGCGTGCTCAAGATCGTTGTGGGGCTGGCGGCTGCGTTTGAGGGCATCGGCATCCTGCTGCTGCTGTTTGCGTTTGTGCCGCAGTTCGGGCTGGAAGGCGTGTGGATCAGTGTGTTTACGGCGATATCGGCCTTCTGCAATGCAGGCTTTGACCTGTTTGGCCGGTTTGGTGCGTATTCCTCGCTGGTGCCCTATGTCAACAACTACTACGTGCAGGCAGTCATCATGTTTATGATCATCTCCGGCGGCCTGGGCTTTATGGTATGGGTGGAGCTGCGCCAATGGTATAAAAAGCGGCGTCTGTCGCTGCATGCCAAAGTGGTGCTGTCCTTCTCGCTGATCCTGTGGCTGGGCGGGGCACTGGGGCTTGGGCTGATGGAGTGGAACAATCCCGCCACGCTGGGCGGGCTGCCGGTGTCCGGCAAGGTGATGGCAGCACTGTTCCAGTCGGTCTCCACCCGTACGGCGGGTATGAACACCGTTGACCTGGCCGCATGTGGCACCCTGAGCAAGCTGCTCATGAGCATGCTGCAGTTCATTGGCGCAGCGCCTGGCTCGACCGGCGGCGGCGTGAAGGTGACTACCTTTGCAGTGCTGATCCTGACCATCCGCAGCGTAGCGCAGGGGCGGGACGACTGTGTGATCGCGGATCACCATATCGAATCCAAAACGGTGTACCGCGCACTGACCATCATCATGCTGGGCGCGGTGGCAGCCATCGGTTCGGCCATCGTGGTGTACTACAACACCTCGGATGCGGTAACGGTCGTTGATGCCATCTTCGAGTCCTGCTCGGCGTTCGGCACCGTTGGCCTTTCGGTAGGGGTGACCGGCCAGCTGAATACCGGGGCCAAGATCCTGTATATGCTGGTCATGTTCATGGGCCGTGTAGGCCCGGTGTCCTTTGCCATGAGCCTGACCGCAAAACCGGACGACAACAAGCGCAAGATCATGCCGGTGGGGCATATCAACGTAGGTTAAAGAAAAACAGGAGCTGCTGCACCAAATGCTGTGCGGCAGCTCCTGCTTTTTTACGGGAGAGAGTATAAGAGATTATATTCTTCGTGCTGTTATATCTAAGGTATAGTTTACTCTGCGTACAGAGCAACGATGTTCAGCACGATCTCGGTGCAGCGGTCCATCCGCTCCACGGTGGTGCACTCGCACACGCCGTGGAAGTTGAACCCGCCGGTGCCCAGGTTGGGGCAGGGCAGGCCCATCCAGCTCAGGGTAGCACCATCGGTGCCGCCGCGCACAGGCACTTCCTCCGGCTCCAGGCCCGCCATGCGCACTGCTTTGCGGGCAGTTTCGATCAGGTGGAAGTGGGGCTGGATCTTTTCCAGCATATTGCGGTAGCTGTCCTTGATCTCCACTTCTACAGTGCCTGCGCCGTATTTGCCGTTCAGGTAGTCGGCGATATCCAGCATGTTGTCCTTTTTGAACTGCAGCTTGGCGGCATCGTGGTCGCGCAGGATGTAGCCCAGCTTTGCGGTGGTCACATCGCCGTACATCTGGCACAGGTGGTAGAAGCCCTGACGGCCCTCGGTGTTTTCAGGTCGTGCCATCGCGGGCAGAGAACTGTGGAACTCCAGGGCTACGTTGGAAGCGTTTATCATGGTATCCTTTGCGGAGCCGGGGTGCACCGAGAAGCCGTGGATGGTCACGGTGGCAGCAGCTGCGTTGAAGTTTTCGTACTCGATGCAGCCTGCATCGCCGCCATCCACCGTGTAGGCAAAGTCGGCACCAAAACCGGGGATATCGAACAGGTCGGCACCCTCGCCGATCTCCTCGTCCGGGGTAAAGCCGATGCACAGCTTGCCATGGGGGCGGCCCTCGCGGATGATGGTCTCCACAGCGGTCATGATCTCGGCCACACCGGCCTTATCATCGGCACCCAGCAGGGTGGTGCCATCGGTGGTGATAAGGGTCTCGCCCTTCATGGAAGCCAGAAAGGGGAAGGCAGAGACCTTCATCACCTTGCCGGTGGCAGGCAGCACCACATCGCCGCCATCGTAGTTCTCGTGCAGGATGGGGTTCACGTTTTCGCCGCTGGCATCCGGGGCGGTGTCCATGTGGGCGATCAGGCCCAGGGCGGGCTTGCTCTCACAGCCGGGGGTGGCGGGCAGGGTACCGTAGACGTAGCAGTGCTCGTCCACGCGGGCATCCTCCACACCCAGGGCCTGCAGCTCCTCTACCAGCTTGTGGGCCAGATCAAACTCCCGTGCGGCAGAGGGATGGGTGCCGGACTCCGGGTCCGAGGTGGTGTAGACCTTGACATAATCAAGCAGTCGTTCATAAGCGCGCATAACTAAGCACACTCCTTTATCAGTATTGAAGGATCGCAACCGTTCGATCCGGCTTCTATCATACCGTGTTTTTCGTGTTTTGACAACCTTTTTTGCGCACTTGTGGCAGGAACGGGGCCTTCAACAACAAAATGAACAAAATTCACCCTGAAAAATGTGTCCGCCGGGCGCAAACGTGCTACAATAAAGGCATACTTACAGGGTACGGCGTTTTTGTGCAAAGGCAGCGCTGCTGCCCGCAGGGCACAAAGCCGCCGGATCGGACAGGCAACATTTTTGTGAATCAGGAATGATCGGGAGGAAGAGCTTATGGCAGTCAAAGTATTTTTCTACACCCTGCGTCCCTACGATGAGCAGGGCATCGTGGAGGAGCTGGCAAAGCAGAGAGACATCGAATACGGCTACACCGAGGCGTATCCCACGATGGAAAACGCCCAGCTGGCAGCGGGATACGATGCCGTATCGGTGACTCCCTGTGATATGAGTGCGCCCATGCTGCAGCGTTTCCACGACCTTGGGGTCAAAGCCATCTGCTGCCGCTCCATCGGCTACGACCATGTGGACCTGGAAAAGGCCCGGGAACTGGGGATGCAGGTCTCCAATGTGGATTATCCGCCCGATGGCGTGGCAAACTTTGCCATCATGCTCATGCTGATGAGCCTGCGCAAGGCAGGGCACATCCTCAAGCGCGGCGAAGTGCAGGACTATTCCCTTAAAGGCAAGATCGGCCGCGATATCTCCAGCTGCACCGTGGGCGTCATCGGTACCGGCCGCATCGGCCAGACGGTGCTGAAACATCTGTCCGGGTTCGGCTGCCATTTGCTGGCCTACGACCTGTACCCAAGCGATGCAGTGAAGCAGATCGCAGAGTATGTGCCGCTGGACACCCTGTTTGCCGAGAGTGACGTCATCACCCTGCATACCAACGCTACCGAGGAAAACTATCACCTGCTCAACGCTGCGGCTTTTGCAAAGATGAAGCGCGGGGTGACCATCGTGAACACCGCCCGCGGCAAGCTGATCGACAGCGATGCCATGCTGGCCGCGCTGGAAAGCGGCCAGGTAGGCGCTGCGGGGCTGGATGTGCTGGAAAACGAGAACGGCCTGTACTACTACGACCGCATGGGCGGTGTGATCCTGAACCCGGAGCTGGCGGCGCTGCGTGGGATGCCCAATGTGATCCTGACCGACCATACCGCTTTTTATACCTACGAGGATGTAAAGAGCATGGTGCGCGGCGTGTTGGAAAGTGCTGCCGCCTTTGCCGAAGGCTCGCCCACCCGGCATGATGTGACCAACCGCTAAGGAATAGGCAGAAACAGGAAAGGGGCTGCTGCACAATGCTGTGCGGCAGCCCCTTTGGTATGCGAAAATATTTTTTACGCTGCGGCAGAAACGGCGGCCCGGGCAGCGCTGCTGGCCACGGGAGCAGGCGGCAGCTGCACGGAAAAGCGGCGCTCAGCCCAGGCAGACGCCCATGCGGCGGGCAACGTTGAGCAGGTCGCAGTTTTCGGGCACATTGCGGGTCTTGCCGGCGATATCCGCCAGGCGGTTCTCGGTCACACGGCGGTTCACCATGGCCACGGTCACGCCATAGCGCTCCACCTCCACCAGCTGTGCGGCATAGCTGCCGAACTGGGTGGCCAGCACACGGTCGTAGGCGCTGGGGCTGCCGCCGCGCTGCATGTGGCCCGGGATGCAGACACGGGTCTCCATGCCGGTCTTTTTCTGCACAGCCTGCGCGATGCGGTTGGTGGCAGTGGTGCCAAAACCGGCCTCTGCGCGCTTTGCCATCCACTCCTTGCGCTTCATGCGGGATTCCTCAACGTTCATGGCACCCTCGGCTACTGCAAGGATGGAGAAGTTGGAACCCTTTTTGGCACGGCGCTCCACGGCATCGCACACACGGTCGATATCGTAGGGCATCTCGGGCAGCAGGATGATGTCGGCACCGCCTGCAATGCCGGAGTAGAGGGTAAGCCAGCCGGCCTTGTTGCCCATGATCTCGATGCACATTACGCGGCTGTGGCTGCCGGCGGTGGTGTGGATGCGGTCGATGAC
>CAKTFD010000105.1 GCA_934553285.1 uncultured Faecalibacterium sp. | reverse complement strand
CGCTTCAACAACCCCTTCGTCAACCACGAGCTGATGAGCATCTCCCTGAACTCCACCTCCAAGTGGAAGGCCCGCAATATGCCCTCCTTCCTGGCTTACATCGAGGAGCAGAAGCAGCTGCCCAAGTGCCTGACCATGAGCCTGGCTGCCTACATCGCCTTCTACTCCAACGACATCCAGGAGCGCACCGCTGACGGCCTGATCTGCAAGCGCCCCGCCGGCAACACCTACAAGATCCAGGACGATGCCTGGGCACTGGATTTCTACTATGCACACAAGGATGACACCGCAGCACAGCTGGTGCACGCCGTGCTGACCAACACCCAGATGTGGGATCAGGATCTGACCAAGATCGAGGGTCTGGAAGCCGCTGTGCTGGCAGATCTGGAACTGATCCGCGCACAGGGTGCCGAGGCTGCTTACAAGAGCTGCCTGTAAGCTGAAAGATCAACCTACCCGCACAACAAAGGGCTGCTGCTTTGGGCAGCAGCCCTTTTGTGCGATATAATAAGGAGAATAACTATGCCGCAGGCAATTCATATCAGCCCCATCGATAACGTGGTCGTTGCCCTGCATCCCATTGCCAAGGGTACGCTGGTGGAAGTGGACGGCCTTGCCGTGACCGCGCTGGAGGATATCCCCCAGGGCCATAAGATGGCAGTCAAGCCCATCCAGAACGGCGAAAACGTCATCAAGTACGGCTTCCCCATCGGCCATGCCACCGCAGACGCCGCCCCCGGCACCTGGATGCACACCCATAACGTGCACACCAACCTGTCCGGCGAGGTGGAGTACAGCTATAACCCCGCCCCGGATCTGGCCCCCCTGCCCAAGGTAGAGGCCGAGACCTTTATGGGCTTCCGCCGCAAGGATGGCCGTGCCGCCATCCGCAACGAGATCTGGATCATCCCCACTGTGGGCTGCGTCAACGATATCGCCAAAAAGATGGTAGCCGATAACCAGGATCTGGTCACCGGCTCCATCGAGGGCCTGTACACCTTCACCCATCCCTTCGGCTGCAGCCAGACCGGCCACGACCACGCACAGACCCGCAAGCTGCTGGCTGCGCTGGTGCGCCACCCCAATGCCGCTGCCGTTCTGGTGCTGCATCTGGGCTGCGAGAACCTGCAGCACGACCAGTTTGTGGAAGAGCTGGGCGAGTACGACCACGACCGGGTCAAGTTCCTGACCTGCCAGGATGTGGACGACGAGTTTGCCGCTGCCCGCGATATCCTGAAAGAGCTGGCTGCCTACGCAGGGCAGTTCCAGCGCGAGCCTATCCCCGTATCGGAACTGGTGGTAGGCATGAAGTGCGGCGGCTCGGACGGCCTGTCCGGCATCACCGCCAACCCCACTATCGGCCGCTTCTCCGACATGATGGGCCAGCGCGGCGGTTCCACCGTGCTGACCGAGGTGCCCGAGATGTTTGGTGCCGAGGGCTTCCTGATGGATCGCTGCATCAACCAGGAGGTCTTCGTCAAGGCCGAGCACATGATCAACGGCTTCAAGGAATACTTCATCAGCCACAACGAGGTCGTGTACGATAACCCCTCTCCGGGCAACAAGGCCGGCGGCATCACTACGCTGGAAGATAAGAGCTGCGGCTGCGTGCAGAAGGGCGGCACCGCCCCCATCATGGACGTTATCGGCTACGGCGACCCTGTGGTGACCAAGGGCCTGAACATGCTCTACGGCCCCGGCAACGACCTGGTATCCGCCACCGCCATGACGGCCGCCGGCGCCCACCTGATCCTGTTCTCCACCGGCCGCGGCACCCCGTTCTCCGCACCGGCTCCCACCCTGAAGATCTCCACCAACACTCCGCTGGCAGAGAAGAAGGGCGGCTGGATCGATTTCAACACCGGTGTCATCGCGGACGGCGAAAAGACCATCGACGAGGCTGCAAAGGATCTGCTGGATCTGGTCATCCGCGTGGCCAGCGGCGAGCAGACCAAGGCCGAAAAGCACGGCTTCCGCGAGATCTCCATCTTCAAGGACGGCGTGGTTCTGTAACTAAAAAGGGCTGCTGTACGGCAAAAAAGCGGTACGGCGGCCTTTTTGTGCTTGAAAATACGGAAAGGAAGTGTTTTATATGTTGGGTGCAAATGGCGCAGTATTGTTTTCTCTGCTGATCTATGCAGCGCTGCTCTACGGTGCAGTGCGGCTGATCAGGTATTTTATCCGCTATGGCATCGATTACTACTTCCAAAAGTTAGAGCAGCGGCAGCCGGAACCGCCGCAGACCGAGCACGAGGAATGACCTGCCGGGGCGACCCGGCGGTAATAATAGGAGGCTTTTACTTATGAATCAGATCACCACCCGGTACATCACCGAAAACGGCGCCTGCTACGAGCAGTACGTCATCACCGACCCCGAGGCAAAGACCGCTCTGACCATCACCCCCGAGCGCGGCGGCATGATCACCAGCTTTACGCTGGACGGCGAGGAGTTCATCTGGACCCGCCGCCCCAACTTTTCCCAGTGCAACCGCCCGCGCTTTGGCGTGCCGGTGCTGTTCCCCAGCTGCGGCAACCCGGACAACGGCGTGCATCTGTTTGACGGCAAGGCCTACCCCATGGAAGTGCACGGCTTTGCCGACCTGTGCGCCTGGGAAGTGGACAGCGTCGGCCCGGACGGCGTGACCCTGGCACTGGAATCCACCCCGCTGACCAAGTTCCTCTACCCGTTTGATTTTACCCTGCTGCTCAACTACAATCTGGAGGGCAACAAGGCGCTGGTCAGCCTGACCGTCATCAACGAGGGCGATACCGATATGCCTTTCAGCTTCGGCTACCATCCCTACTTTACCGCCTCCAAGCTGGAAAACGTTGCCTTTGACATCAAGTGCGCCACCTGCTCCGAGAACGCCAAGGGCGAGCAGCCCGCCGCCCCGGAAACGATCACCCTGACCCGCAAGGAAGGTGCAGACAACTCCATCCGTCTGCTCACCGGCGTGCAGTTCCCCATGACCCTGACCGACAAGGGCAACGGCCACAAGGTGACCGTGGATGCCGACGAGACCTTTGAAAACGGCGTGCTGTGGCAGCAGGATGCCGAGAGCTTTGTCTGCATGGAGCCTTGGAACGGCTGGGCCAACAGCGTAAACGAGGCCGGCAGGCACGAAGTGCTGGAGCCGGACGAAGCCATGACCAGCGAGTGGAGCATCACCATCGAAAAGGCCTGAGGCTCCCCCGCCTGAGAGAAGATCTCCGCTAAAAAATAAGAGCATCCGCAACGGATCCGCTTTGCTTCTGCGTACCAGCAGCAAAGACCGAACGTTGCGGATGCTTTTTTGTTTTATATGCCGTTTCGCAAAGGTTCCTTCCGGCAGGCCTTAGTGGATAAAGCCCACGAACACCGGGCAGAGCACAGCGGTCAGCACACCGGCCACCGCAATGGAAAGCCCGCTCATGGCGCCTTCCACCTCGCCCATCTGCAGCGCCTTGCTGGTACCCACGGCATGGGCCGCCGTACCGATGCCCACCCCTTTGGCAATGGGGTCGGTGATATGGAACACCTTGCACACGGTCTCGGCCAGCAGCGCGCCCACGATGCCGGTCACGATGACGATGGCACCGGTCAAAGCCGCGATGCCGCCCAGCTCTGCGGCCACATCCATGCTGATGGCGGTCGTCACCGACTTGGGCAGCAGGGTGGCGTACTGCTCGCGGGTCAGGTTCATCACCACGGCCAGCACAAAAGCGCTGAGCAGGCTGACCAGCGTGCCCACCACAATGCCCGCAATGATGGCAGGGGCATTCTTTTTGAGCAGCTCCAGCTTTTCGTACAGCGGGATGGCCAGCGCCACCGTGGCGGGCAGCAGCAGATAGCTGACCGGCGCAGCGCTTGCCTTGTAATCCGCATACGGGATGCTGCATACCGACAAAAAGATGATAACAAAAATGCCGCCCAGCAGCAGCGGATTAAAAATGGCTTTGCCGGTCACCTTATTGATGAGTGCGCCCAGCGCAAAGGCAGCCAGCGTAAGCAGCACGCCCCAGGCTGCGGAGCCTGTAAGGAAATCGTTCAGCAGCTCAGTCATGATCGGCCTCCTTTTTGCCGCGGGCCGTCAGTGCCTGGGTGGTCCGGCCGGCTGCAGCCATCACCAGCACCGTCACCGGCAGGATGGCGAGCAGGATGGGCATCAGCATCGCGCCCATCTCAGCCCACAGTTCCATAATGCCTGCAGCGGCAGGCACGAACAACAGCGGGAAAATACCGGTCAGGTAGCTGCCGGTCTCTTTGACATCCTCCAGCTTTACAACGCCGGCGATCAGCGCTGCCAGCAGCAGCACCAGACCATATACACTGGCAGGCACCGGCAGCGGCAGCACCGCATGCAGCACCTCGCCCAGAAAACAAAATGCGAGAATCCGCCCGAACTGAAAAATATACTTCGTTTAAAAGCTCCCCTTTCTGATCCGTCCAACAGGCTTTCCGCCCGGGGCGTCTGCTTTGCACAAGGTAAAAGTATACCGCGAACTGCCCCTGCCATCAACCGTGATTCTCGCCAAGAATCTTTTTACTTTCTGCGCAGAACTGTACAAAAAAACGCACCGGTGCAAAACCGGTGCGCAATTGGAGCTATCATTTTCAGGCTGTAAACGCAGGGCGCACATTCTCAGGCGAAACACCTGCCTGCACAGCACATGCGCGCTCGTAGGTCACCCGCGTTACTTCTGTGATAAATTCTTTTTCTCTTTCGTCCGCTGTTGCCCAGTCGATATGGAACTTACGGCACATCCCGAAAAAGATCTCATAATACTGCTTATCCTGCGCTGCATCCTGTAGATAAGCCTTGCACAGCTCTTCTTTCATGGTCATCCCTCATTTCAAATAGCTGAAAAAGATATGTTTTGCTGCTTCACCCTGTATCAGAAATCGCGGTGCACCTCCATCAAAGGCCGGAAGTTCGATCCCTCCAAAGTCATCCCGATAATGCACTGCCAATGCATCTGTTTTCGCTTCCAGTATCACATCGCCGCCAAACCCACGATCTATTGACAGTTTTATCCCGTAAGCAACCATCAGTTTCCCGATACCGTTATATTTACGGCTTATACCTGCCAGCGTTGGATTGCTCTCCGGCTGGCTCTCCATATATACAATACGAACGACCAGCGCATTTTCCAGCACTTCGTACATTCCCAGTGCGACCAGTTCTCCGCCTGCCGTCTGCACCGCATATTTTTCGCAGCAGGATCCCGCGATATACGCACTTGTCCAATCCGTCTGCCAGACCGGATCTTTTCTGGTTCTTTCCGCATCCGACCGCCGCATTTTCCGGATGCTGACCGGGATCCGTTCTGCATTTTCCATTTCTATAAAAGGTTCAAAAACCATCGTAACATCCTCCATTTACAGTCTATCATTTTGCCGGGAAAGATGCAAGTGTTCTATTAGAGCAAAAAACGCACCGGTGCAAAACCGGTGCGCACATAGGGCAGATCAGATCACATAATCGTTGCCGGCATGATCCGGCTGGGCAAGGTCGGCCAGGGTGATGCCGCCAAAATAGTTGCCGATCAGCTCGTTCAGGCCCTTCCACATCTCATAGGTGCGGCATTCGGCCATGCGGGCGCAGGGGGATGCGCCGGGGGTCAGGCAGCTGACCGGGGCAAGGCTGCCCTCGGTCAGCATCAGGATCTCGCTTACCGTGTACTGATCCGGGCTGCGGGTCAGCCGGTAGCCGCCGCCCTTGCCGCGCAGCCCCTCCAGAAAGCCGTTCTGCACCAGCACCTTGAGGATGTTCTCCAGATATTTCTCGGAGATCTCCTGCCGGGCAGCTACTTCCTTTAAGGGGACATATTTTTCAGACTGATGCTCTGCCAGGTCTATCATCACCCGCAGCGCATAGCGTCCTTTGGTAGAAACGATCATAATTCCGTACTTCCTTCCGGTTAAATATTTTTTAACCCATTATACAACAGGGTAAGTCACTTTTCAATCCCGCTTTTTTCTAAAAACCCCTTGACAAGTGGGGCAAACAGGACTATAATGCCATCAAACCCACAAACAATGTTGGTTTAAAGGTTTAGAAGTGACAACCACCGGGCTGTCCGATATCAGACAGGGCCATGCGCCCCATAACAGTAACAGAGAGAGGGAAATATATTATGAGCAAGATCTATACTGCCGCAGACCAGCTGATCGGTCACACCCCGCTGCTGGAGCTTAGCCACATTGAAAAGGAAGAGCAGCTGCCCGCCCACATCATCGCCAAGCTGGAATACTTCAATCCGGCCGGTTCCGTCAAGGATCGCATCGCCAAAAAGATGATCGATGATGCCGAGGCCAAGGGCCTGCTGAAGGAAGGTTCTGTCATCATCGAGCCTACCTCCGGCAATACCGGTATCGGTCTGGCTGCCGTGGCTGCCGCCAAGGGCTACCGCATCATCATCGTAATGCCCGAGACCATGAGCGTGGAGCGCCGCCAGCTGATGAAGGCTTATGGTGCCGAGCTGGTGCTCAGCGAGGGTGCCAAGGGTATGAAGGGTGCCATCGCCAAAGCCGATGAGCTGGCCAAGGAGATCCCGAACGCCTTTATCCCCGGCCAGTTCGTGAACCCGGCCAACCCCCAGGCACACATCGAGACCACCGGCCCCGAGATCTGGGAGGACACCGATGGCAATGTAGACATCTTTGTGGCTGGCGTTGGCACCGGCGGCACCGTGACCGGTGTGGGCAAGTATCTCAAGAGCAAGAATCCCGCCGTCAAGGTGGTGGCCGTGGAGCCTGCCTCCTCTCCCGTGCTGAGCAAGGGCACTGCCGGTGCCCACAAGATCCAGGGCATCGGTGCAGGCTTTGTGCCGGACGTACTGGACACCAGCATCTACGATGAGATCATCACCGTGGAGAACGACGATGCCTTTGCCACCGGCCGTCTGATCGGCCACAAGGAGGGCGTTCTGGTTGGTATCTCCTCCGGTGCAGCCGTCTGGGCCGCCATCCAGCTGGCTAAGCGCCCGGAGAACGCCGGTAAAAACATCGTTGTCCTGCTGCCCGACACCGGCGACCGCTACCTCTCCACCCCGCTGTTTGCTGAATAATTTCCGGCACTTCTGCTCCCGCCCTGCCCCCTGCAGGACGGGAGTTTTTGTTTGTGAACAAGACGATTTGAATGCGCTCCGCGTTGCTTTGCGCATAGTCAGCGGAATAATTATTTGATATTTCGCGTTTGTCGCGCTCTGCGGAGCGCTCCAAACGCTATTTTCACAGAAGGGGTCGTAAAGGGAAACGGCAGGTGCAGCGCCGCTTTCTGCGAAAGCGCGGCGCTGCGGGCGTGCCCGTTCCCCCTTGGGGGAGCTGTCGCGCAGCGACTGAGGGGCTTCAAATCGGCGGAGCCGGAAAAAACGGTTAAAAGATCTTCACGCCG
>CAKTFD010000104.1 GCA_934553285.1 uncultured Faecalibacterium sp. | reverse complement strand
CGCCGGTAACAATGATTGCGTACATTTTGTTCATTCCTTTTCGTTGTACTCGCTGGTCGTAAAGGCAGGCCCTTACAGCGGGCCATTTCAGGCGCCCACACCATGCGGCTAGAATATTATAGCAAAAAACAAGTCGGATTGCAAGAGGAAATTCCCGCTTTGCGCGGATTTTTTTTACTTCTTTTCCTGCCCGACCTGCGCAATGGAAACCAATTTTTGCGACCTTACCCGGGGCAAAAGCCTTCACCCCTTGGGGGGAAGGTGGCGCACAGCGCCGGATGAGGGGTATTCAAGGTAAACTGCAGCAGTCCTGCGCCCTCATCAGTCACCTGCGGTGACAGCTTCCCCCGACCGGGGGAAGCCTTTATTCAGAAAATTGATTTCCGTGGGCCTGCGCAATGGCTGCTTTTACCTGCGCATTATAGGCCTCGGTCTTTTCCAGAAACAGTTTGCGCGGGCTGGAAGCCAGCAGCTGGGTGTCTGCATCCGGCACAAGGCCGATGGCACCTTTTTCCCTGCGCAGCTTATTGACGGCTGCTTTGTTCTCTGCATTCAGCGCCAGCGGCACCAGCAGGGGCTTGCCCTTGCACTTGCGGGTAAAATACACCTCCGCTGCAATGCCTGCCACTACGGCGATGCCTGCCACCAGCTGGGATGCCCGCAGCCCGATGGAGGGCACCAGCATCAGGCTGTCGGTGCGCAGCCCCTCGATCCAGAAACGGCCTGCCCCGTACCATATCAGATACCGCAGGGTGATATCGCCGTTGAACTTGCGTTTTTTGATGTAGCGGAACAACATCAGAAAGCCTGCAAAGCACCAGATGCTCTCATACAAAAAGGTGGGGTGCACCGGCAGGTTGGGGTCGATGACCACGCCGTTGGGTACCGTGACCGTGCTGCCCATCAGATAGGCGCGGGTCGCCTCGCTGTACATGCCCCAGGGCAGTGTGGTATTGCAGCCAAAGGCTTCCTGATTGAAAAAGTTGCCCCAGCGGCCGCAGCCCTGCCCGATGAGAAAGCCCATGGCGGTGAGGTCGAACATGGGCAGCACCGGTACGCCGCGCCGTTTGCAGGCCAGCCCGCCGAACAAAAAGCCGCCGATGATGCCGCCGTAGATGGCAAGGCCGCCATCCCGGATGGCGATCATCTCCCAGATGCTGTTGTACTGGAACGGTGCCATGGCCACATAATAGGCGCGGGCACTGATAATGCCCAGCACCACGCCAATGAGGATCACATCCACCATGCTGTCCGGGTCTACACCAAATTCCAGGCTGTGCCGGAACGCAAAGACCAGTGCCAGGCACAGCCCTACCGCGATGCACACGCCGTACCAGTAGATGCTGACCCCGCCGATGGTAAAGGCCACGCGGTTCAGCTGAAAGCTCAGCCCAAGGCCCGGGAACTGTACCAGATTTGTCATTCTTCTTCCTCCTCGTCCTCTTCCTCCGCCTGCGCCGTGCCATCCGGCTGGATGTACATAGTGGCCATGCGGTCTGTGCACAGGATGTGCTGCAGGGCAGCGTCTGCATCCTCTGCCGTCAGGCCCGCCAGCATGGAGATCTGCTGTGCCACCGTCTGGCCGCTGAGGGCAAAGTCTGCCATCTGGCTGGCCGAGTCCTCCACATTTTCCAGGTTTTCGATCAGCTGGCCGTATTTTTCGTTCTTGCACAGGGTAAACACTTCCCGGTCCACACCGGCGGCGCGCACCCGGGCGATCTCGTCCAGCAGCAGCTGCCGCACCGTATCCGGCGCATCGCTCTCGCCGGTAAACAGGATGCAGCAGCAGCCATCCACCCGCAGCACCTCCCCGCCAAAACCGGGGTTTACAAGGCCTTCGTCGTACAGGCGGCGGTACAGCGGCGACATGCCGCCCACGATGCAGCTGAGCACAAGGTCATACAGCGCCTCGGTGCGCAGATCGCCCGCAGGCAGCGGTTCTTCCTTAAAGCCCACGCCAAAGCAGGGCTTGGACACCGGCATGGTCAGGGTCTTTTCTGCAGCGGCAAGGGTCATGGGTTCCGGTGCCCACAGCCGCTGCACCTTCTGCGCCGGGCGCGGCTCCATCAGGCCATGGCGGGCACAGGCAGCCAGCACCTGCTCCATGGTGGTGTTGCCGGCAGCTGCCAGCACCATATTGCCCGGTGCATAAAACGCCTTGCAGCTGTTGTACAGCATGGCGGGCGTTATCTCGGCAATGCTTTCCACCGTGCCCGCGATATCGCTGCGGATGGGGTGGCTGTGGTACAGGCACTCGAACAGGCCGGTGATGAGCCGCCAGTCCGGGCTGTCGTCGTACATTTTGATCTCCTGCCCGATGATGCCCTGCTCCTTGGCGATGGTCTGCGCGGTAAAGTAGGGGTGGCACACCATGCCCAGCAGCACATCCAGGCTCTCGTCCAGCTGCTGGGTGGCGGTAAACAGATAGCAGGTGCGGTCAAAGCTGGTAAAGGCATTGGCATTGGCACCGGTCTTTGCATACTTTGCAAAGGCATCGCCGTCCTCATCCTCAAACATCTTGTGCTCCAGAAAATGCGCCACACCGGCCGGCAGATGTACCTCCTGCCCATCCAGGCAGAAATCCCGGTCGATGGAGCCGAACTTTGTGGCAAAGATGACATGGGTGCTGGAATATCCCGGCATGGGGCGCACCAGCACCGTCAGGCCGGAGGGCAGGGTCTGCCACTGGTCGGCCACGGTCTTTTCCAGCAGGGTCTGGTTATTCTGCGGCATGGGCAGCCTCCTCCTTTGTAAGCAGATAGCTGACCGAGAGGGTCAGCTGGCGCAGGACAGCCCGCACCTCATCCTTTGTTACGGCACGCAGGGCATCCCGCGCCTGCTCCGGGGTCTGGATGGGTGCGGTGCTGTTGGCACCGGCGCGCAGCACCTCGATGTAATACCAGCTCTCGATGCCGCCCAGGCTGTCCTCTACCCCATTCATGCCGCTGAGCAGGCCCCGGCGGCAATCCTCAAACTCTTCGTCCGTAATGGGGCCGCTGCACAGGTCGGCCAGCTCCTGCAGGATCGCCTGCTCTGCACGGGCGGCATCGGTGTGCTCCACACCGCTGTTTACCGCCATGCTGCCGGTAAAGCTCTGGAAGGAAGAGGAGCAGTAGTAGCACAGATGATCCCGCTCGCGCACATTGAGGAACAGGCGGCTGGTCACGCTGCCACCGTACAGCGCCATAGCAAGACGCACGGCTGCCAGCTGCTGCGGCTGCATGGGCTGCCCCAGAGTAAACAGCATACACAGCTTTGCCTGCACCATATCGTAGCTCTCGGTCTTATGCACCGGTGCGATGCGGGGCATGGCCATGTTTTCCACCAGCGGCAGCGGCGCACGGTCGATGCAGGCCAGCTCTGCCAGCAGTGCATCCCGGATGGCGGCGGTCTGCACGGCATCGCAGCCCAGCACCAGCAGCTCGATGTTGGCGGTGCGCAGCATCTGCCGGTAGGCAGCCGTCAGCATTGCCGGGGTAAGGCCGTCCACCTCGTCCAGATAGCCCTCCTGCCGCACACCCGCCGGGCTGGAGCCGAAAAATTCCCGGTTGGCCTGATGCAGGCAGTAGATACGCTTATCGTTGATCTCGTCCTCCAGGCCCTTTTTCAGCATCTGCTTTTCAATGCTGACGGCCTGCGGGTCAAAGGTGCCATCCACCAGATAGGGGTGGAAAGCTGCCCCCAGGGCGATCTTGGTATATTCGGCGGTCAGCGCCTCGCCTTCCAGCGCAAAGGCATCCTTGATGCCGGTCACGCTGACGCAGAGATTGTGGTTGCAGCCCATGGGGCGGGCGTCCACGGTCAGGTCTGCGCCGTAGAGCCGGGCCAGCTTTTTGGTCAGCCGGGTCATATCCGGACAGTCCGCATAGCCGCGCTCCATCACCAGCGGCAAAAGCGCATGGGCAGTGGCCGTTTTGCGCTCTGCCGGAAAGGCAAAGTGGATGCTGATGCGGCAGCGATTGAATTTAGAGGCCGGGTCGCAGGAAAGATGCACACCCGGTGCAATGAGAGTACGTTCCAATGGTATTATCCTTTCCCTCTGTGCCGCTGCACAGAACAGTTCAAACTTCAACCTGCCTGCTGCAGGGCGATAAATTCTTCCAGGCTCAGGCCGCTGGCGCGGATGGCAAGGGCATTTTCCACCCCCACATAACGCCAGTGCCAAGGCTCGAACACGATGCCGGTAGCGGCCTGCCGGTCCTGCGGGTAGCGCAGGATAAAGCCATACTCCGCCGCATAAGCCGTAAGCCACTCGTATGCGCGGGACTCGGCAAAGCCGGTATCCTGCTGCGGGTCGTCCGTGCTGAGGATATCCGCCGCATAGCCGGTGCCATGCTCGTTGGCGCTGGCTGCCGGCTGGATGGTAGCAGCCAGGCGGGCGGCTTCTTCCTCCGTTTTGTGCTTTTCCCGGTAGGTCTGCACCCGGGCCTCGTAGGCAGCCTGGCGGGCATCGGCATCCTGATAACCGGTGACCAGGGTCAGGGTGATCCCGTCCACCTGGGCGGCGGCCGCCATACTGCGGTACTGCATGGCAGCCTCGGCCTCCAGCTGCTGGCCGGTGGTTTCGTCCGCCGTATCCAGCGCAGGGGTCGGCTCGGCTGCATAGGGCAGGTTTGCATTTACCAGCACCAGCCGTGCATCCCCGGCATCGAACACATAGTCCGTGCCATCGTACACGCTGGCGGCAAACACCTTAGGCCCTGCCAGCAGTGCGTGGACTTTTGGCAGCAGCCACAGGATGCCGCTGGTCAGCAGCGCCACCACTGCAGCGCAGCCGACCAGAAACAACATCCAGTTGCGGGCCAGCCGCAGCATTTTGCGGCGTTTCCATTGTTGATAGGTCAGGCGCTTTTCAGCAGGCGCTCTGCGGGTGCGGGTAGGTTCAGTCATGCGGGTGCGGCTCCTTTTCGGCGTTGTTGCAGCGCCGGTGCGCCGCACATATACTTTGTATTATACACCCCTTTGCAATTTGTGTAAACGCCGTGGTGTGTAAAAAAATTATGACCTGCCCACCCCCGGCAGGGGCAGACAGGCCATAATTGCAAAAATCACACAGATCAGTCAAACAGCATGTCGTGGATCGCGCTGACCGCCTTATCGGCATCTGCGCGGTCGATGATGCAGGAGATCTTGATCTCGCTGGTGGAGATCATCTTGATGTTGATATTGTTGTTGGACAGTGCCTCAAACATCTTGGAGGCAACGCCGCTGTGGCTCTGCATACCGGCACCCACGATGGAGACCTTGGCGCAGGTGGTATCCACGCTGACATCGGTGAAGTGGGCGCTGTCTTTCAGCACGCGCATTGCCAGCTCTGCCTCGCCTTCGGCGCAGGTAAAGCTGATATCCTTTTTGCCATCGCGGCCGGTGGACTGCAGGATGATGTCCACATTGATATTCTTCTGTGCCAGCAGGCCGAAGATCTTAAAGCTCATGCCCGGCTCATCGGGAACGTTGAGAATCGTGATAACGGCAACATCGGTGTCCTTGGCGACACCCTTGATCAGCATACCTTCCATGTCCTTTGTAACCTCCTTAACCACCGTACCCGGGATGGGGTTCAGGCTGGAGAGCACCTCCAGCTCCACGTTGTACTTTTTGGCCAGCTCCACGCTGCGGTTGTTGAGCACCTGTGCGCCCAGGGATGCCAGCTCCAGCATCTCGTCAAAGGTGATCTCTTCCAGCTTACGGGTGTTGCGCACCTTGCGCGGGTCGGCGGTATAAACGCCCTCCACATCCGTATAGATCTGGCAGCGGTCGGCATGCAGTGCGGCTGCAATGGCCACAGCACTGGTATCGGAGCCGCCGCGGCCCAGGGTGGTGATGTCGTCCAGCTTGTTCAGGCCCTGGAAGCCAGCCACCACTACCACACGGTTGCGCTCCAGCTCCGAGGAGATGCGCTCCGTTTCCAGCCGGGTGATACGCGCCTTGGTGTAGGCGCGGTCGGTGCGGAAGCCCGCCTGCCAGCCGGTAAGGCTGATCGCGTGGCAGCCCAGTTCATTCAGCGCCATAGCCAGCAGCGCGATGCTGATCTGCTCGCCGGAAGCCAGCAGCATATCCATCTCACGCGCCGAGGGGTTGTGGGTGATTTCCCCTGCCTTGGCGATCAGGTCATCGGTGGTGTCGCCCTGGGCAGAAACCACCACCACTACGTCATTGCCCGCGTTGTGGGTGTTAGCCACGATCCGCGCAACGTTGAAGATACGGTCACGGTCCTTTACGGAGGAACCGCCGAATTTCTGTACGATCAACGCCATATCTTGTCACTCTCCTCTTTACGCCCCGCGTTTGCGGGGTCTTGCCGGGCGGAAGCTGCATTGCACTTCCCTTACCCGTTTATCATTCCACGGTCGCGCCGGTGTTATCGGCATCCAGCTGCAACAGTGTAAATGCTTCACATCCATCCAGGCCTTCCAGCAGTTCCAGGCCTTTTTCCAGCTTGGAATAGAACTTTTCAGCCTCGGCCTTTTCTGCCACCGCCATCACGGTGCTGCCTGCGCCGGATACATACACGGCCTTTGCACCGCACAGGCGCGCCATATCAAACACTTCCCGCGAGCCGGGCATCAGCGGCATACGGTACTGCTGATGCAGCTTATCCTCGGTGGCAATGGCCAGCAGGTCGTGGCGGCCCTCGCAGAAGGCTGCCGGCACCAGCGCTGCACGGGACAGGTTGTATACCGCATCCTTATGGGATACCTCTTTGGGCAGGGCCGCACGGGCAGCCTCGGTCAGCAGCTTGTAGTCCGGCACGATGGCGGCAAAGCACAGGCTCTCATCCACATTGCGCTTGACCGAGTACACCTTGCCATCCTCAAACACACTGCTGGTCAGGCCGCCCAGCAGAGCCGGAGCCACGTTATCGGGGTGTCCCTCGATGGTGGTAGCCAGGGTGAGCAGTTCCTGGGTGTTGAGCACATCGCCCAGCATCCGGTTGGCGCCCAGCAGGCCTGCGATGATGCAGGCCGAAGAAGAACCCAGACCCCGCGCCATGGGGATGGGGTTGGTCTGGGTGATCCTGAGCGGCGGGATCTGCTTGCCCACCTTCTCGAACAGGCCCTTGGCCGAGCGGTACACCAGGTTGCTCTCGCCCCGGGGGATACGGGTGCCGTCCGATGCAGAGATCTCCAGCACCTCGCTGTCCTCAAAGGTGACCGTGTTGTACAGCGTTACCGCCAGGCCCAGCGCATCGAAGCCGGAGCCTACGTTGGCGCTGGTAGCCGGAACTGAAACCTTGATCTTCATTGCCGCTGTTCCTTTCCGTTACACTTCCTCGGGCAGGCGCTTGAGCACCAGCTTTACGCTGCCGCCCACAGCCTCCACCTTGCGCGCAGCTTCTGCCAGCGCTTTTTCATCGGCGCGCTCCACAAAGTAAGCGCAGCCCTCGTACCGCTCATCCACCACCTTGCCGTAGCCGTAGATGGCTTCCACCACGGCAGGGGCAATGCCTGCCACACGCACATAATATGCAGCAGGGGCCGGGTCGGTGAGCATTCCCTCCACCGGCTCAGCAGGCTGCCAGAACAGGCTGTCGTGCACCTTGGAGCCATGTTTCAGGGCATCCACCACATCGGCCACCACGGCGCTTGCGGTGGGCAGCTTGCCTGCGCCCTTGCCGTAAAACACCACATCGCCCAGCATATCGCCCTTGACCAGCACCGCGTTGAACACATCGTCCACGCTGGCCAGCTGGTTTGC
>CAKTFD010000103.1 GCA_934553285.1 uncultured Faecalibacterium sp. | reverse complement strand
AGACCGGCAACGCCCAGGATCTCGCCCTTTTTCAGCTCAAAGCTGCAGTGGCGGAAGGAGCGGGGATGGATGGAGGTAAAGTCCTCCACCTTCATCATAACTTCATCGGACGGCACGTTTTCCAGCGGGGGGAAGAGGTTAGACAGCTCACGGCCGACCATCTTGGCGATGATCTGCTCCTTGGTCATGTTGGCAACGTCCCACTTGCCGATGTACTGGCCATCGCGCATGATGGTAACTTCGTCTGCGATGACCTTGATCTCGTCCATCTTGTGGCTGATGTAGACCAGTGCAACGCCCTGCTCTTTCAGCTCGCGCATGATGCGGAACAGGCTCTCGACCTCGTTTGCGGTCAGAGAGGAGGTAGGCTCGTCCAGGATCAGCACCTTACAGTTGGCGGAGACCGCCTTGGCGATCTCGACCATCTGCATCTGTGCGATGCTCAGGGAACCCAGCTTTGCATGGGGATTGATGTCCAGCTTGAGCTTTTTCAGCAGGTCATCGGTATCCTTGTACATTTTGGCGTGATCCACAACGGTAACAACGCCATATTTCTTGGTGGGGTAGCGGCCCAGCCAGATATTTTCAGCAACGGTACGGGCCGGGATGGGCTGCAGCTCCTGATGGACCATGGCGATGCCGCGGCCCAGTGCATCCAGCGGGGTGGGAATGGTTACCTTCTGCCCCTCGTATTCGATCTCGCCCTCGTCCATCTTGTAAATGCCGAACATACATTTCATCAGAGTGGACTTACCGGCGCCGTTTTCACCCATCAGAGCCATGACTTTGCCGGGACGGAGCTCCAGCTGTGCATGATCCAGGGCTTTGACACCGGGGAAGGTCTTGACCACGCCTTTCATTACCAGACGGTATTCTGACATTCCGCAAAAGCCTCCTTTTTGTTTGTTGACAGGCGGCAGGTAGGCTAAAATAAGGCGCGTGCGCGGAGAAGATTTCTCGCACGCACGCGCTTTTTAGCTTACTTTCAAGCCGTTAAGGCCTGCTGCGCACCTTGCATTTGTTCAGGGAAACTTTGGTCTTACTTCAGGTACTGAGAAGCGTTGTCCTTGGTGACCTTGACGTAGTCGACCCAGTAGTACTTCTCAACATCCTTGCCGTCAACGAACAGCTTGGTAGCCTCAGCAGCCTTGGTGGCCTGGCCGACGTCGTCGTTCAGAACGGTACCGGTCATGTTGCCATCGACAACGTTCTGCACAGCCTCTACCAGAGCATCGACGCCGACCAGGTAGACGTCCTTGCCAACGGTGCGGCCAGCCTGCTGGATGGACTGCAGAGCGCCCAGTGCCATTGCATCGTTGTTGCAGAAGACGACTTCGATCTTTTCGCCGTACTGAGACAGAGCGTTTGCGACGTCCTGCTGAGCGGTGGTCTGATCCCAGTTATCCAGATACTCGTACAGGCACTCCACTTCCTTGCCGGCATCAGTCAGAGCCTTGATGGAGAACTCGGTACGGTACTGAGCATCGATGTTCTCGGGGTCACCCTTGCACATGATGTAGGTGATCTTGCCATCGCCATTGATATCGCCCTGGGTCTCGGTCTCCAGGATCAGCTCGCCCTGGTAAGTACCGGACTGGCGTGCGTCAGCACCAACGTAGCAGCACTTGCCCTTGTAGGAATCCAGAACGCTCTCTTCAGGCTCACGGTTGATGAACACGATGGGGGTGCCGGAGGGAGAAACGGTGTCCACGATGGTCTGAGCGGAAGTGGTCTGGACGGGGTTGATGATCAGGACATCCACACCCTGCTGCAGGAAGGTGTTGATCTGCTCGGTCTGGGTGTTCTGGTCGTTCTTGCCGTCCATGATGGTAACAGCGTAGCCCATGTCCTTCAGGTAGCCTTCCAGGTCAGCACGGTACAGGGTCATGAAGTTATCAGCAAACTGATAGATGCAGACGCCGATGTTGGCAGAGCCGCTGGCAGCGGCAGAAGCAGCGGTGGAAGATGCAACGCTGGAAGCAGCGGTGCTGGTGGAAGAAGAGCCGCCGCAAGCGGTCATAGCAGCGGTAGCGCCCACAACGGCAGAAGCCTTCAGGAAGTCACGACGAGAAATCATTTTCATAATAGTAATCTCCTTCATTTATGTATCACAGCATATTCACAGACGCATTTGTCGCATGTGTCTGTAATCCCTGACAGTATTATACCCTTGTAAGGGGGAAATGCGCAAGAGAATAAGTTAACAAGAATAGCGAGAATGTTTTGTGACGTTTTTACAAAAGCAGACCAGAGGTTACAAAATCTTTTCACGAATTATCACAATTTTTCATGTCGATGCAACCAACGGATAAATGTGATGCAGGTATGTAAAAAAATAACCACGAGGGGTGAAAAATGTTGCATGGCTCTGAAAAAGGCACTGCACAGGACAATGCATTTTTTGAAAGATTTTTTCAGGTATACTACAGAGCGGAAAGATCAGGGGCTGTTCTCGCCTGCTGCAGCATTGCAGTGTACGGCAGGAACAGCCCTTTTTGCGCCATGCGCTCCCTGGCCGGAACAAAAAGGCATCTACCTTTATAGTTTACAGGGCCGGGGCGCGGTATCGAACGTTTTTGTTCAGGCTGTTTGAAATACGAGCGGATCTTTTCTGCGCTTTGTGCTGGCCAGAGAGATGCAAACAACGCAGTTGTGATGGATTTTGAAATTTGACAATATACAAACTGGATGATAAAAGATAAAAAATACAGAAAGGCCCTGCAAAAGTGCACACTGTCTGCCGGGGCGGCGGGATGGTATCCTTTGTACAGAAGCCCGGGAGGACCGGACGAAAGGAGGTAAAAACACTATGGGGCAGACCAGACAGGCTGCCGGGCTGAAAAGCCTGAACCGCGCTGCGGATACCCTGAGCACCCTGCTGGCACAGGAGGTGAAAGAGCTGAACGAGCGGCAGCGGGCCGCCCGCAGGGAAAACGCCCCGGATCCGGGGATGATGAAGGGATTAAAGGAGGCAACTGCGGTGCTCAAGGATCTGGCAGGCGTGGTCAGGACCCTGAACGACCAGGGCACGGAACTGGAAAGCATGGAGTGCGGCGTGGTGCTGCTGCCGCCGGTGGAGGAGGAAGGATGAACAAAACGGAACGGGCTGTCATCGTATGGCGGCCGCAGCCCCGCCAGCTGGAATTTATGCGCAGGCCGGAGCCGGAAGCGCTGTACGGCGGCGCGGCGGGCGGCGGCAAAAGCGATGCGCTGCTTATCGAGGCACTGCGGCAGGTGCATATCCCCCATTACCGGGCGCTGATCCTGCGCAAGACCTACCCGCAGCTTTCCGACCTGGTGGATAAAAGCCAGATGTACTACCGCCGCGCCTTTCCGGAGGCGCAGTACAATGCCACCTCCCATGTATGGATCTTTCCCAGCGGGGCAAAGATCTGGTTCGGCTCCATGCAGTACACCAAGGACCGCACCAATTACCAGGGCAAAGCCTACGATTTTATCGGCTTTGACGAGCTGACCCACTTTGAGTGGGAGGAGTACAGCTATATGATGAGCCGCAACCGCCCCACCGGGCCGGGCACCCGGGTATACATGCGCGCCACCACCAACCCCGGCGGCATCGGTCATGGCTGGGTCAAGGCGCGGTTCATCACACCTGCCCCGCCCGGCACCCCCATCGTGGAAACGGTGATGGTGCGCCTGCCGGACGGTACCCAGCAGCAGATGGAGCGGGCAAGGGTGTTCATCCCGTCCAGCGTGTTCGATAACCCTGCGCTGCTGCGCAACGACCCCGGCTATCTGGCCAGCCTGGCCAGTTTGCCGGAGGCGGAAAAGCAGGCGCTGCTCTACGGCAGCTGGGATAGTTTTTCCGGCCAGGTGTTCACCGAGTGGCGCAACGATCCGGCACACTATCAGGATCAGCGCTGGACCCATGTCATTGCGCCTTTTGCCATCCCGAAACACTGGCCCATCTGGCGCGGGTACGACTTCGGCTTTTCCAAGCCGTTTTCGGTGGGGTGGTATGCGGCGGATGAGGAGGGGCGGCTGTACCGCATCCGGGAGCTGTATGGCTGCACCGGCCGCCCCAACGAGGGGCTGCGCATCGACCCGGTGGAGCAGGCAAAGCGCATCCGGGAGATCGAGCAGAACGACCCTTTGCTGCGGGGCAGGGTGATCCACGGGGTGGCAGACCCCGCCATTTTTGACGAGAGCCGGGGCGAGAGCATTGCATCCATGATGGAGCGCAGCCCGCATTTTCTGCGCTGGCAGCCCGGGGATCATACCCGGCTGGCAGGCAAGATGCAGTTCCACTACCGGCTGCGGTTTGCGCCGGATGGCAGGCCGATGCTGCAGGTGTTCAGCAGCTGCAAGCACTTTATCCGCACCCTGCCGAACCTTGTGTACGACGAGAGCAATGTGGAGGATATCGACACCCGGCAGGAGGATCATATCTACGACGAATGCCGCTATGTGCTGATGGAACATCCCATCAGCCCGCCGGAAAGCACGGCGGTGCCGCCCCTGCGGGACGACCCCTTGGAGCTGCACCGGCAGGCGCGGTTCTACCGTATCTAGGGTGCATCTGCGGACAAAAAACAGGATAGAAAGGAAAGAACTATGGAAGATACACGAGCAGATACCCTGCCCATCGGCGCGGCACAGGTGGCTGCAGCCCAGCAGACGCTGCAGCGCTATAAGGCGGGCAAGGCGGCGCTGGACCAGCGGCTGATCGACAACGAGCTGTGGTTCCGCATGGGGCACTGGAAAAATTACCGCGACCCGCTGATGCCCGGCAAGGCGCAGCCCTCCAGCGGCTGGCTGTTCAACAGCATCGCCAACAAACACGCCGATGCCATGGACAACTACCCGGAGCCGAATGTGCTGCCCCGCGCTGCGGACGACCAGGCCACGGCGCAGGCGCTTTCCAGCGTGCTGCCGGTGGTGTTGGAACAGGCCGATTACGAGCAGGTGTACAGCGATGTCTGGTGGCGCAAGCTCAAGCAGGGCACCGGCGTTACCGGCATCTTCTGGGACCCGGCGGCGCGGGGCGGCCTGGGGGATATCGCGGTGCGCAGCGTCAACCTGCTGATGCTCTACTGGGAGCCGGGCGTGCAGGATATCCAGGACTCGCCGGATCTGTTCCACCTGAGCCTGGAGGATACCGCCCGGCTCACCGCGCAGTACCCTCAGCTGGCAGGGCACACCGCCGCTGTGGTGGATGTGCCCCGCTACATCCACGAGGATGCCGCATCCACCGCCAACAAGAGCGTGGTGGTGGACTGGTACTATAAGCGCCCGGACGAGGGCGGCCGGCTGCGGCTGCACTACTGCAAGTTCTGCAACGGGGTGGTGCTGTATGCCAGCCAGAACGACCCGGCGCTGGCCGGGCGCGGCCTGTACGACCACGGGCAGTACCCCTTTGTGTTCGACCCACTGTTCGTGGAGGAGGACTCGCCCGCCGGGTTCGGGTATATCGATGTGATGAAGGACTGCCAGAACGCCATCGATAAGATGAACCACGCTATGGACGAGAACGTGCTGCTGGCCTCCCGCCAGCGGTATGTGCTCAGCGATACTGCCGGGGTGAACGAGGAAGAACTGGCCGACCTGAGCCGGGATATCGTGCATGTGGTGGGCCGCCTGAACGAGGATACCTTCCGCCCGCTACAGACGGCGGGCCTGCAGGGCAACAGCCTGAGCTACCGCAACAGCCGCATCGAGGAGCTGAAGGAGATCAGCGGCAACCGCGATATGACCCAGGGCGGCACCAGCGGCGGCGTGACCGCTGCCAGCGCCATCGCCGCATTGCAGGAGGCAGGCAGTAAGCTGAGCCGGGATATGCTCAAAAGCGCCTACCGCGCCTTTGCAAGGCAGTGCTACCTGATCATTGAGCTGATGCGGCAGTTCTACGATGAGCAGCGGGTGTTCCGTATCGTGGGGCAGAACGGGGAGAGCGCGTTTGTGCCTTTTTCCGCGCAGGGGCTGCGCGCCCGGCCTGTGCCTGCCGTAGGCGGGGTGGAACTGGGCAGCCGGGAACCCATCTTTGATATCGTGGTAAGCGCCGCAAAAAAGAGCACGTTCAGCCGCCTTTCCCAGAACGAGACCGCCAAGGAGTGCTACAGGCTGGGCTTTTTTGACCCGGCCAATGCCGATGCTGCACTGGCCGCGCTGGATATGATGGATTTTGAGGGCGTGGAAAAGGTGCGGGAGCGGGTGCGGCAGAACGGCACCCTGGCGCGGCAGCTGGTGCAGCTGCAGGATCAGATGGTAAAGATGGCGGCCATCATCGAGATGCAGACCGGTGGGCAGAACGCTTCCGGCGGGCTGACCCGCAGCGTGAGCGGGGCTTTCCGGCCGGGCAGCGCGCCTCAAAGCGGGCAGGATGCCGCCAGCCTGCTGGGGCAGCTGCCGGTGGCGGCTGCCGCCCGCGCCATGAACTGGAACGGAAAGGAGGTGAAGTGAGATGATAAAGGTATGCTACAGTGAGCTGGACGGCCCCAAGGGCCTGAGCCTGCGGCTGGAAGCCGCCGGACACGCGGG
The DNA here is from genome assembly GCA_934553285.1 of uncultured Faecalibacterium sp. Lineage (GTDB taxonomy): Bacteria > Bacillota > Clostridia > Oscillospirales > Ruminococcaceae > Faecalibacterium. The sequence goes on along the minus strand of CAKTFD010000103.1, from coordinate 1,220 downwards.
CTATGCACCTGCCGGGCAGGACATCGTGTGTGCAGGCGCAAGTACCCTGATGCAGGCGCTGGTGTACCTGCTGGCAGGGGAAGAGAGCGCCCGCAGCGATGCCTGGGACGAGCCGGACGGGCCGCGTCTGGCGGTGGCGGCGGATGCCCCGGTGGAGCCGTGGGTGCAGGGCGCTTTTGAGCTGGCCAAGGCGGGCTTTGCCCTGCTGGCCGAGCGCTACCCGGACAACCTGCGCTTTGCGGATGTGAGCCGCAGCGGGATGCAGAGCATGATGGACCTGCAGCTGTTTGCCGCAGAGGAGGGTGCAGCTGCCCCGGCCCCGGCGCTGAGCCAGGAACAGGCCCGGCAGGCGGCCGCCGCCGGTACCCTGCGTGCAGAGCCTCCCGCTGCCGAGGCGCAGCCTGCAGCAGCGCAGGCTCCGGAGCCGGAAGAAGCGCCCCGGCTGCCGGTGCACCCGGCGCTGCCGGGCCTGCCCCGGATGGCACAGGATACGGTGCGCAGCCTGCACGCCCGCTGGGCGGCAGAGGAAGCGGCACTGCGCCGCAGCCAGCCCGGCTTTGACCTGCGGGCCGAGCTGCAGCACCCGGAGATGCGCCGCCTGATGCAGCTGCCCGGGATGCGGGTGCAGGATGCTTACCGGCTGACCCATTACGACGATGCGCTGCGCACCACGGCACAGACCGTGGAGCAGGGCGTGGTGGAGCGGATGCAGCAGCGGGCAGCCCGCCCGCTGGAAAACGGCCTGCGCCCCGGTGCGGCCGCCGCCGTAAGGCCGGACGTAGCCGCCATGACCCGTGCCCAGCGGGAAGCGCTGGAGCGCCGTGTGCTGCACGGTGCCCAGATCGAATTATGACCCGACAGGAGAAAGGAAATGACCATGATGAAGTTTAACATCCAGTTGTTTGCGGATGCGCAGACCAACACTACCGCCACCATGTCGGCGGAGATGAAGACCTTTTATGAAAAGCGCCTGATCGACCAGGCCGAGCCGCGCCTTGTGCACGACCAGTTTGCGGATTACTACCCGGTGCCCCAGAACGGCGGCAAGACCATCGAGTTCCGCAAGTACGACAGCCTGCCCAAGGCCAGCACGCCGCTGACCGAGGGCGTGACCCCCAATGGTCAGGCGCTGAACGTGACCAGCATCACCAGCGACCTGCACCAGTACGGCGGCTGGACCCCGCTGACCGATGTGCTGCAGATGACCGCCATCGATAACA
>CAKTFD010000102.1 GCA_934553285.1 uncultured Faecalibacterium sp. | reverse complement strand
GCCGGGTCGATGCCGGTGCGGCGCAGATAGTCGGTGCCAAGCTGTACCTTGCTTACGCCGTAAATGTCCGCAAGGCCGAGCAACTCGGTAAAAAAGCCCTGCAGACCCCGGGTGGATACCTGCTCGATCAGGTAATCGCGGCGGGAGGCGGAAAGGACAGCCTGCTGCCAGCCCCGGCGGGCCAGCGCTGCCAGCGTATCAGCGGCATGTGCCGTTACCGGGCAGGAGGCCACACCGGCGTTGTAGTGCGCCATAAAGCGCGCAGCCAGCTCCGGGTAGGGATGCCGCGCAAAGTCGAACCCTGCGCGGCGGTAGTAGGCCTCGATGGGGAAGCCGAACAGCTCCCGGTATGCAGCCAGGTCGTACCGCTGCGGGTAACCATGGGTCTCCAGCATCCAGTTCAGGCATCCGTGGGTAAAGTCCACATCGTCCATCAGGGTGCCGTTCCAGTCCCAGAAGATCATACCGTTTGGCTGCATGGGAACCTCCTTATGTTATTCCGCCCCAAAGATCTTGCGCAGTGCGGCGTTGCTCTCGATCAGCTTTACCAGCACAACGCCCAGCACCGTGCAGCTGAGCAGCTCGCCGATGCCCACCGAGATGCCGTTGGTGATGCAGGCCAGCCAGATGGGGGCACTGGACGAGGGGTCTGGGAACATCACGGCGATCTCGATGCCGATGATCACAGCGTTGAACAGCACCGGCGGCAGGCTTGCGGCAATGGCCAGCCCCTTAAAGCGCAGGTGGCGCAGCTTGTAGGTGACCAGGCAGGCCAGCAGGGTGGCCAGGGTGCCAAAGATCACATCCACGATGGTGGAACCCAGGAGGTTTGCCAGGAAGCAGCCCAGCACAACACCCACGATGTACTCGGCACCAAACACGGGCAGCAGGCACAGGGCCTCGGCTACACGCACCTGTACGGCACCATAGGAGAGCGGCTGCAGCGCCAGGCACAGCACCACATAGATGGCTGCCACCATGCCGCAGTGCACCAGTTTACGGACGGAAGGATTCTGATTCATGATAATACTCCAGCGGTTTGATTTTGACCGCACAGGAACCGCCAGCTCCTGTGGGTTTGGCCCGGCGCTGCTCGAGTAGCACCGGGGAGCCTAAAATCCTAAGTTGCTCTTTAAGGATACTGCGCAAAAAAACACAGCAGAAGGGAGTATAGCATAAAATCGGACGGAATGCAATGGGAATCGGCCGATTCGGCTCGCCCGCTGCGCTACGCTGGGCTGTTTACGGAAAAAGGACGCAAAAAGGGATAGCAGAGTGCCCGCAGGCACTCCGCTATCCCGGAATTTCAGATCAGGTTTACCCTCTGGGGTGGCCGGTATACACCAGCGCGATCGTGTCGGGGCCGGTGTTGGCAGAAACGACACCGCCCAGCTCAAACACGAACAGCGGCGGCTTGCCAAAAGCCTTGCGGCAGGCCTTTTCCAGATCAGCAGCCTGCGGGATGTTGGTGTGGCCGATCATATACTCAAAATCCTCCACATCCCCGGCGCGCTTCTGGCACAGATCCACCATGGCAGGCACTACCTTGTCGTCGCCGCGCACCTTGGCATCTACGCGGGTCTTGCCATCGATCAGGGTGATGATGGGGCGGATGCCCATCATCTCGCCCATTACGGCAGCGGCGGCGGAGATGCGGCCGCTCTTTTTCATCTGCTTCAGGCTGTAGGGGCCAAGCACGATCTCCATGCAGTTCATCTGCTTGTTGAACTCCTGGATCACATGGCGGATCTCTGCGCCGTTCTGCAGCTTACGGGCCATCTCGCACAGGTACCAGCCAAACACCATGGAATAGGTGTGCGGGTCCAGCAGATGGATGTTCAGATGGTGCTCGGGGCGCTCCTCCCGCAGCATGCTCTGCGCCATCAGGGCGTTGTTGTAGGTGGAGGAAGCAGTCTTGTTGATGGTCACATGGATCACATCGGTGTAGCCCTCGTCCACATACTGGCAGTATTTTTCACAGAACTGGAGGGGGGTGATGGCTGCAGTGGACGGGATGCCTTTGGCAGTGCGCATCTTATCGTAAAACTCAGTGTTGGTGCAGCTTTCCCGCTCAATATAATCCACATCATCCAGCAGGATGTGGAAACTCATAATGTCAATGCCGTACTTTTCGGCAAGCTCCTGCGGGATGTCGCAGGAAGAATCGGTCAGGATGGCGATCTTGCTCATAATGTCCCTCATTTCCATTCATAGTCTCGTAGGTGGCCGTGGTCCAGCAGTTCCGGAAAATCCCACTGCCGCAGCACTTCGTACACGCCCACCGCCACGCTGTTGGAAAGATTCAGGCTGCGGCAGGTATCCCGCATGGGCATCCGGATGCAGTGCTCCTGGTTGGCGGAAAGCAGTGCTTCCGGCAGGCCGGCATCTTCCCGGCCAAATACCAGATAGGCACCGTCCGGGTACTGCACATCGGTGTAGCGCTGGGGTGCCTTGGTGGTAAAGTAGTAATACGGGCCGTTGTTGCGGGCAAAAAAGTCTGCTAGGCCATCGTAATAGGTGATATCCAGGTAGTGCCAGTAGTCCAGCCCGGCGTGCTTGAGCTTTTTATCATCGATGGCAAAGCCCATGGGGCCTACCAGATGCAGCCGGCAGGCAGTGCAGGCGCAGGTGCGCGCCACGTTGCCGGTGTTCTGGGGGATGCGCGGCTCCACCAGAACGATGTTCAGGGTCGGTTTGCTCATAGTATGCCCTCCGGTTCCTCCCGCAGGGGGCACAGGCGGGGGAGCAGCGGCTCGAACCATACACCAAAGCGGGTATCCTGTTCATACGGGGTGCCCTGGATGGCCAGCGATACGAACTCCGCCGCATTGTCGGCAGCGGCGCTGAGGGCATTGCCCTGTAGCAGCGAGCCGATCAGCACGGCACCGTACAGATCGCCGGTGCCGGGAAAACTGCGGCTGATATGCAGCTTTTTGATGACGAAGCGGTCGGCACCGGTGCCGGCACAGCCGATGTACTTACCCATTGGCAGGCCTGTGACCACCGCATTGGGGGCCAGCTCGCGCAGGTCATCTGCCAGCGCCTGGGCGGCGGCATCGTCCAGCGCATCCGCCACAGGTTCCCGCTGCAAAAGCAGCTGCGCCTCGGTGTAGTTGGGCAGGATCAGGTCTGCTGCGCGGCACAGGCTGCGGATACGCTCGATCAGTGCCGGGGTGACAGTGGAATAGGCTTTGCCGTTATCGCCCATCACCGGGTCTACCACCTTGTGGGCGGCAGGCCACAGAGCAAAGGCCTTTTCGGCCAGCGCTACCTGCGCCTCACCGCCCAGGTAGCCGGTATAGATACAATCAAACTGCAGACCCAGTGCGTGGTAGTGCTCCAGCGCGGCCATGCCGTAGGCGCTGCCGTCCATCCGGGCGGGGGTGCCAAAACCGCCGGTGTGGGTGGAGAGCACCACCGTGGGCAGCGCCACCGGCTGGAACCCCATGACCGATAATACCGGCAGGATCACCGCAAGGCTGCACCGGCCCACGCCGGACAGATCGTGGATGCAAAGGATCTTTTTTGGTTCAACGGGTTTGTGCAAATAGGGAGACCTCCTTGCCAGGATACCGTGCACGCCGCAGCGCACAACGGCCCATAAAAACATCATGCAACAGTATACCACAAATTGCTGCACAAAAAAAGCGTATACCGGATTCTTTTGCGGAAATAATAGCCCTGCAGGCCCTGTTACAGGGGCCGGAAAGGAGAATATCGGGATGAAACAGCGCGAAAATTCTGCCGCAGGTATGGTGGTCGGGATGGCTGCCGGTGCAGCGCTGGGCGCAGCGGGTGCCATGATGGCGACCCAGAGCAAACGCCAGATGCGCCGCAATGTGCGCAAGGTGATGAAAGGGGCCGAAAACGCAGTGATGCAGCTGGACAGGATGGCCACCGACTTTGTGGAAAAGCATATGGACTGCTGAACAACAGGAGCGCCGTCCCGGGTGGAACGGCGCTCCTGTTATCGTACAGTCACTTTGCCCAGATGCACATGCGGGCGGTGGTATTGATCTCGCCCAGCAGGCTCAGATCCATCTGGATATTGCAGGTCACGGTCAGCGCGTTGTTCACATCACTGCCGGTCAGCACCGAGGCGGGCAGATTTTTGATGGTCAGCACGCCGTTGCCTTTTGCGATATCACCGGTCAGGGTGCCGGTATAGCTCACATCTCCGATGGTCAGGCCGATCAGGCAGCCGGTAACGTTCAGCTTGGAGACCTGTTTGACGGGTAGGGTCAGGGTATAGGTGCCATTGGCCTGGCGGGTAAGGGTGGCCTCGCGGTCAGAATCGATACCGCTGTTGGCCATGGACTCCTTATCGCTCTTTTCCTTCCAGAACTTTACACCCACGGGGATATTGGCTGCGGCGGCAGCACCCAGCGTAAACATGCAGAGCATCAGCAGGGTAAGCAGGGCGGCACCGGTGCGTTTCAGGGTCGTGGTCATAGATCCTCATCCTTTCCTGCCGCAGGTGCGGCATGGTGAAACAGAGTAAATAATGCCCTATCTGTAACGATTTGTCAATACTAACATAACATGCCCCTGCGGCCTTGTCAATGCACATTGGCAGTTTTTCACAAAAATGTTGCGAAACCGTCACATAATGTGGAAAGTATGATGAAAGGGCCGCTGCACCAGGCAATGTGCAGCGGCCCTCTGGGGGTGTTCAGGTCAAAACAGCTCAGCCCTCAAAATTGGGGTCGTCCTTGAGCATGTGGATGTTGGACATAAAGGCGCTCTGCTCGGGGTCGGTAAACTCGGCATCCTTCACGTACTTGTTCAGCACAGCAGCGGTGCGCACGGGGTCGGCAATGGTGCCTGCGCCGCCAATGCAGCCGCCCGGGCAGCCCATGCCTTCCAGCAGGTAGCCGTTGTACTTGCCGGCCTTTGCCAGCATCAGCAGCTTCTTGCACTCGGCCAGGCCCTGTGCGGAGGCGATCTTCACATCCATATCGGGGTGCCATTCCTTGATCTTATCAGCAACGGCCTTGGCCACGCCGCCGGACTGTGCAAAGCCACGGCCTGCAGCGGATGCATAGCACAGATCCATCTCGGCAGGATCCACTTCCAGCGTATCCAGATCCAGATCCTTGGCCTCGATGATGCCGGCCAGCTCTTCAAAGGTCAGCACAAAGTCCACATCAGAGCGGATGGTGCGGCGGGAAGCCTCCAGCTTTTTGGCAGCGCAGGGTCCGATGAAGCACATACGTGCATCGGGGTCGGCCTGCTTCATCATGCGGGCGGTGAATACCATGGGGGTCATGGTCATGGAGATGTTCTTGGCAAGGCCGGGGAATGCGGTCTTGGCCATCATGCTCCAGGCCGGGCAGCAGGAGGTAGCCATGAAGTCCAGCTTCTCGGGCACTTCCTCCAGGAAGTCGTGTGCTTCGTCCACGGTGCACAGGTCGGCACCGATGGCAACCTCTACCACATCGCAGAAGCCGACGGCTTTCAGGGCAGCTTTCAGCTTGCCGGTGGAAGCCAGGGAGGGGAACTGGTTGATAAAGGCGGGAGCCACCAGTGCGTAGATACGGTCGCCGCGGTTGAAGCCCTGGATCAGCTGGTAGATCTGGCCCTTGTCGGCAATGGCGCCGAAGGGGCAGTTGACCAGGCACTGCCCGCAGGAAACGCACTTGCTGTAGTCGATCTCGGCACGGCCCAGCTCATCGGAGTGGATGGCACCCATGCCGCAGGCTGCAGCGCAGGGGCGCTCGGTCTTGACGATGGCGTTGTAGGGGCACACGGTGGCGCAGCGGCCGCACTTGATGCACTTTTCCTGATCGATGATGGAACGGCCGCTCTCCCAGGTGATGGCCTTCTTGGGGCACACTTCCATACAGGGATGTGCAAGGCAGCCCTGGCACAGGTCAGAAACTTTGACCAGCTTTTCGGGGCAGCGGTTGCAGGCAAACTTGACCACGTTCACCAGCGGGGGATCGTAATACTTATCGGCAATGGAAGCGTCCTCCAGGCCGGAGACCACGCTGTTGTGCTCGTCCATGCGGCGGGTGGGCAGGCCCATGGCCAGGCGCACGCGCTCTTCAACGATGGCGCGCTCCAGGAAGATATCCTTGCGCAGCTTGCCTTCCTCACCGGGGATGATGGTGTAGGGGATCTTGCGCATCAGGTGGTTGGCCTGCTCGCCCTTGACGTTGGCGTAAGCCATACGGGCGACCTCGGTAAACACCTGGCGGCGGATCTGGATGACCGTGGTATTGATTCCTCTGAAACTCATTCCAATCTCTCCTTGCTTTGAAACGACCAAAAAACGATGCCGTATGCCCTGCGTGCAGAGCATGGAAAAACGGCGCTGTACGGGTGCGGATGGTACCGTGCTGATTGCAGACAGCACGCCGGACCCGATAAATCCATCTTCATTTTAACATAAAGCGGTGCATATGAAAAGGGAAAAACACAAAAATCGTTAAATTTTTATTGTATTCATGCGGATGCACAGAATGTACAAGTAAAATGAAAAATTTTCAGCAAAGTGCTGCGCGCACCCGCTCGCCATCATAGCTGCCCAGCTTTACCCGCACGATCTGCCCGCTCTCGCAGCCGGGGGCAGAGACTACCACCGGGATGTACAGCCGGGTGTAGCCGGTAAACAGGGTGCCGGACAGGGGCGTTTCCAGCAGCACCTCGTCCTCGGTGCCCTCAAACGCAGCCAGCGCGGTGCAGCGCACCTGCTCGGCCACTGCGTTCATCCGGCGGCTGCGCTCCTGCTTTTCCCGCTCGTGCACCTGATCCGGAAAATCGTAGGCCGGGGTGCCGCTGCGGCGGGAGTAGGGGAACACATGAACCTTTAAAAAGCCGATGCGCTTTAAAAATGCACAGCTCTCCTCAAAATCCGCCAGGCTCTCGCCGGGGAAGCCGCAGATGCAGTCGGTGGTAAAGCTGACCGGGCGGCTGCCGTAGGCGGCGCGAATCTGCTCCACTACCTGGGCGTACTGCTCGGCGGTGTATACCCGGCGCATCCGGCGCAGGGTAGCGGTGCAGCCGCTCTGCAGGCTCAGGTGGAACTGCGGGCAGAGCTTTTCCACCGCCGCCAGCCGGGCGATGAACGCCGGGGTGAGCATATCGGGGTCCAGGCTGCCCAGACGGATGCGCTCGATGCCTTCCACCTGGGCGCATTTTTCCACCAGCTCCACAAGGTTCGTGCCGGTGTCCAGCCCGTAGCTGGGCAGGGAGATGGCGCTGAGCACCACCTCGCGGTAGCCCGCAGCGGCCAGCTGGTGCAGCTCGGCCAGAATGCTCTCCTCGGCGCGGCTGCGCACCGGCCCGCGGGCGCGGGGGATGACGCAGTAGGCGCACTGCCGGTTGCAGCCGTCCTCTACCTTGATAAAGGCGCGGGTGTGGGTCTCGAACCGCTCCACCGGCAGCTCCTCGAACTGTTCGCCGCGCTGGTGCGGGGCAATGGCTACGATGCGCTCGTGGCCGTCCAGCAGCTTTTGCACATTTTCCAGGATGGCCTTGCGGTCGCCGTTGCCGCACACAAGGTCAGCTTCCAGGAACTGTGCGGCTTCCTCCGGAAATGCCTGCGGATAGCAGCCGGTCAGTACGGTAACGGCGCCGGGGTTCTCGCGCTTTTTCCGGCGCAGCCACTTGCGGCTCTTCTGGTCGCCAAAGTTGGTCACGGTGCAGCTGTTCACGATGAACACATCTGCGGCCTCGCCTTCCTGCGCAATGGTAAAGCCGTGGGAACGGAACAGCTGCTCCAGTGCGCCGGTCTCGTTCAGGTTGACCTTGCAGCCGAGGGTATAAAAACAAACTCGCATGGGGAACGATCCTTTCGATAA
>CAKTFD010000101.1 GCA_934553285.1 uncultured Faecalibacterium sp. | reverse complement strand
ACCTGCTGCTCGATGTCGCTGTAGTCTTCGATGTAGATGCCGCCCTCGGCGATCATGGTGGCAACGGCCTCGGCGTTTTCGGCATCGGCCTTGGCCACGGTCAGGCGGATATCGGTCCATTCCATAAGGCATTCTCCTTTTGCGTTGTATCCATCCTGCACCGGCGCGGATGGAAAAAAGTTTTCTTATCTGTATAGTACCCGATTCCCCGCTGGGATGCAAGTATTTGGGCAAAATAGACATAAAAAGAAAAGAATTTTCAGCACATAAAGCAGGCGCCTTGCAGAAAAAACAAAAAATATTTACTATATGGCCATCAAATAAGGACTTTTGACGCATTTTAATAGAAAAATGCGAAAACCACTTTCTTTTTTTGCAAAAATATGTTACTATTCTGTTACGGAACTATGGACAGCCTGCAACCAGGGACTGTCTGTAAACACAAACATTCTTTAAGGAGGAATGTGTCTTATGATGAAGTATCTCCAGAAACTGGGCAAAGCTCTGATGCTTCCCGTCGCTGTGCTGCCGATCTGCGGCATCCTGATGGGTCTCGGTTATGCCCTTGCTCCGGGCGTCATGGGCGTGCCCGGTGCTGCAACTTCCGGTGCAGCTTACACCGTTGGCTTCCTGCTGGTCAAGGCAGGCGGCGCTCTGATCGATAACATGGCATGGCTGTTCGCCATTGGTGCCGCTGTCGGCCTTGCTGACAACGATGGCACCGCAGGTCTGGCCGGTCTGGTCAGCTTCCTGATGATGCAGCAGCTGCTGAACCCCGGCGTGGTCGGCATGGTCCGTCACCTGGAAGAAGGCACTGCTACCTACATCGCTTTCCAGAAGGTCGCCGGCAACTCCTTTATCGGCATTCTGGCCGCTGTTGTGGGCGCTGCCTGCTACAGCAAGTTCAAGGATATCCAGCTGCCTGACTGGCTGGCATTCTTCTCCGGCAAGCGCTTTGTCGCAATCGCTACCGGCGTGATCTCCATCCTGGTCTCCGTTGTTCTGCTGTTCGTCTGGCCCGTCATCTTCGGCGCTCTGGTCGCGATCGGCAACGGCATCGCTGGCATGGACGGCATCGGCGCTGGCATCTACGCCTTCCTGAACCGTCTGCTCATCCCCACCGGCCTGCACCACGCTCTGAACAACGTGTTCTGGTTCGACACCATCGGCCTGGGCGACCTGTCCCACTTCTGGGCTGGCGAGACCTCTGCTGATGTGGGCTGGAGCCTGGGTATGTACATGTCCGGCTTCTTCCCCTGCATGATGTTCGGTATTGCCGGTGCCGCTCTGGCTATGGTCAAGACCGCTAAGAACAAGAAGGCTGCTATCGGTCTGGTTCTGTCTGCTGCTATCTGCGCATTCGTCTGCGGCGTTACCGAGCCGTTCGAGTTCGGCTTCATGTTCCTGTGCTTCCCGCTGTACGTTGTGTACTCTGCTCTGTACGGCATCTTCACCGTCATCACCTACTACTCCGGTTTCCGTGCTGGCTTCTGCTTCTCCGCAGGCGCTACCGACCTGGTGTTCTCCGCTTCTCTGCCCGCAGCTGCTAAGACCTGGATGATCATTCCTCTGGGCATCGCAGCCTTCCTGGTGTTCTACTTCGTGTTCTACTTCGCCATCACCAAGTACGACCTGAAGACCCCCGGCCGTGAGGATGACGATGAGGAAGCTGAGAAGAAGGTCGTTCTGGCCAACAACAACTACACCGAAGTTGCTTCTGCTGTTCTGGCTGCTATCGGCGGCAAGGAGAACGTGAAGGACGTTGGTTACTGCGCAACCCGTCTGCGTTTCGAGGTCAAGGATAACGCCAAGGTCGATGAAAAGGCTGTCAAGGCTGCTGGTGCTGCCGGTGTCATCCGTCCCAGCAAGAACGCCTGCCAGGTCATCATCGGTACCAAGGTCCAGTTCGTGTACGACGAGCTGAAGAAGATGCTGTGATCACAGCGCTTCTGTAAAAAGAATAAACTGCAAAAGACTGGTTGATTTTGCGGTGTGATCCGGGCCGCCGGGGGCGGGGTGCAAAGCGCCCCCTCCCGGCGGCCCGCTTTTTATGCACAGTGGTACAATGTTTACACAAAAAGGCTTTTGCAAAAACATCCGGCGTGTTATACTGGGTGAAAAAGAAGAAAGAACGAGGTGTTTTGTATGATCCTTCAAAATGCACTGGTCTATACCCCGCGCCATACCTTTGAGCGCGGCACCATCGTCATCCGCGATGGCCGCATCGTGCCCTTTGCCGCCCCGGAAGAGGGCGAGGAGGTGCTGGATGCCGAGGGGCTGTACGCCCTGCCGGGCCTTGTGGATATCCACTTCCACGGGGCCATGGGCAAGGATTTCTGCGATGGCACCGAGGAAGCTATCCAGACCCTGGCCGATTTTGAGGCCAGCAAGGGCGTGCTGGCCATCTGCCCTGCTACCATGACCTACCCGGAGGAGATCCTGAACAAGGTGATGGATGCTGCCGCCGCCCATAAAAACGGCAAGGGTGCAGACCTGGTGGGCATCAATATGGAAGGCCCCTTCATCAGCCCCAAAAAGGTGGGCGCGCAGAACCCGGAGTACGTGCAGGGCGCAGGTGCCGCCATGTTCCGCCGCCTGCAGAAGCGCGCAGGCGGCCTGATCAAGCTGGTGGATGTTGCCCCCGAGGAGCCGGGCAACCTGGACTTTATCCGGGAGTGCCATAACGAGGTGCGCATCTCCATCGCCCACACCTGCACCGATTACGATACCGCCGTGCAGGCTTTTGAGGCCGGTGCCACCCACATGACCCACCTGTACAACGCCATGCCCGGCATCACCCACCGCGCCCCCGGCCCCATCATTGCGGCCATGGAGCACGATGCCGAGGTGGAGCTTATCACCGATAACGTGCACATCCACCCCGCCATGGTGCGCTTTACCTTTAACACCTTTGGGGACGACCGCGTCTGCCTGATCGCAGACAGCGCCATGTCCTGCGGCCTGCCGGACGGGCAGTACAGCCTGGGCGGCCAGGCCATCACGGTCAAAGGCCCGCGCGCTACCCTGACCGAGCACCCGGATACCATTGCAGGCAGCAACACCTGCCTGTACGACTGCATGAAGCGCGCCGTGCAGGAGATGAACGTCCCGCTGGAAAGCGCTGTCCGCGCCGCCAGCGAGACCCCCGCCAAGAGCATTGGCGTGGATAATGATTATGGCAGCCTTGCCGCAGGCCGTTATGGCAACGTGATCCTGGCGGATAAGGAACTGAATATCAAGGCTGTCATCCAGAAAGGGATCCGTATCGTATGAAAGGACCTGCGTTTACCTGGCGGCTGCTCACCGGCCCTGAACTGACCGATGTGTATCTGAAGGAGATGCGCCGGGATTTCCCGCCCACCGAACTCAAACCTCTGAGCATGATCCTGAACAGCGAAGCGGAGGGCACCGCCCACACCTGGGGTGTGTTTGACGGCGATACCCTGGCCGCCTATCTGCTGATGGTACAGCCCGAGGGCTGCCGGGTGAGCCAGCTGGATTATTTTGCAGTGGTGCCCGCTTACCGTGCCCACGGCATCGGGGCGCAGCTGCTGGCGCAGCTGCCTGCACACGAGGCCGATGCCGAGGCGATCCTGATCGAAGCTGAGATGCCGGAAGAGGCCGAGGACGAGGCCATGGCCATCCGGCGGCTGGGCTTTTACGCCCGGTGCGGTGCCTGGGATACCCATTACACCGAGCATCTGTTCGATGCCTGGTTCCGCATCCTGGTGCTGGACTGCCCGGGCTGCCCCTCCCTGCCGCCCGAAGCAGCGGTGGATGCCCTGATCGACTGCTACCGCCGCACCATCAGCGCGACCCAGTGGAAAAAGTACGTGCAGTTCTACTGCCCGGACGGCAGCGATTACTGACAAGCTGCCCGCCGCCTTCTTCTGGCTGGAGGGAGGCTTTTGTTCCGGCAGACGTTCTGAAAAACCAAAAAGCATCCACGGCGTTTACGCGGTTTCCGGTTTTTCCGGAGCGGACGCTGCGGGTGCTTTTTGCTTTATGCGCGCTGCCGGGCGGCGGAACGCGGCCGGCTTTTGCCAAACAACGACAGAATGGTGAAAGTTAAATACCGATAGTTGACAACGTGGTAAAATGTGGTACTCTTAAAATAATAAATACTGTCGAGGAGGGCTTATCTTATGGCAATGCAAATGGACCGCCGTACGTTTTTAAAAACTACGGCAGCGGCAGCGGTGGCAGTTTCTCTGTCTGGTATGCTGGCAGGCTGCAGCGAGAGCGAGGAAAGCGGCGTAGAGCTGTATGGATATACCGTGGATGTGGACATGAAAAAGGCCCAGAAGTTCTGGGGCGGTTCCGCAGGCCCCGATACGAGCAACGATACCGGCTACCTGTACACCACCGTCAAACTCAAGGCAGGAAACGGCGTGAGCGTAAATACCAGCATGGGCATCTTCTCGGCAAAAACCTCGGATGGTGCCGAGCTGACGCTGGAGAACAAATACAGCCCGGTGGTCCTGGTAAAGGGCGTTGCCGTGCCGGTGGAGGTGCGTTTTTCCACAAAGGAGAAAAAGGTCTACGATGCACTGGCATCGGGTGCTGTGACCCTGCTGCTGGATGTGAACCTTACCGGCGGCAGCGAGGCCGTGCAGTACACCCTTGATTTCGCGACCGGTGCAGCAGCAGGCAAGGTCGTTAGGGTTGCAAACGACTGAAACAGAGCAAACAGGAGGAACGACTTATGAAGATGGATCGTCGTACGTTTTTAAAAGCCTCGGCAGCAACAGCATTGGCCGTATCCATGACCGGCCTGCTGAGCGGCTGCAGTGAAGGAGATCTTTACGGCGAAGCGGTCGGCCTTGGGAAGACCGCGGAGCTGCAGGGGATGCAGATGCGTGTGGACAGCCTTGGCACGCTGTACGACAGCGCGACCGGCAGCTTTTATATGGTGCCCTCGGTTCGCCTGACCAATAATGGCGCACTGCCGATCGAGGTCGTGCCGGAGAAAGGCAGTTTCAGCATCATCCTGCCGAACCGTACGGAGATGGCCGTGAACCAAAATACCATGAAGCGCATCCGCGAGAGCCAGAGCCTGTCTCCGCTGCAGGAGCAGGTGCTCACCCACAACAAAACGGTAAAGGGCGATGTCTGCGCCTGCGGCAGCGGTGTTTCCAGAGTGGACTATGTATACGTGGTCTACTACCCGACTGCATCCTGCCGCACCACCTATCTGCGCTGCAAGATCTATTCTAACGAATTTTCCATGCTGCTGGGGTTCTGAGGACCGGGCAGGCAAAACGGACTGACACAGGAGGTACAGCGCAATGATGGATCGCAGAACATTTCTGAAACTGAGCGCCGGTGCACTGGCGCTGGCCGCCGCAGGGGCCTTGACCGGCTGCGGAACGAGCATAGACCTGAACCACCCCCATCGGGAGGTAGAGGGCGTGATGTTCCTGTGCGATACCAACGAAAAAATAGACTTCTCCGGTGGTAAGGGCACTAAGATCCAGTATAAGCCCTACTTTGCCATCTGGAATCAGAGCGGAGAGGCTGTATCTATCCCCAAGAAGGACATCACCGGTATCTTTACCGAGAACGGCTGTGAGCCGGAGAAGATGGTGCTCATTGCCGGACCGCTGGAGGTTGGCGCAAAGCAGTATCGAGAGTTCAGCCGGTTTGATTTCGGTCTGCAAACCGAAAACAGTATCCCCTCGTCCTATCAAAACGGCACCTACGAGCTGCGCATCAAGTATAAGGGCAAGACCATCGTATTCTTCTACGATGGCGAGGCCGTGACCAGCCGCGTAGAATAAAACCGAATACATCCCGCCGCCGGGCACTCCTGAAAACAGGAGCGCCCGGCGGCTTTTTGCGTTGCGCCGCATTACCTGTTCTTTACATTGGGGCTGGCAATGTGCACAAAGTTTTACGCACTTTTTGCACATCCATGGTGGCAGCAGGGGCGGCGGTGCGGTAGAATAAGGCCGTTCCCAAGGAAAACACAAAAAGACATCGCCGGGCAGGAAGCCCGGGTTTTGACTGGAGGATAATTTATCATGAAAAAGATCTCTCGTCGTTCGTTTCTGACCGTTTGCGGTGCGGTTGCTGCGGCTGCTGCCCTGACCGCCTGCGGCGATTCCGCTTCTTCCGCAGCTGCTTCTACCGCTGCCTCTGCATCCACCGCTTCTTCCGCTGCTGAGAAAGCAGCCGGCACCCTGAGCGGCAATGTGGCTACCGGCGGTTCCACTTCCATGAAGAACGTCATCGCAGCCCTGACAGAGGGCTTTGCCGAGGTCGAGCCGGGCGTCACTGTCAGCTATGACCCCACCGGTTCCGGCGCAGGCATTACCGGCGCTACCGATAAGACCCTGGACATCGGCCTGTCCTCCCGTGCACTGAAAGAGGACGAGAAGTCCGCTGTGGACGGCATCACCGTGGCGCTGGACGGCATCGCCATCGTCGTGAACAAGGACAGCAAGGTGGCCGACCTGACCGTGGAGCAGCTCAAGCAGATGTTCACCGGCGAGATCACCAACTGGAAGGATGTCGGCGGCGATGACGGCGAGATTGTTCTGGTGGGCCGTGAGGCCGGTTCCGGCACCCGCGATGGCTTTGAGAGCATCGTGGATGTGAAGGACAGCTGCAAGTACGCCCAGGAGCTGACCGCTACCGGCGCTGTCATCAGCGCTGTGGAGGCAAACCCCCTGGCCATCGGCTACGCTTCTCTGTCCGCTGTGGGCGACACCGTCGCCATGGTCACCGTGGAGGGTGTGGAGTGCAGCGAGGACACCGTCAAGGACGGCAGCTACAAGATCCAGCGCCCCTTCGTGTTCGTTACCAACAAGAGCGTTACCCTGTCTGAGCAGGCACAGGCCTTTGTGGACTTTGCCACCAGCAAGGACGCTGCCGACCTCATCCGCACCGCAGGTGCTGTGCCGGTGAACGAGTAAGACCGCTCAACCCCGAAAAAATCCAGAAACAGAATCTCCGCACCGGCCTGCCCGCAACGGCTGGGCCGGTGCGGCTTTTTATAGGATCACGTTATGAAAAATACAACCTCTTATCTGCGCCGGGTGCGGCTGCCCCGCACCCCCGCCGACTGGCTGGAAGCCATCATGAACTTTCTGTTCTTCCTGTGCGGAATGCTGGCGGTGTGCTGTGTGGTGCTGATCTCGGTGTACATGGTGGTCTCCGGCGTGCCGGCTATCCACAAGATCGGCCTGTTCAAATTCCTCTTTGGCACAAAATGGGCCTCCACCGCAGCAGAGCCGCTGTTCGGCATCCTGCCCTTTATCCTGTCCAGTATCTACGGCACCCTGGGTGCTACCATCATCGGCGTGCCCATCGGCCTGCTGACGGCAGTCTTTCTTTCCAAGGCTGCAGACCCCAGGCTGCGCACCGTGGTGGTTACGGCCATCGAGCTGCTGTCCGGCATCCCCAGCGTGGTGTTTGGCCTGCTGGGGATGCAGGTGCTGGTGCCTGCAGTGGCCAAAACCTTCGGCAAGGCCTCCGGTGCCTGCCTGCTGAGCGCCATCGTGGTGCTGTCCATCATGATCCTGCCCAGCATCGTGTCCGTGTCGGTAACGGCGCTCAACGCCGTGCCCCCGGAGTATGAGCAGGGCAGCCTTGCACTGGGTGCCACCGATACCGAGACCTGGTTCAAGATCAGCATCCCGGCGGCCAAAAGTGGCATTGCCGCAGGCGTTGTGCTGGGCATCGGCCGCGCCATCGGCGAGGCTATGGCCGTGATGATGGTGGCAGGCAACAGCCCCAATATGCCGGACAGCCTGTTCCGCAGCGTCACCCTGCTGACCACCGCCATCGCCAAGGAAATGAGCTACGCCGGCGGCCTGCAGCGGCAGGCACTGTTCAGCATCGCGCTG
>CAKTFD010000100.1 GCA_934553285.1 uncultured Faecalibacterium sp. | reverse complement strand
ATCTCGAAGATGATCATGGCAACACCGGCCAGCGGCACCGGGAAGTACATCCAGAAGCGGCTCAGCCAGGGCATGGACACATAGAAACCGCGGCCACCCAGGGTGGTAGCATAGTTCCAGCCGACCACCATCATGACCACACCAAGAACCATCACGGCCACATCGGACAGGATGTCCAGCGCCTTGACCACATTCTTGGGCAGGTACATATCAAAGGCGGTCATGCGGATGTGTGCGCCGCGGCGGATGGCCAGGGCAGCACTCAGCACAGCCATGTAGCTCATGCAGGTCAGAACGACCTCCTCAGACCAGGAGGGATCGGGGATGAACGAAACGTAGCGGCCAATGACCGACATGGTGGTGATAAGGATATCTGCGATCAGCAGGATCTTGCAAATAAACAGAACCACCTTGTAGGTAAAGTCGTACGCCGGTTTGACCTTATCCAGTGTGGTAAAGATTTTCGGCATAGATATTCCTCCATAATAAAAACCCGGCGGGGCCTGCGGGCGTATTCCCGTGGGCCTCCGCCGGGCAATGTACTACTTTGATTGGATGGAAAGCCAGATTATGCCTTCATGTCCAGCAGCTTCTGGTACAGCTCAGCCTGATCAGAGGTGTTGTCCTTGATGACCTTGGCGCAGGCTTCCTGCCAGGGAGTCTTGTCGTCCACATCCACAACATTGCAGCCGGAAGCACGCAGCTCGTCCAGAACCTTGTTCTCAGCAGTCTCGGACAGATCAGCGTTGAACTTCTGGGTGTCGGCAGCAGCAGCCATGACAGCAGCCTGCTGGTTAGCGGTCAGCTTGCCCCATGCGTTGTCGGTGATGACAGCCTGGATAGCGCCCAGGGTGTGGCCGTCCAGGATCAGGTTGTTGGCAACCTCGGGGAAGGCGTTGGACTTGTAGTTTGCGATGGGCTGCTCAGCACCATCCACAACGCCGGTCTGCAGTGCGCTGTACAGCTCGCCGAACGCAACAACGGTGGGGTTAGCGCCCAGGCCCTCGACCATGCCGTTCATAACGGGGTCGTTGGACACACGCAGCTTCATGCCCTTCAGGTCGGCAATAGTAGCAACGGGCTTGACGGTGAAGAAGTGGCGGAAGCCCTCCTCGCCGTAGAAGATGCCGCGAACGGGCAGGCCCAGTTCCTGAGGCTCGTTCAGGAACTCAGGAGCCAGATCGCTGCCTGCAAAGTTCCAGAAGTGAGCGCGGTTGTTGAAGGTGAAGGGGATGGACAGGAGCTTCGACTTGTTGCAGCCGTAGCTGGTCAGTGCGAAAGCGGAGATACGGCTGATATCGATGGAAGTGGAGCCGCCCAGGATAGCATCCAGAACGTCATTCTCGGAACCCAGAACGCCGGAAGCCTGCACATCAACAACGACAGAACCGCCGGACAGCTCCTCGACCTTCTCCTTGAAGTGAGAGCCGGTCTGGCCAACAATGGTATCCAGAGGGTTGACCTCGGCGTAGACCAGGGTCACCTTGGGATCGTTGGCTGCAGCGGCAGCATCACCTGCTGCGGTAGAAGCTGCAGAAGCAGTGGAAGCAGCGGTAGAGGTGGATTTGCTGTCACCACCGCAGGCGGTCAGAGCAACGGTAGCAGTAGCTGCACCGGCAACAGCCAGAAAGCTGCGACGAGAGATCTTTTTCATGGGAATCGTCCTCCTTCAGACTTGTATCATTTTTTTGAACTTCTCCGGTCTGCACAGGTGCCGGAGCTTTCGTTCATTGACTGTACACACTTTAGCAAATTTTTTGAAACGAAACAAGGGCTTTCAAAAAATGTCCTGTTTTTTGAAAGAATGTCAAGATTATTATTGTTAATTTGCACAAGCTCTTTATATTTTGTTTGTGCAATACTGCTTATCAGATGGATACAATCCTGTATTTTAGGTAAAACAGTGCCCCGGCAGACGGCCTTTAAGCCTATCCTCCGGGGCACTGCTGCCTTTATGTTTCCTGTATCCGGTCGATCAGATCCTTCTGCGCCGCAAACCCATCGTACAGCGGCTGCACCGCTGCGCGGAAGCGGGCTTTTTCCGCCTCGGTCAGCTCGGTAACGCAGATCCCGCGTTCCCGCATGTTCTGCTCCGCCCGGGCCTCCCGCCGTGCCCAGAGCCTGCGCTCCTCAAGCGCGCTCTCCCGGGCACAGGCACGGATGACATCCGGAAAACGCTCGTCCAGTGCGGCGAGCTTTTCCATCACCGCCGGGCTGGCCAGCTGCACCTCCGGCACGCGGGTGTGCTCATCCTTGAGGAAAAATGGCGCCACCTCGTAGTGCCCCATGACCTCGTAACTGGGCCAGTTGTTCTCTGCCCCATCGATCTCGGCATTGTGCAGGGCGGCATACACCTTGCTGTACACCACCTGTGCCGGCTTTGCGCCCAGCGCCGTGATCATGGCGCTCATCATGTCGGACTCCTGTACCCGGAGGGTCAGCCCCTGCAGATCGTCCAGGCCGGACACCTTTTCCCGGGTATAAAAGCTGCGCACACCGGCATCGAACCAGGACAGCCCCACCAGATCCATCCCGTTGAGTATGGCCAGAAACTCGTCCCCGATCCCGCCATCCAGCACCCGCCACATCTGTTCGGCATCGCTGTACAGGTAGGGCAGCTGCAGCACGCTAAGCTCCGGCTCGTACTCTGCCAGCTGGCTCAGGGACACGCGGGAAAAATCCACCCCGCCGAACTGCATCTGCTGGATAACGCTCTGCTCCGCGCCCAGCTCTGCCCCGCTGTAGACCAGGATCTTTACCCGGCCGTCGGTGCGCTGCGCCACAAGCTCTGCAAATGCCCGGGCTGCCTTGCTGGTAGGGTAATCCTCCGGCTGGTTTTCGGCGTAGCGCAGGATCAGCGGCCGCTCCTGCGCAGAGGCTGCCGGTTCTGCCCTGCAGCCGGATGCCGCCAGCATCGGCGCTGCTGCCAGCAGGGACAGCAGCTGGCGGCGGGTCACAGCTGCGCCTCCCGGGCCGCCCTTGCCGCTTCCTTCCGGTACTGGGTGGGGGTCATGCCGGTGCGCTTTTTAAAGGCGCGGGCAAAATAGTTGGCATCCTCATACCCTACCATGGAGGCCACCTCTGCCGCAGAGCGGAAGGGGTCGGTAAGCAGCTCCTTGGCGGCGTTGATGCGCAGCTCGGTCAGGCAATCCAGAAAGTTCATCTTCTGGTATTTTTTGAACTGTGCCGAAAGGTAGGCCGGGCTGATGTGCAGGATCTCGCTCACGCTGTCCAGCGAGAGGTCGGCCATGTAGTTATCCTCCATATATTTGCGCACATGGTCCATGACCAGTGCGTTGCGGTCGCTCTCCCCTTCTTCGGCCTGTTCCTCCGGTTCGGCGGCTTCCGGCTCCACCGCAGCCATCTCGGCCAGGCGGCGGCCCGCTTCGATCTGCCGGATGGCGCGGCGGATGGCCGCCTCGGTCTCGTCCGGATCCACCGGCTTGAGCAGATAGTCGCAGGCACCCAGATGCACTGCCTCATGGGCGTACTGGAACAGGCTGTACGCCGTGATAAAGATGACCTTGCACTCCGGGCGCTGCTCCAGCACCGCACGGGCAGCATCCAAGCCGTTCATACCCGGCATCTCGATATCCATCAGGATCAGGTCGGCCTCCCAAAGCACCGCCGTATCGGCTGCCTTGCGCCCGTTTTCCGCCATTTCCACCGTTACTTCGTGTTCAAACCGGCGCATCACGATATCCGCCAGTGCTTCCCGTTCCATTTTTTCATCATCCGCGATCAACAGGCGAATCATTCTTCAAACTCCTCCTCATTTTCCACCAGCGGCAGATACAGGATCACCGCAGTGCCCTGCCCCGGGCGGGAGCGCACCACCACGCGGCAGCGCGCATCCAGCAGCCGCAGGCGGGCGGCCACATTATAGATACCGATATGTTCCCAGCGGGGTGCGGGCTGCTCCAGCGCTGTACGCAGCTGCTGCAGCTGTTCCGGCCCGATGCCCACGCCATTATCCAGCACGCGGATACACAGCAGACCTTTTTCCCGCAGGGGCACCATGCGGATGCGCACCACACCGCCCTCTTCCTTGGGGCAGATGCCATGTTTGAAGGCGTTTTCCACGATAGGCTGCAGGATAAAGGAAGGCACCATGGTCTCGGTAAGATCCAGCGAGTCCGAGAACGCCCATTGCATCTGCACCCGCTCGCCAAAGCGCACATGGTAGATGGAGTAATACTCGTCCACAACCCGCACCTCACGGGAGAGGGGCACCTGCTCATCGTTGCTCATCAGGCTGTAGCGCAGCAGGTGGGAAAGCGCCATGATGAGCGCCTGCGTACGGTAAGCTGCCTCCGTGCCCGCCATCTGCTGGATGACGTTGAGGGTGTTGAACAGGAAATGCGGGTCGATCTGGCTGCGCAGCTGCTGCAGCCGGCTGCGCTCCATGCGGTTCTGCAGTTCCAGCGCCTCGGTCTTTTGGCGGTGCAGCTCCCGCTCGATCTCGTTTTTCTCCTGCAGGGTGTTCACCTGCTCCGCCATGGAGTGCTTCATCCGGTTAAAGGAATCCGCCAGCTGCCCCATCTCCGGCTGCTTGGGCAGCGGGATATCCGGGGCATCAAACTCGCTGCGGCTGATAGCACGGGAAGCCTCGATCATCTGGGATACGGGGGTCATCAGCCGCATCACCATGATACCGGAGGTGCAGCCCAGCGCCACGCACAGCGCCACCACCACAGTCTGCAGCATGGCAATGCGCTCGCCCAGCTCCGAGATCTCGGTATAGGTCGTCTGCGCGTCCAGGATCGCGGTCTCCAGCAGCTGCAGGGTGTACTGGCTCAGGTAATCGCCGCAAAGCGCTACCTTGCTGTAGTACAGCTGGGAGGCCTCGGCATCCTGCCCGGCGCACAGATAGGCTTCCAACTCCTCCAGCAGGGTGCTGTAGCTGCCGTAGGTAGTCTCCACCGCACCGTAAAGCACCCACTGCTCATCGCTGACATTCTGCAGCCCGTCCAGATCTGACCGGATGCGCCACAGCCAGGCGTTGCAGGTAGAGCAGGCTGTCCGGAGCTTTTCCAGCATCTCTTCGGTCTCGCCGTTTTCCCAACGGTAGCCGTCCAGGATGCCGATGGAGCTTTCCACACCGCCCTGAAACCGGCTGATGGCGTTAAAGGCGCCCATCTGGTCATCCTGTACCTGCTGCACTGCCCGCGCCTGATAGCCGTTGAGCACGAGCTGCAACACAAATGCCGCAAAAAACGCTGCCAGGCACAGTCCCATGCGCTGCTTTAAGGTAGCGCCGCGCCTCCAGTTCCGCTTTTCCATGCCGGTCTGCCCCTCCTGTTCTATGTAACAATAGTTTATTTTACCACGCTTTGCAGACGCTTGGCAAGCCAAATACACCTTTTTGCGCATGTTTTACTTGCTTCTTGCCCGAGAATGTGGTACTATGCCCAGAAAGGGAGGGTGCGTATATGACTCAGACTGTTTGTGTATCCGTCCAGATGGACGAAAAAAGTTTCCGCGATTTTGCAGCGTTCGATCTGCTGCATCATCACAAAGGCTGGCAGCGTCCGGTGGTGTTCACCGCCATCCTGCTGGTATGTGCCGGCATCTGCATGAGCCAGATCGGCAGACGGGACGGTGCAGGGCTGCTGTCTGCCGTGCTGACCATCATAGCCATTGGTCTGCCTGCGGTCTATTTCGGCACCTTTTTCAGCAATCTGTCCAAGCAGATCAAAAAGCTGAGCCTGCCCCGCCCCTTCTACCGGTTGGAGCTGGATGCCACCGGCTTGTCGGTCTGGATGGCTGGTGAGCAGAACAGGGCCGACCCCACCAATCAGTATTCCTGGAACACCGTGTACTGCGCCTACCGCACCGAGCGCGCCATCTACATTTACGTCCAGCAGAACCAGGCCTACCTGCTGAACGAGAGCATGGATACCGCCTGGAGTCTGCTGGGCAGCGCCCTGCCTGCCGCCAGCCTGCACGACTGCCGGAAATAAGGCCAAGAAATTTATCGCTATCTCAGAATACCGGAGTGTCTGCGGACGCTCCGGTATTCTGTTTTTCACAGAGAAGGGCCGCAGACGGAAACTGCTGCGGCCCTTCCGTTCTTTGTTCTCCATACAACAAAAACCCACGCTGTGGCAAAGCAAAAGCACAGCGTGGGTCACGGAAATAGCGTTATTATCGCAATTTTCAAAAATAGTGCCTATCAAAACGGCATATTTGCGATATGCAGTTTGCGGATGTTGCTTGTGCATTAAAAACGCAAACTGCTATAAGTTTTAGCGGGCGAGGGTGTACTTGTGCAGGGTCTTGCGCACTGCGCCGTTACCGGCGTACAGCTCCTTGACCATGCCCTCGATCTTTTCGCCCAGACCAACGGCGTACAGATCCACACCAAACACATCGGCGCGGCTGTACAGCGCTTTCAGGCAGCTGAAATCCTGCTCGCCTTCCTTGACTTCCAGCGGAGCCACGATGGCCTGCAGCTCAGCCAGCAGCGGATCGGGAGAGATCTCGAAGGGCTGGCCGTTGTCATCGATGCCCTTCAGGTAGCGGGCATAGCCTGCCAGCACCAGCGGGATCAGCACGAGGTTGGACTTGTCCAGACCGCGCTCTGCGTAAGCCTTGATGGTCTCGCCGAAGCGGATGGCCAGCTTCTGAGAGGTATCGGTAGCGATACGCTGGGGTGCATCAGGCATGAAGGGGTTGGGCAGACGGCGGTTGATAACAGCGCCGATGAACTCGTAGGGGTTCAGCACGCCGGGATCAACGACCACCGGCATCGCCTCGATGTAGCCGATCTTCTGGATGAAGGAGCGCAGATCCTCGTCTGCCATCTCGGCAGAGATGAGGGTGTAGCCCAGCATGCAGCCATAGATGGACATGGCAGTGTGCAGGGGGTTCAGGCAGGTGCAGACCTTCATCTTCTCGATCTTGTCCACGGTTTCGCGGTCGCAGTACAGCACACCGCCCAGCTCCAGCGGAGGACGGCCATTGGTGTAATGATCCTCGATGCACAGGTACTGGGTCTCCTCGGCGTTGACGAAGGGAGCGGTGAAGGTGTGCTTCTCGGTAACGATGGTGTAGTTATCCTCAAAGCCGTCCTTTGCCAGCATCTCCTGCACCTTTGCGTCCGGGCGCGGGGTGATCTTATCGATCATGCTCCAGGGGAAGGTGACCTTGCTCTCGTCCTGCACGTATGCCAGGAACTCGGCGGGCACCAGGCCCTGCTCCACCCACTTGGAAGCGTAGGCGTGGACAGCGGTCTTGACCTTATCGCCGTTGTGAGAGCAGTTATCCATGCTCTGCACGGTCAGGGGCAGTGCGCCGGCCTTGAAGCGCTCGTACAGCAGCGCGGTGACCTTGCCCATGGCCAGCACGGGGGTCAGGCCGCGCTCCAGGTCAGCGGGTGCAACGCCGTAGCCCTTCTCGGTGATGGTGAAGGAGATCATCTGCAGGCTGGGGTTCTGGAAGATCTCGACCAGACGCGCCCAGTCGGCACCGAAGGAGTAGTCTGCTTTCAGGCTCTCGGTAACGGAAGCGATGACCTTCTTCTCGATCTCGCCGGTGGATTTCAGGCAGACCAGCAGGCTCAGGTTATCGTAGGGCTGGTAAGCCTTATCAATGATCTCGTAGTCAAAGCTCTCGGCCACGATGACGCCGCGGTCGTACTTGCCGCTGTTCAGGGCATCGTTCAGCACGGCAGCCGGGAAAGCGCGGAAGATATTGCCGGCACCAAAGTGCACCCAGGTAGGCTCGGCGTGGGTCTTGGCCTTGACGGCCTCGATATCGAACTTGGGCAGCTCGTAGCCCTTTTCTGCCCACTCGGCGGACAGATTGCCGTTTTTGATATCAGACAGCTTCATAATACTCAGCCCTTCTTTTCTTCATCCAGACGATCCAGCAGATCCCAGACACCCAGCATATACTGGACACCCAGAGCACGGTCATACTTGCCATAGCCGGGGCGGCAGACGCCGGGGCCTTCCTCCCACAGCTGACGGCCGTGGTC
>CAKTFD010000099.1 GCA_934553285.1 uncultured Faecalibacterium sp. | reverse complement strand
TCATCGCCCCAGTTGATACCCGTAATTGCAGTAAGCATAATAAATGACCTCTTTATCCTTTTTTCAAAAGACAGCCTTTTCCGTGCACCTTGCCCGGGATACGCTACCTTGGGTAAACGCACCGGCCCGCACCTGCCAGGCGCGCACCAATACAATTATAGTATAGCACAGTCTGCCGCGCAAAAAAAGGGGGGCGCCCCAGAAATCACGGAAATCGATTTCTGAAGATCGCCCCGCCCTCAGCTGCGCTCTTTGGGCAGCTCGGTGCGGCGGGTCACCTTATGGATGGTGCCGTCCGGCTCCTGGATGGACGTATGCTCCAGCTGGCTGCGCAGGCTGGCTTTGATGTCTTTCAGATACTCCTGGCGCAGGGCCTGCTGCTCGGCTTTTTCGGCTTCGGTCAGGCCGGTGGTCTTGCTCTTTTTTGCCAGCGCGTTGATGCGGGCGATCTTTTCCTCGGTCATGGGACAACCTCCTGTATTTCATCGTAAAATATGCTATAATGTAGGCAAGACCATTATAGCAAAGGATGATATCAATGGCAACACAACGCAACTACGCCCAGCAGATGGATACCGTGCTCAAGGGCCTGGGCGATACCCGCCCGCGCCTTTTGCTCCATGCCTGCTGCGGCCCCTGCTCCAGTGCCGTGCTGGAGCAGCTGTGCCGGTATTTTGAGATCACGGTGCTGTACTATAACCCCAACACCTGGCCGGCAGCGGAGTACCGCCGCCGGGGCGAGGAACTGCAGAAGTTTGTGGCGGAGGCTCACCCGCTGGGGGTGACCGTGGTGGAGGACGAATACGACCCGCAGGTGTTTTACACCGCCGTACAGGGGCTGGAAAACGAGCCGGAGCGGGGCAGCCGCTGCACCGTGTGCTACCAGCTGCGGATGCGCCGGGCGGCGCAGTACGCCCGGGACAACGGATTTGACTGGTTTACCACCACGTTGTCCATCAGCCCCCACAAGGATGCAGCGCGCATCAACGCCATCGGGCAGGCGCTGGAAGCCGAGTTTGGCGTAAAGCATCTGCCCTCGGATTTTAAAAAGCACAACGGTTATCTGCGCAGCCTGCAGCTCTCGGAGCAGTACGGCCTGTACCGGCAGGACTACTGCGGCTGCGAGTTCAGCGCAAAGGCAAGAGGGCTTGTGTGAACCACCTTCCCGGCATTGCCGCGCAGCAGGACCTCATGGTTACTCCTCCGGCAGCTTTGCCACCAGCAGGCTAAAGACCACCAGCCCTACGCAGGCAACGATATTGGAGGCCATACCGGCGGCAAGGCCTGCACGCTCGGCCACGATGCCGATGATCCATGGCATCAGGATGGCACCGCTGGAAGCCGCCGGCAGCATGATGCCCATGCTGGTCACGCTGGTCATGCGGCCTGCGCTGGCCACGGCGGTGGGGTTCAGGCCTGCCATGGAGATGGCAAAGGCAAACAGCAGCAGGATGGCAGCGCCCTGGGTGTGCGCCATCACCAGCAGGATGTAGAACACGGTGCACAGCACGCTCATGCCCACCATGGCCTTGCGCGGATTTTTAAAAGGGAACACAAAGGCGATGAGCAGCCGCCCTACCAGCGTAGCGCCCCACATCACGGTGACGGTGTAGGCGGCCAGGGTGCCGGCAATGATGCCGCTGCCCTTGAAGTAGGTCACCATCCAGCCGTTGACGCTCTGTTCAGCGGCGTTCTGGAAAAACAGCAGACCTGTCAGCAGCCAGAAACGGGGCGAGTGCAGAAAGCCCCAGTCGATGGCTGCTTTTTCTGTGCGGCTGCTGCGCTGGCCGCCGCGCAGCGGGGTAAAGGCGTATACCAGCCACAGCACAAGGCCCAGCGCCGCCAGCAAAAACACCGCCAGCTCGGTGCCTGTCCGGGCCGCTGCCGCGATGAGGAAGGGGCACAGCAGTGCGCCGCAGGCGTAGCAGCTGTGCATCAGGTTCATGCCGCGGGTGCGGTCGGCAGAGTTATCGCTGACCAGGATGGTGCAGGTGTTGATCACGCTGCCCTTGGCGATGCCCACCACAAAAAAGGCTGCCGCCAGCAGCACCTCGGCACCGGTCAGCCCCATGATGGCATAGCCCACCGCATAGCCGATGGTCAGCAGCAGGACACTGGGCTTCATGCCCAGCACGCTGGGCAGCATCCCGATCAGCAGGCCCGCCAGCAGGTTGCCCACGCTCATCAGGGAGAGCAGGGTGCCGGTCATGCCGTAGGCAAAGCCATAGCGCTCCTGCAGCAGGCTGACCACCACCCCGGCGCTGATGGCGCAGATGCCGCTGAAGAAAAAGGTTGCAAAGCCTGCGTTGCGCAGGCGGGTATCGTGTTGTTCCATGATGTTCCTCTCTTTGCGAAAAAAGGGACTGCTGCACCGGATGGTGTGCAGCAGCCCCTGGCAGAAGTTCACTGCGCCTGCTCGTCGGTCAGCTCTTTTACCAGACGGGACAGGGCGGCAACATAGGATGCGTTGGAGAACTGCTGCTCATACAGGCGGCGGCAGTTGTCGTGCATGGCGGCCAGCGCTTCCGGATGTGCGATGGCCCAGGCCAGCTTGTCGGCCAGCTGCTGGGGGTCGTCGTCCCGGTAAAGGAAGCCGTCCACCCCTTCGGTCACCAGCCCGGCGGTGCCGGTATGCTCCGACACGATGGAGGGTTTGCCGAAGATCAGCCCCTCGGTAACAAAGGTGGGCATGGGGTCATCGCGGGAGGCGCATACCACACAGCTGCACTGCTCCATCAGGGATTTTACCTCCGGGCGTTCCAGCCGCTTGCGGTAGAACACGGTCTGCGGGTAATCCCGCACCAGGCTGTCCACGGCGTTGTACATGCCCTTGTCGGCGGCTTTTCCCACGAACAGGAAAGCTGCCTGTTCCCGCACGGCGGAGGGCAGCAGGCGGATGGCGTTGCAGAGGATATCCGGGCCTTTGCGCGGCTCCAGCGAGCCAACGGTCACAAACAGCGGCCGTCCGCCGACAAAGCTGATATCATAGCGTGGGAACTGTTCGGCCGCGTAGTCCGGCAGGCCGTAGATCAGCTGCTCGATGGCAAAATCCGGCCGTACCGAATGCATGGCGGCCGTAGCATGGGAGCCAACGGCGCAGGCATGCACATTGGGTGCCAGCTGCCGGGGGATCTTGTGGGAAATAAAGGGGTAGCCCGCAAAGGCATCGTGCAGCCACCACAGCACCGGCACAAAGGAGCCGTTCAGGGTGCTTACCACGGGGGCTTCCACCACCGTGTTGGCCAGCACAAAGTCTGCGCTGGTGGCCAGCCCCCACAGGGCGCTGGAGGTCACGCAGTCCGGGCGGGTGACCACGGCGGCACCGGCATCCAGAAACAGCTGCAGCGGGCCTTCGTCAGAGGGGCCAAGCACCACCACTTCAAAACCCAGGCTGCGCAGCACCGGTACGGCGCTCACCAGCACGATGGGGGCGCCGGTCATGGTCAGCTCGTGGCTCAGGATCAGTGCGCGGCGGCCCTGCGCGGAAAATACATCGGCTGCGCACAGCTCCCGGCGGAAATGCAGCAGTGCCTGGGGGATGCGGCGGCAGTGCTCTGCCATGGCGGTGGCCAGGCGCAGCAGCTCGGTCACGCTGTCTTTGCCGCGTGCGGCGGCGCGCACCTTGTCCAGCAGTGCGCGGGACAGCAGCGCGCAGCTGCTGCCGGGCAGGTGCTGGGTGCTCAGGTACAGGGCGGTGGAGCCGTCGAAACCAAAGGAAGCGTCACAGATGGCAAGGTCTGCGCCATCCTGCAGGGCGGCGGCAAAATAGGTCAGGGTGGTGGGGGTGCACTCCACATCCTCGCTTACCAGCAGCACACCGGCCACGGCGGGGGTCAGCTCGCCTTCCAGCCGGGTCACCAGCCGGAACTTGCGGTGCAGCTGGTTTTGCAGGGCGGCCTCCAGCGCTTTATGGCGTCCCGGTGCGTAGACCAGGAGATAGGTGCTCTGGGTATCGGTATAGACCTGCTTGGACAATTGCTTGCGTTGCAGGGTACTGTAACAGGTGTACATAAGTCCAACTCCTCTGCGCAGAATTATCGGGCGGCTCAGTGGCCGCGCAGTAGGGTATGCAGCCTGCGCAGCGGGGCGGTGAGCCGCCAGCTGCTGCTGGTGCGCATGGTATCCAGCGAGAGCTGATATTCGTGCTGCATGGCCTGCAGGGTCAGCAGCTGCTGGTTCAGGCGCATACACTCGGCGCGGCTGGCCTGCAGCATCTCAGCGGCCTCCTGCGCTTCCACAGCGTGCTTGAGTTTCAGGTCGTTCAGCGCCCGCAGCAGAGATTTGCCGGGCTGCTCGTGCAGAAAACGCCCCAGCGGGTAGTAGTGGTAGTTTACCGCAAACTTTAACCCCGCACAGAACCCGGTGGTGCAGTGCAGCGCCAGGTTGGGGTCCACATCCAGGAACAGCAGGCTGTCCTCCTGCAGCGCAACGCCGTTGGTTGCGCTGTAGGTGATGCGCTCGTCCGAGATGGAGAGGTCGGTGATGCAGCAGGCCAGCTCGCCGGGGTCCAGACGGACGGCGCGGGCATCCTCCGGCAGGATGAAGGTGGCAGATACCTCGTGGGTCAGCTCGTTGTAGCAGTCCTCGGGTGCGATCAGACACTCCCGGGGCGAAAGGCCGCTGCCGGTATCGTAAAACAGCTGCGGCAGCGCAAGGGCGGTATTATCCGTTTCGGTGCAGTGCCGGGACAGCTCGGTCTGGCAGAGCAGCAGCTGCTGCTCCAGCTCCAGGCACCGCTGTGCCAGCCGGGAAACACCCTCGTCCGAGAGGCGGAGCTGCTGCTCCAGCTCTGCGGTACGGGCCTGCAGGGCAGCAGGGGTCGCGGGGATATCGTGATTCATAACGGGATCCTCCTCTATACCTATAAGACCTATAAGATCGGCTGCGCCGCCGCAGCCGGAACGGGCAAAAACGAGAAAACGCTTTTCAGTGCCGTGCGGTGTAGTGCACCTTTGGGGTGTGCCGCCGCGCGGGGAACAGCCGGATGATCAGGTCCCGCCGCCGCTGCAGCAGCTCGCAGATGAGCCAGATGGAACCCAGC
The DNA here is from genome assembly GCA_934553285.1 of uncultured Faecalibacterium sp. GTDB lineage: Bacteria > Bacillota > Clostridia > Oscillospirales > Ruminococcaceae > Faecalibacterium. The sequence goes on along the minus strand of CAKTFD010000099.1, from coordinate 3,104 downwards.
GAGAGCAGATACTGCAGCCCGATGCCCAGAAACGGGCGGTCGGCATACTTTGCGGCAAACAGATACCATGGGATGGCGGTAAGCTCCACGGTATGTACGCAGAAGATGTTCAGCGACCGGCGGCCAATGGCCTCGAAAAAGCGTACGATCATGTTCCGGCTCTGGCTCCAGCGCAGGAACAGCCGGATGAACAACAGGCCGGCGGCACCATCCAGAAAGATGCTGATCGGCCCCAGAGACCACTCCGCCATGGAAACGCAGTCGGTGCGGCGGGTGGCAATTGCAGCTACCGCGATAAAGATGGTAGCTGCCCACAGCCACCGGGACATGCGGCGGGAAAGAGGCTGGTCCAGCCAGTGGTTCCGCTTGGCCAGGTAGCCGATGTACAGGTACGGCACCACCACCATGCCCTGGATCAGGCAGAAGGGCACCTCCCAGGCAAGGCTTGCGCCCCAGCCCAGCAGGGCGGAGCCTGCCACCGCCCAGGGGATATACCGCTCCGGGAAAATGTTCAGGATGACATCCAGCACGATCCAGCCCACCAGCAGCGCCAGCAGGTACCACATCGGCCCGCAGGAAAAGAACTCCTGCCCGAAGTAGGTGGCCGTGTGGGGCAGACCCAGCAGAAAGCCGCCTGCCACCTTGATGGACTCGTTTATGGAGCTGGGCAGGTGCTGAAAGAGCTTAAAGTGGATGATAAAATGCAGCAGCGTGGTAAAAAACGCCGTGTAGCAAAAAGGCTTGAGCAGGCATTTGAGCTGCTGGTGGATGCATTTGCCGATGGAGCGCTTGCGGAAGCCGTAGCCGCTGGCAATAAAAAATGCCGCCATCAGGGATTCGCGATAGATAAAGGGAAAAAAGGCAGTCAGCGATAAGCCGATCCCGGTCTGGAGCGGGTAAAGTTCCGCAGTGTGCCCCAGCACGATGGTCAGCATCCCTGCGCCCTTGATCATGTCGAACATCCCGAGGGAGCTGACAGTGCGGGGCTTGGTTGTTTCCATGACAGGTTTCCTTCCTTGCGCCAGCCCACACCCCTGAAAAGCCGGATACGGCGCAAATGATCGAATTTTATGCAGTATTATAGAATATATGGCTAGTATAATGCTTTTTGGATGGACTGTCAATTTTGATTTGCAGCCTTGAGGGGCGGGCGTATTGTGGTTTGCGCTAAAAATTGTAGCATACAGCTGTGCGGATTGCAACGAAAGGTAGAATTTGGCCGGAATGTTTTGCAAATAGGCAATTGAAAGTTGTCAATGTATGGAATTAAATGTTGCAGAAGTATTGCATTGCGCTGGAAGATATTGTATACTGGGCACAGTTGAGCGCCCGGGCTGCACCCCGAAGGACGGGGCCGGACACCGGGCAGGACAAAAATGCTCCGGGAGGGTAAAATTATGGTCACATCGCTGTATCAGTCACTTTGTAATATGGAAACGATCTATGCGGACTGCGTGGCGATCCGGTATTATGACGAGGCAAAACAGGGCGTAACGGAGGTGTACTACCGCCAGTATGCCCAGGATCTGCGCAAGTTCGTCAGCTTCCTGCGCAGCAAGGCAGGGGATGTCAAGGGGCAGCGGGTCGCGATCCTGGCCCGCAACAGCTATCACTACGTCATCTGCATGTACGGCACCGTGCTGGCGGGCGGTGTGGCAGTGCCGCTGAATATGAGCAAGAACTGGGACGAGATCCAGTACGAGCTGGATCTGGTGGAGCCGGTCTGTGTGCTGCAGGACGGTGAGTATCTGCAGCGGGAGCCTGCCCTGGCGGATGCCTACAGTGCAAAGCTGGAGCCGATGGATGCCTTTACCGCCTTTGCCCCCGCACAGGATGTAAAGGAAGTGGAAGATCTTGCCGCGATGGCCTTTATCATGTTTACCTCCGGCACCACCGGCCGCAGCAAGGGCGTTATGCTGAGCCAGAAGAACCTGTTTACGGCCATGCCCGCCTTCCTGGATCCGTTTGATGATGTGCGCAAGGCGACCGGCTGGGATACCGATAAGTTCTGCTCGCTGTCCGCGCTGCCCATGTTCCACATCTCGGCCATGACCAGCCTGGTATCCTGGAGCATTACCGGCCACTGCATCAACCTGTGCAACGACCTCAAGTATTTCTACCGCGATATCGGCGCGATGCACAGCGAGGTGATGGCTGTGGTGCCGGTGCTGCTGAAGAGCCTGTATAAGGATGTGATGAAGGGCCGCCGCGACCGCCTGAACGGCCTGTGCGTCCTGACCTGCGGCGCAGCCATGTTCGACCCCCAGATGCTCAAGGACCTGATGGACAAGGGCTTCTTTGTTGCCCAGATGTACGGCCTGACCGAGACCTGCGGCGATGGTGCCTGGAACTCCTCCCAGGAGGAAAAGCACCTGACCAGCGTGGGCCATGTGGACAACAGCTGCGAGTATAAGCTGGACGATGGCGAGCTGTGCATGCGCGGCGCCCCCATCATGCTGGGCTACTATAAGGACCCCGAGGCCACGGCTGAGGTCATCGACAAGGACGGCTGGTTCCACACCGGCGACATCGCCCGGCTGGAAGAGGACGGCTATATGTACCTGACCGGCCGCAAGAAGAACCTGATCATCCTGGACAGCGGCGAGAACGTCAGCCCCGAAGAGCTGGAAAAGCTGCTGGCCCCCTGCGAGGATATCCAGGAGTGCATCGTAAAGGAAAAGGATAAAAAGATCTGCGCCGTTATCTGCTGCGCACCGGAAAAGCAGGATGCCGTGCGGGAGTTTGTGACCAATGTCAACCGCAGCCTGGCCCTGTACAAGCGCATGGTCGTGGAGTTCAGCGCCCAGCCGCTGCCCCGCAATGCCGCAGGCAAGCTGCTGCGCTGAGGCCAGACAGAAGGAGCTTTGTAATGATAAAGGTATTGGATAACGTTTACGATCTGGTTACCCTGAATATGGAGCAGCGCTTTGCCGAGCGCGTGGCCTTCCGTTTTTACAACACGGAAAAGGACGAGGTGACCACCGTACATTTTAAGGAGTACGCACAGGATATCCGCCGTGCGGTCAACTACTTCCAGAGCACCATCCCGGATATCAAGGGCAAAAAGATCTGCCTGCTGAGCAAGAACTGCTACGAGTATGCCG
>CAKTFD010000098.1 GCA_934553285.1 uncultured Faecalibacterium sp. | reverse complement strand
TTGGTGTTGAAGCAGACCAGACCGGTCAGGGTCATGGTGGCATCGGTGGACAGGCTCAGGGAAGAGCCGCCGTTGAAGCCGAACCAGCAGAACCACAGGATGAACACGCCCAGCGCACCGGCGGTCAGGTTATGGCCGGGGATGGCGTGGGGGTTGCCGTCCTTGTCGTACTTGCCGATGCGGGGGCCAAGCATCCAGGCACCCAGCAGAGCGATGACACCGCCCACATTGTGAACAGCTGCAGAGCCTGCAAAGTCATGGAAGCCCATGCTCTGCAGCCAGCCGCCGCCCCACATCCAGTGGCCGCAGATGGGGTACACCACCAGCGAGATGGCGGCGGAGTACACGCAGTAGGCCTTGAAGTTGGTGCGCTCGGCCATGGAGCCGGAGACGATGGTGGCCGCCGTAGCGCAGAACACGGTCTGGAACACGATGTACACCCACAGGGGGATATCCAGCCCAAGGTGGCTGTAATCGCCCTGGATAAAGGGGTCGAACCCGCCGATCAGGGCGCCGGTGCCGCCGAACATCAGGCCAAAGCCGATGAGCCAGTAGCAGGGCGTACCGATGCAGAAATCCATCATGTTTTTCATCAGGATGTTGCCGGTGTTCTTTGCCCGGGTAAAGCCGGCCTCACACAAGGCGAATCCGGCCTGCATGAAGTAGACCAGGAACGCTCCTACGAGCGTCCAACAGGTGTTGACGGAGTTGAACATAATTTTTCCTACCTCCCACAGTCGTTTTTTGCACAGGAAGCCCTCTATTCTCCCCGTGCGGCAGTATCCCCGAAAACACAAAAGGCGCTGGCGGAATCTCTTCCGTCAGCGCCTTTGCTTTCGATGGCACGAGTATAGTCTCTTTGTGCAAACCTGTCAAGTATTCATCTCAATGTTTTACGTTTTTCACAACACTGGGAAACCCGGCCGCGCAAAAGTTTGGCAAATGTTTTGCCTGTTATCTGTTCTCTTCGCCTTCCGGCTGCTCCGCTTCTTCCTTGGCGTTGGCCGGGCGGTGTCCACTCTCCATTTCCCAGTGCAGCAGCAGGCTCATCATGGCGCGCAGCGCAAAGGTTGCGGCCAGCGGCACCACAGACTCCAGGTTCTGCAGCAGAAAGGTCTTGGCGATCTCTGCCGACATCAGAAATTCCAGCGCGGTGGTCAGGCCGCTGCTCATCTCATGATGGAAGTCGTGATGGTCGTTGAAAAAGGTGGCACGAATATAGTGGTAGGTGGCCTTGGCCAGGCTGGTGATGATGATGAACAGGCCTACGACCTCCGCCATGCCTGCGATCATGGGCACCGCCGTTTCCAGAAAGCCCTCCAGCAGATGGGTCAGGTTCTGATTGAACAGGTACAGTCCTTGCATGGTGTCCTCCGGCGCTTACAGCAGGCCCTTGATGTAAGCAGCCAGCTCTGCGTCCTTGCAGGAGGCAAAGAACAGCTCCTGGAACTTTGCGCCTGCAATGGCGCCTTTCAGCAGCTCCTGGTCGATGCTCTGCAGGCACTCGATCAGGGGTTTGAAGGTGGCAGCGCGCACGCCGTCCAGGATCTTTTTGTTGCGCTGCTCGGGCACAACGCGCTCCTTGGGATAGCCCTGGCCGTGGCCGAAGCCGAACAGCTTTTCAAAGCAGTATTCCAGGTTCAGCTCGCCGCCCCAGCCAAAGCCCTTGGCAAACGGCATGGCGACTGCGTTGCCATCGTTGACATGGGCAAAGGTGTAGGCATCCACAGGATCCTCCACATGGCCGCAGATAACGCCGGGGAAGCTGTTCAGGGCCAGCATGGCACCCTCGCCGGTGCCGCAGCCGGTAACAACATAGTCGGCAGCGCCGCTGTTCAGCAGGATGGCCGCCAGGATGCCGCACTGGACGTAGGTCAGCTGGGCAGCATCATCGGCAGCGTACATGCCGTAGTTGACCACCTCGTGGCCCATAGGCTCCACGACCTTTTTCAGGGCAGCTTCAATGATGCCGTTCTTGGCGGCCTGGCTGTTTTCGTTGATGAGTGCGATCTTCATAACAATGGTTCTCCTTCTATATTCCCCTGCTATGCGCAGGTGTTATACAAAGTCCTCCCGCATGGGGGTAAAAAAGTCCAGCATCACGCCGCCCTCCAGGCAGACGCAGCCGTGCAGGACCCCGCCCTGCTTGAGCAGGGTGTCGCCGGGGCCTACCTCGCGGGTCTCGTCCCCGATGGTAAAGCGGTATCTGCCGGAAACGATATAGGTGATCTGGGTGTGGGGGTGGCAGTGCATCGCCCCCACTCCGCCGGTCTCAAAGGTGTTTTCCACACACATGGCGTCTTTGCTGTAGGCCAGCACGCGGCGCTGCACCCCGGGGCCGCACGGCTCCGGAGCGATTTCGGCATGGGGCACCCAGGGTACGTCTTTATGATTCCTGTCCATTATAGCATAACATCCTTTCGCATACAAATGCAAAAAAAGGGACTGTCGCACGCATGGTGCAACAGTCCCCGTGCTCAGAACTGCGGAGTGCCCTCAGCGCTTACTGGGGCTGCTTGCCGATGTAGGCCAGGATGCCGCCGTCCACATACAGGATCAGGCCGTTGACAAAGTCAGAAGCCTCGGATGCCAGGAACACAGCGGGTCCGCCCAGATCCTCGGCCTCGCCCCAGCGGCCTGCGGGGGTCTTGGCAACGATGAACTGGTCAAAGGGATGACGGCTGCCATCGGGCTGGATCTCGCGCAGGGGTGCGGTCTGCGGGGTAGCGATGTAGCCGGGGCCGATGCCGTTGCACTGGATGTTGTATGCGCCGTACTCGGAGGCGATATTCTTGGTCAGCATCTTCAGGCCGCCCTTGGCTGCAGCGTAGGCAGAAACGGTCTCACGGCCCAGCTCGCTCATCATGGAGCAGATGTTGATGATCTTGCCGCCGCCCTGTGCGATCATATCGGGGATGATGGCCTTGGCCACGATGAAGGGAGCGTTCAGGTCCACATCGATGACCTGACGGAACTGTGCTGCGCTCATCTCGGTCATGGGGATGCGCTTGATGATACCGGCGTTGTTGACCAGAATGTTGATATGGCCGACTTCGGCGGTGATCTTTGCCACCATTGCGTTGACGGCGTCCTCATCGGTCACATCGCAGACATAGCCGTATGCCTTGATGCCGGCTTCTGCGTAGGCAGCCAGGCCCTTATCGACCAGCTCCTGCTTGATATCGTTGAACACGATGGTAGCGCCATTGGCGGCCATCGCCTTTGCAATGGCCATGCCGATGCCGTAGGATGCGCCGGTGATCAGCGCGATCTTGCCGGTCAGGTCAAAAGATTTGGGAGTGCACTGTGCCATAATAAAGTCCTCCAATCAGATCACATACTTTGTACGGCGCAAAACCGCGCCGCACTGCTTTGCCAGAGCGCCTCGTATCCGGCTGTGCCGGAGCACGCTCTTACTTGTATACCAGTTTAGCATCCTTCGCAGAAAGTGTCAAGGTACATTCTTGCGCAGTTCTGCTGTAATTTTTTAAAATGCGCCTGCCCGGCCCGCATATTTCCGCGAGATCCCGCATGTTTTCAGCAGGACAGGCCATCGGCAGCCCTCCGCTTGGCACGGTGCACAAGATATTCCGGCTTTCTTTGGGCTTGTTGACAAGCGCAGCAAAACCGTGCTTTCTCCCCTGCCCTGCAGGCTGTTTTCAGGCCAGTTTTTTCTTCTGCTGCCGCGCCACAATGGGCATCAGCAGCGGAATGGGCACAAGGCGCTGGGCCGATGTGCACAGCCGCATAAAGGCGGACGGCACGATGATGGTCTTGTGGTGCATCATGCCCAGCAGGGCTTCTTCCACACACAGCTCAGGCGTGATGCCCCGCAGGGCAAATACCACGCCTGCATGGTCGTTGAACTCGGTATCCACCGGTCCCGGGCAGAGGGCGCAGACGTATACAGGGCTGTGCATCTCCCGCAATTCCTCGGCCACGCCGCGGGTCATGCTGACCACGTAGGCCTTGCTGGCGTAGTAGCCCGCCATATAGGGGCCGCCGGGCAGCAGGCCTGCCGAGGAAGCCACGTTGAGGATAGTGCCGCCGCCCTGCGCGTTCATCTTGCGCACGACCGCGCGGAACAGCCGCGCCATGGCAGCCACATTGACCTGGATCATCTCCTCTTCCCTGGCCTCATCCGTTTCCAGAATGCTGCCGCAGACACCGAAACCGGCGTTGTTGATAAAGATATCTACCCGTTCCCCGGCCAGTGCGGCGCACAGGCGGCTGCACTCCTCGGCGCGGGAAAGATCTGCTGTTTCAATGCGGCACACGGTGCCGTGTGCCATATGCAGTTCCTCGGCAAGAGCCTGCAGACGGTCGGCGCGGCGGGCGGTGAGGATGAGCCTGCAGCCCATGGCGGCGTACCGGCGGGCAAACTCCCGGCCGATGCCGGAGCTTGCTCCGGTGATCCAGATGGTCTTTTGCATGATGGTTCTCCTTTTTCTTCTCACCCCCAAGGCGGGGGATCCTTGTACTTGTTGCCTCTATTTTAGCACAGTTTCCCCGTATTTTCTATGCAATTTTCGCAACTGAGCAGGTTTCTTCGTACAGGACACGATTTTATCGCAAGGCAGGAAATCAGTGCAGCATCAAAAGCCGTCCCCTTGGGGAAGGTGGCAAAGCCGCAGGCTTTGACGGAATGGGTGATCCACCCAAAAAACAAATCGGAAAGATCCGCAGACCTTCCCGATTTGAAGATTCATAATTATTTTTCCGCTTACTTCAACAGGTTATCGTTATTGAAGTAATCGATGCGCATAGCGCTGCGGACCTCGGCCAGGGTGGCGGCGGCGGTCTTTTCGGCATAGGCGCTGCCGGCTTTCAGGATCTCCACCACCTCGGGCAGGCGCTGCTCCCACTCCTTGCGGCGGGTGCGGATCGGCTCCAGCTCCGCCTGCATGACGCTGTTCAGGAACTTTTTCACCTTCACATCGCCCAGGCCGCCGCGCTGGTAGTGCGCCTTGACCTCGTCCAGGTTCTGGTACTCCGGCCAGAACTCTGCAAAGTGCTCGGGGCGGCAGAATGCGTCCAGATAGATGAACACCGGGTTGCCCTCTACCTTGCCGGGATCCTGCACACGCAGGTGGTTGGGATCGGTGTACATGGACATGACCTTCTTTTTGATATCCTCCGGCTCCTCGGACAGGTAGATGCAGTTGCCCAGGCTCTTGCTCATCTTGGCTTTGCCATCGATGCCGGGCAGGCGCAGGCAGGCAGCGTTCTGGGGCAGCACGATCTTCGGCTCCACCAGCGTTTCGCCGTAAACAGCGTTGAACTTGTGCACGATCTCGCAGCACTGCTCGATCATGGGTTTCTGGTCCTCACCGGCGGGCACCGTGGTGGCCTTGAAGGCGGTGATATCTGCCGCCTGGCTGATGGGATAGCAGAAGAAGCCCACCGGGATGCTGGCCTCAAAGTTGCGCATCTGGATCTCGCTCTTGACGGTAGGGTTGCGCTGCAGGCGGCTGACGGTGACCAGATTCTGGTAATAGAAGCTCAGCTCGGTGAGCTGCGGCACCATGGACTGGATAAAGATGTGCACCTTGTTGGGATCCAGTCCGCAGGCCAGGTAATCCAGTGCCACCTGCAGGATGTTCTGGCGCACCTTTTCCGGGTTGTCGGCGTTATCGGTCAGCGCCTGCGCATCCGCGATCATGATAAAGATCTCGTCGTACGCGCCGGTGTTCTGCAGCCGGACCCGCTCTTTCAGGGAGCCGACATAGTGGCCAACGTGCAGGCGGCCGGTGGGACGGTCGCCGGTCAGAATAACATTTTTCATGGTGTTCTCCTTTTGACAAAAAGCTCCCCCGGTCTGCGATGACGGAAGGAGGTTTTTCCGTACTCTTTATTATAGTATCCAGTATAGCCCCCCGGGCCTGCCCTGTCAACAATGGCACCAGGAAAAAGAAAAAAGCGATGGAAAAAATCCATCGCTTTGCTGGCGCCTCTTGCCTGACTCGAACAGGCGACACCCTGATTAACAGTCAGGTGCTCTAACCGACTGAGCTAAAGAGGCATCTATATAAAACGGCATATAGCCGTTTTACTACTATAAAATGGTGACCCGTACCGGAATCGAACCGATGTTAAAGGCGTGAGAGGCCTCTGTCTTAACCGCTTGACCAACGGGCCATACGTCCATTTTGCATCGGGCCGTTTGTTCCCGACTTGGTTATTTTACCACAGGAGCAAACCTTTGTCAACAAAAAATTTCAATTTTTTTCAAAAGATCTTCCGCACCCCGGCTCTGGCCAGCCCCAGTGCCATCCCCAGGTAAACGCTTACCACCGTAGGCGCTTCGCCCAGGTCCATGGCCTTGCGCTGGGGCAGGTCGGCCAGGCGGCCTTCGTACAGGCGCTTCAACTGCGGGATGGCAGTATAGTCGCTGGGGTGCATCAGAGAGCTGTCCTTGGGCAGCTCCATCGCGCCGCTTTTTTCCAGCATCTCGCTGACAAACTGGGAGCAGAAATAGTGCCGGCGGCGCTGCCAGCGGATGTGCAGCCCGCACAGCAGCAGCCCCAGCGTGTTAAAGCGGTACAGCCTGCCATGGGCCATCATATGCTCGGCACGGCGGCGCGCACGCATGTAGGCTTCGTCGGTCACTTCCAGCGCATACAGCGCACAGGGCACGTTCTCCCGCAGGCGGAAGATGCCCTTGTTCAGGTACTCCTTGCTGGGGCCTGCCGGGAACATGGTATAGCCGTTTTTGCGGGTGGAGCTGTACAGGCAGCTCAGATCCTCATCAAACGCCATGGAAGCATGGGTATAGTTTGCCCCGGTAAAGGCGTAGACCAGGTTGGACAGCAGCGTGCCCGAGCGGGTAAGCAGGATGTAGATGGTTTTCATGGCAGCTCCCTTTATGTGCAGGCCGCCGCAGCGGGCGGAAGAGTATTTCTTATAAAGCAAGTATAACATAAGTAAAGTCCTTTTACCACTAAAACGTCTCTGCCGCCCCAATTATTGCAAAAACAGCAGCCCAAAGCTGTTTTCATGGCTTTGGGCTGCTGTTTATCACAAGCTCTTGAAACGTTCAGCGGCTCCCTGCTACAGAGGCCTCTCCATTCAGCCGTACAAAAATCACTCTCCTCGGAACTCAGTGCTTTGTCGCCGACCACCCATGGCAGTACCGGAGCGACTCTCCCTCGTCCACAGTCCATGTGCCGGACTTGTATCCGCAGGAACCGCAGACTTGGTAATACGTAACATTCCGATGATAGACTTCGTCCGTCCCGTGTGGATAATGGATGCATTTTACTTCATACGGTCCGGTCTCAAAAGTGTCTTTTTTTTGGGTCAGGCAAGACATCTTCCCACAAGCGCCGCACTCACTGCGTCTTGGTTGGACTGCAGCGGCCTCTGCCGATTCCATCGCAGTCAGTGTAGTTGGTTCTTCCGCAGGATCATCGTCATAGCTTTCTGCATCCGCAAAGCCCACCACACAAAAGGTCAGGGCCACAACCATGGCCAGCAGGATCGGGACGATCTTTTTCATGGAAAAGCACTTCCTTTCTTTCGGGTTGTTGGTTTCGGGTTGTTGGTTTCTGTTTCTCGGAGAGTCTTCTCTGACTTTATTGTACCATACCGCTTTGTTTTTTCAACTATCATATTATTTTTTGTATCGTTTTACGTTTTCCCGGGTTTACACCGAAGGGCTGCCTGCTGTGGTCTTTTGCCCCACCGCAGCCGGGGTCCCACCTTGCATCCCGGTTTGTCAATCTTTTATCAAAATGTCGTTTTTTCCTCTTCCCGCCTTATTTTTCATGGTCTGCGTCCCTGCCGGGCTTCGTGAAATTACTTTATGCGGGAAAGCCTGTTTATGAAATTTGTTTCTTTTTTGCAAACAGTACGATTCGTTTATTGCTTTTGAAAATCTTTTATGTATAATGATAGACAGGGGAATTTGCATTGCAACGTGTGATGTTGTCCCCCTTGTGCAGCGTCCGTACCACAAAAAGGCGCTGCATCTCCTACACAGATTTATGTAAGGATCAAACGAAAGTAGAGGTATAGCAATATGGCAAAGTTGGATCTGACCAAGTATGGCATTACCGGCACGACCGAGGTCGTGTACAACCCCTCTTACGAGCAGCTGTTCGAGGAAGAGACCAAGCCCGGCCTGGAAGGCTACGAGAAGGGCCAGGTCAGTGAGCTGGGTGCTGTGAACGTGATGACCGGCATCTACACCGGCCGTTCTCCCAAGGATAAGTTCATCGTGATGGACGAGAACTCCAAGGACACCGTGTGGTGGACCAG
>CAKTFD010000097.1 GCA_934553285.1 uncultured Faecalibacterium sp. | reverse complement strand
GCCAGGAAGATCAGGAACTGCAGGTTCTCCATGGGGGTATCGCCGGGATCCAGCAGGTTCTCGTGGGTGGTGCTCATAGACCAGTTGTTGTGCTTGCCGCTGCCGTTCACACCTTCAAAGGGCTTCTCGTGCTGCAGGCAAATCAGACCATACTTAGGTGCGATCTTGCGCATCATCTCCATGGTCAGCAGGTTGTGGTCGATAGCAACGTTGGTGGTATCGAAGATGGGGGCCAGTTCGTGCTGGCAGGGAGCCACCTCGTTGTGCTTGGTCTTGGCGGGCACGCCCAGCTTCCACAGCTCCTCGTCCAGTTCCTTCATGAACTCGGACACTTCGGGGCGGATAACACCAAAGTAGTGCTCTTCCAGCTCCTGGCCCTTGGCGGCAGCTGCACCGAACAGGGTGCGGCCGGTGAGGATCAGGTCCTGACGGGCCTCATAATCCTCCTTCTTGATCAGGAAATACTCCTGCTCAGGGCCGACGGTGGTGGAAACGTAGTCCACATCCTTGCCAAACAGTTTCAGGATACGGACAGCCTGGCCGGACAGTGCGTTCATGGAGCGCAGCAGGGGGGTCTTTTTGTCCAGAGCCTCGCCGGTGTAGCTGACAAAGGCGGTGGGGATGCACAGAACGTCATCCTTCACAAAAGCGTAGCTGGTGGGGTCCCATGCGGTGTAGCCGCGGGCCTCGCAGGTGGCGCGCAGACCGCCGGAGGGGAAGGAGGAAGCGTCAGGCTCGCCGCGCACCAGCTCCTTGCCGGAAAACTCCATGATGGCAGTGCCATCGCCCACCGGAGAAACAAAACCATCGTGCTTCTCGCTGGTGATGCCGGTCAGGGGCTGGAACCAGTGGGTGTAATGGGTAGCACCCAGCTCCATAGCCCAGCGCTTCATCACGCTGGCCACAACGTTGGCCACCTCGATGTCCAGCGGTGCACCCTTGTGCAGGGTGTTTTTCAGGCTCTTATAAGTTGCGCTCGGCAGGCGCTCCTTCATAACATGCTCATTAAAGACCTTGCTGCCGTAGATTTCCATAACATTTGCTGCCATAAATCCTACTCCTTACTTGATCTTACTTTTCTTCCACCGCTTCGGGACTGCCGCAATGCCGGGTCCCGAAGCTCGAATGACATCTTAACAAAAACGGCGCTGCGAGTCAGGAGGTGACCCACAGCGCCGTTGCTGTTTATGCTTTGATTATAGTCGCTGCGGCACAAAAAGGCAATTGACAAAACTGACGATTCTGCACAAACACAACCCGGGATTTTTGGAATAACCGCGATTGGTATGACTTTTGCGGCAAAATGGGCTTGCCAGAGCCGTTGTACCGGATGAGGTGCAGCAGCTCTTTACATCACCATGGTAATGGTCAGGGCACACAGCGGCAGGGTGATGATGCTGAGCAGGGTGGTCAGCACCACGCTGCCGGCGGCAAAATGCTCATCGTGGCCGAACTGTACCGCAAATACCGAGGTGATGGCTGCCGCCGGGCAGCATTCCAGCAGAGCCACTACCTGGGCAGCAGTGCCGTGGAAACCCAGCAGGCCGAACAGCGCCAGCGTAGCGGCCGGGATCAGCAGCATGCGCACCGCAGCGAGCTTCCAGATATGTTTGTCGGTCACGATGCTGCGCACATCTCCGGCGGCGATCAGCATACCGGTGATGAGCATGGACAGCGGGGTGTTCACCCCGGCCAGCAGCTCCAGCGGCTGGGTAAGCAGGGTGGGCAGCGGGATCTGCAGCAGGTAGATGGCAAGCCCCACCACGATGGCGTACAGCACCGGGGTGCGCACCAGGCTGCGTGCTACCTCTTTTACACTGGAGCCGCCGCTTACGATGCCGTAGCCCAGTGTCCACAGCAGGATGTTGAACACGGTAACGTAGGCGCTGGCATACAGCAGCCCCTCGGAACCGAACAGCGCCGAGATCAGCGGAAAGCCCATATAGGCTGCATTGGAAAAGATGCACGCAAACCGGAAAATGGGCATCCGGCTGCCGGCCTTACGCGCTGTGAGCAGCAGGGTGATCGCGGTGCCCAGCAGCACGGACAAAATGCTCATGCCAAAAGCGGCCAGCAGATTGCGCAGGATCTGGGCGCTGAACTCCATGCGGTAAGAGTTTACCACCATGGCCGGCACGATGATGTAGACCAGCAGGTTGGAGAGCGCCTGTTTGTTTTCCGGCTTGAGCACGCCGGTCTTGACGGCCAGCATACCGGTGCCGATGAGCAGGAACAAAACCGCGACCTGCTGTGCAGTGATAAGAGCCAGTTCCATAAAACCATTCCTCCTGATAAACCCAATGTACGTATACCACGAAAGATACAACACAGGTATAACACAAAACCCTGCATCTGACAAGGGCAAACGCAGGGTTTAGCAGGATTTTGCAAAAAACGCTTATAAAATGACATTTTTGATCAGCAGAGAGATGCTGCCATCGTCCGCATGGAGGAACTCCACCTCGGATTCGGCGTTCAGCAGCTCGGTGGGGATCTTTACCTCGATGCCGTTGGCGGTGCGCAGGCTGCGGCTCTCCATGCGGCGGATACGCGCCGGGGTCACTGTTACAGGCTGCTCCGCGTGGTCGAGAACATCGCTTTTTTCCACATAATCATCAAAGGGCACTGCGGCCAGCGGATATTCCTCCTCCAGCTGCTGGCGCACCTGCTGGATGGACACCTGGTTGTCGTTGTCTGCCGCCTGGCTGGCGATCATCATGGCTACCTGTGCTTCCACATGGGGCGTTTCGGCGTAGTTCTCCTGCACGGCCTGCACAGCGGCTTCCTGGATGGCCTGCAGCTTTTTCTTTTCCGGCTGTGCGGTGGTGTACTGGAACACCACGGTGGACAGATAGAACTCCTTGTGCCCGTCGATATCATACTTCTTTTCCAGCAGACGCATGGAGTAATCGGTCAGGTCTACCAGAGCACCCTCTTCCACCTTGCCGCTCTGGGTGGGCAGGCAGGCACGCTGCTGGATGATGGAGTTTACCGGGGCACCCTCCACGTTCTCGGTGTAGTGGGTGTAACCGTTTTTATAGTTCAGCTTCAAAATGCCCAGCCAGGGCGCGCCGTCCCGGGTAAAATCCACCACAGCAAGGTCGGCACCGGGGATGGTGGTGTGGGCGTGCATGTAATCGAACAGCACCCCCGCGATCCGGCAGGACAGATCCACAAAGTCCTGGTTGTGCTCCAGCTCATTTTTAAAAGCGGAATCCGGCAGCGGGCGGCACTGGCGGATATCATCGCTGGCCAGCAGTTTTTCAATATGGTTCTGCAGGTAGGCGGTCTTTTCAGCGGTCAGTTCCATGGTACCGCCGCTGAGTACGGGCGCGTCCATCGTGGTGTCCAGGACATGCAGGATGGCCTGATGAATGATGATCTCCATTGTTGCTCCTCATTTCGTGATCGTATATGGCGTTTGCGCCAAGTATAGCACAACCACCGGAAAAAGGCGAGAGCCATACAGCGCCTTTCTTGCACTTTCCGGATTCAGTAATTTACAAATCCCGCCAAAAGGGCTATACTTATAATATCTGTGCAAAAGGAGGTGGAGCTGGTGGACGAACAGCAGCTGGAACAGATCGAGGGCGTCGTGGAGGATATCATCTACGAAAATACAGATAACGGCTACGTGGTGTTCGAGATCTCGGGCGGCGGTGTGCTCACGGTGGTGTGCGGCATCGTGGGCGAGCTGCATGCAGGCGAGAGCGTTATCTGCCGCGGCCGGTACGAGAACCACGCTACCTATGGCCGCCAGTTCCACGCGCAGGAGTGCGAAACCGATATGCCCAAGGATCTGGAGGCGGTATATGCCTTTCTGGCCAGCCGCTCCCTGCCGTATATCGGGGCAAAAACTGCGGATAAGATCATTGATATGTTTGGTGCCGAGGCACTGGAGGTCATCGCCAACGACCCCGCCCGGCTGACCCAGATCCCCGGCATCTCGGCGGATAAGGCCGACCGCATCCAGCAGGAGTTCAAGCGGATGTTCGGGATGCGGGAGCTTATCGCTTATCTGGCGCAGTTCGAGATCAGCCCCCGCAAGGCCATGGAGGTGTTCCGCTCCTTTGGTGTGGGGGCCATGCAGGCCATCGCCTCCAACCCGTATCTGCTTTGCGGGGAGCCGCTGCAGCTGGACTTCCGCCATGCGGACAGCATCGCCCAGTATTACCATATGGAAGGGGACTGTGCCCAGCGGCTGGAAGCTGCCCTGCTGCGCACGTTGCGCCATAATGCGGGCAATGGCCATACCTGCCTGCCCCGGGCGCAGCTGCTGGCCACCGCATCCAACTTTATCCACCAGCCGCCGGAAAAGCTGGCGCGTGCACTGGACAGATGCATCGAGAACGAGGAACTGTGCGTAAAGATGTTCGATGCCGTGCCCTACATCTATCTGCCGGATCTGCTGGCCGCAGAGCAGGCCATTGCCGACCGGCTGGATCTGCTGGCAAAGCGCGGCAAGAACACCGTCCGGGAGCTGGATAAGAATATCCAGATACTGGAGCTGACCCAGGGCTTTGCCTACGCCCCCCTGCAAAAGGAGGCTATCCGCAAGGCCATGACCGAGAACTGTCTGGTGCTCACCGGCGGCCCCGGTACCGGTAAGACCACCACCGTCAACGCCATTTTGCAGCTGCTGGAAAACCAGGCCGAGCGGGTGGCCCTGTGCGCCCCCACCGGCCGTGCCGCCAAGCGGCTCAGCGAGCTGACCGGCCGCAAGGCCAGCACCATCCACCGCCTGCTGGAGGTGGACTATACCGGCGGCGTGGTCAGCTTTATCCATAACGATAAAAACCTGCTCAAATGCGATGTGGTCATCCTGGACGAGATGAGCATGGTGGACGTAAAACTGTTCCAGGCGCTCATCGCAGCGCTGCGTTACACCTGCCGTATTATTATGGTAGGCGATGCCGATCAGCTGCCCAGCGTGGGGGCGGGCAACATTCTGAGCGAGGTCATCCGCTCCGGCTGCGTACCTACTGTATGCCTGAACGAGATCTTCCGGCAGGCAAAGCGCAGCCTCATTGTGGAAAACGCCCACCATATCATCTCCGGCGAGCCGCTGCAAAAGGGCGGCAAGACCGATGACTTTTTCTTTCTGGAAACGGATGGCGAGGCGGCCCGTCAGCTGGTGTGCGACCTTGTGACCACCCGGCTGCCCCGGAGCTACGGCTTTGACCCCATCCGGGATATCCAGGTACTCTGCCCCACAAAACTCGGCCCTACCGGCACCCAGGCACTGAACGTGGAACTGCAGGCGCTGCTCAACCCGCCCCAAAAGGACAAGCCCCAGCTGCAAAGCGCTGCCCGGGTGTTCCGGGTAGGGGATAAGGTGATGCAGGTGCGCAATAACTACGAGATCGTCTGGAACCGGATCGGCGGGGAACAGGGCGTGGGGGCCTACAACGGCGATATCGGCATCGTGGAGAGCATCAATGTACGGGAGCGCTCCATGGTGGTGCGCATGGACGACCGGCGGCTGCTCTACCCGGCAGAGAACCTGAACGAGCTGGAGATCGCCTACGCCATCACGGTGCATAAAAGCCAGGGCAGCGAGTTTCCGGCGGTGATCCTGCCGGTGGCACAGGTGCCGCCAAGGCTATGCTACCGCAACCTGTTCTATACCGGCGTTACCCGCGCCCGCAGGCTGTGCATCGTGGCAGGGCGCAGGGATGTGGTAAACAGCATGATGGGCAATATCCGCCAGAACCTGCGCTACAGCGGTTTGTGCGCTCTGCTGCAGGAGGGACAGCCGCCCGAACAGCTGCAGGCACAAGCGGACGCCCCCTGAAAAACGGGGCACCCGCTGTGCACAACCGTGGCAAAACTTGTATACTTTTTGCCACCGCTATGTTATACTATAATGGTATTTGTTTTTTACCCGTAAGGAACGGGCATCCCATACAGATAGAGGAACGCAGAGAAAGGATCCGAGGAATTATGGCTCAGAACGATATCGGTATCGATCTTGGTACCACCACCATCATCATTGCGCAGGAGGGCAAGGGCGTAGTGCTCAACCAGCCCAGCGTTGTGGCAATGGACACCCGTAAGAACACCGTGCTGGAGGCCGGCGACAAGGCCTTGGCCATGGTGGGCCGTACGCCCAACTACATTTCCGCCATCTTCCCGCTGAAGGATGGCGTCATCAGCGACCACACCATGACCCGCGAGCTGATCTGCCGCTTTGTCAAGCAGGTGTACAGCTCCCATATGGTCAAGCCCCGGGTGGCAGTGTGCGTGCCCGCCGCCATTACCGGCATTGAGAGCGATGCCGTAGTGGAGGCCGTGGTGGCTGCCGGAGCCAGGCAGGTGTACCTGATCGATGAGCCGATCGCCGCAGCCCTTGGCTCCGGCATCGACATCACCCAGCCGGATGGCCGCATGATCATCGATATCGGCGGCGGCACCACCGACATCGCCGTGCTGAGCCTGGGCGGCAAGGTCAAGGCGACCAGCGTGCGGGTGGCCGGCAACCACTACGATGAGGAGATCCTCAAGCATGTGCGCAACAAATACAGCATCGCCATCGGCCAGCGCACCGCCGAGGAACTGAAAAAGCATGTTGCCTGCTGCCCCCAGAAGGCGGATTTCCACGAAACGATGGAGATCAAGGGCCGCAGCCTGCTTACCGGACTGCCGGTGCGCGTGACCGTTTCTACGGATGACCTGTACGAGCCGGTGATGATGCTCAGCGAGCAGATCGGCACCGCTGCCCATCAGGTGCTGGAAAAGACCCCGCCGGAGCTGGCAGGCGATATCTACCGCAACGGCGTTATGCTGACCGGCGGCGGTGCCCAGCTGCACGGCCTGACCGAGTACCTGAGCCAGGAGCTGAAGGTGGAGGTAACCGTTTCGCCGGACCCGGTAAACTGCGTTGCACTGGGCACCGCACAGAGCCTTTCCATCGGTGATAAGCTGGAAACCGGCTTTACGGACGCTACACCGCGGATCGGCCATCGCTGATGCCGGTACGTTTTGTCCATGCCATATCACAAAGCGGCAAAAAGAAAAATTGTCTATTTTTGTTGAAATGAATGGCAAAATACGGTATACTATACCCAAATTGATTTTCTGCTAACGATCTTGTGTCGGGCGCAGTATCCAAACGAACAGGAGGAAAAACCATGGATTTAGGTTTCGATGTAGTCGTTACCATTACGGGCATCGTACTGGTGTTCCTGATCCTCGTGCTGCTGATGGCGATCATCACGCTGGAGGGCAAGATCTTCGACGCGATGAATGCCAGCAAAAAGGCTGCCAAGGCTGCTGCGCAGGCACCTGCCGCAAAGCCCGCCGCTGCTCCGGTGCAATCCGCTGCGCCGGCTCCCCAGGTAGAGGAAGGCATCCCCGGCGAAGTGGTGGCCGCCATTATGGCTGCGATCCACGCAATGGGCAACGGCAAGTATACCCTCAAGGCAGTGCGCCGCGGGAAAAATGGCTGGGGCAAAGCCGGTGTGAATGATACCACGGCCCCGTTTTAACACAGGAGGAAGAACATGACACAGTTTATTGATACTCTGGTCGGTATTTTCCAAAGTTCCGGCTTTGCACAGTTTGGCCAGCCCGGCGGCTGGCTGTACGCCGTGATGATCTGCGTGGGCTGCTTTTTGCTGTACCTCGCCATCGTCAAGGAGTTTGAACCCCTGATCCTGCTGCCCATGGCCTTTGGCATGATCCTGGCCAACCTCCCCGGCAGCGGCATCATCCATATGCAGTATTTTGTCGGCGATGGTCTGGAGCACCCCATGTGGGTCGAGATCCTGAACAACGGCGGTCTGGCAGATATGCTGTACATGGGCGTTAAGCTGGGTATCTACCCGCCGCTGATCTTCCTGGGCATCGGCACCATGACCGACTTTGCTCCGCTGATCTCCAACCCCAAGAGCCTGCTGCTGGGCGCTGCCGCACAGTTTGGTATCTTTGGTACTTACATGGGTGCCCGCCTGCTGGCCGCTACAGGTCTGGTGGACTTTACCCAGAAGCAGTCCGCTGCCATCGCCATCATCGGCGGTGCCGACGGCCCCACGGCTATCTTCGTTACCTCCCGTCTGGCACCTGAGCTGCTGGGCAGTATCGCTGTGGCAGCCTACAGCTACATGGCACTGGTTCCCGTTATCCAACCGCCTATCATGAAGGCGCTGACCTCCTCCAAGGAACGCTCGGTGGTCATGAAGCAGCTGCGCACCGTTTCCAAGACCGAGAAGATCATCTTCCCCATCATGGTCACCATCATCGTTTCCCTCATCGTGCCGGATGCCGCCGTTCTG
>CAKTFD010000096.1 GCA_934553285.1 uncultured Faecalibacterium sp. | reverse complement strand
ATGCACCTGGGCGCATACGACCGTATGATCCTGATGGTGTTCTACCTCGAGTCCAAGTACGGCAAGGACTGGGCAGACCCCGTTACCTCCACCCTGAACTACACTGAGGAGGAGATCGCTGAGGGCATCGACTTCATCAAGAGCCTGGTGGACAACCACGTTATGATGAACCTGAAGACCTACTACTCTGCAAACTCCGATACCGCTACCCACCAGTCCAACGAGTGGATCACTGGTAAGATCGCAGGCATCTTCGAGTGGGATTCCGCTGCTACCAAGTATGCTTCCGCTCTGGACGATGACAACAAGGCCGGCTTCACCGTTGGCGAGGAGATCAAGTTCGGCGATAACAACGGCGGCTTCTCCAAGGTGTCCATGGGTCTGGCTATCACCAAGACCTGCAAGAACGTTGCCGAGGCTGCTACCCTCATCAACTTCCTGCTGAACGATGAGAAGGGCGCTTCCATCATGGGTTCCGAGTGCGGCATCCCCGCTTCCAAGGCCGGTCTGCAGTACGCACAGGCTGCTGGCGCTGTCAAGAGCCTGGTTGCTGATGCAAACGCCAAGGTCATGGCCTTTACCACCAACAAGCTGGATCCCCTGTTCGAGAACAACGACCTGAAGGCTTCCGGCACCGGCATCTACCAGGAAGTGTTCGACACCGTGGACTACGACAACGCTGCAGGCGCAGATGTTGTGGATGTCCTGCTGGACGGCATGGAGTCCGTTGGTTACACCATCGGCTGATCCTGCCCCTGACAGCAGCCCGAACCGGGCATCTGTCGGCTGAATGATTTAAATAGGGGCACCTGTCGCCCGTACGGCAGATGCCCTTGTTTTTTCAGCAACAGGTTATCAAACTTTGACAGAATTATTACCGGTCTGTGACCTGCTGTTCTGTTTGCTTCAAATCCTGCAAAAGGAGGACTTCGGATGAAAGAAAGTAATGCGCCCGCCGGCGCACGCACTCCGTTCCAGAAATGGGTCGATAAATATCAGGGCCTGTTTTACCTGATCCCCTGGATCATCGGTTTCGTTGTCTTTAAGGCGATCCCGTTTGGTCAGTCGCTGTACTACAGCTTCACCGACATGAACTTCTTTAAAGACGGCACCAGTTTTGTTGGTCTGGCCAACTACATCACCGCATTCCAGACCCGTAAGATCACCAAGGCGCTGATCATCACCTTCAAGTACGCCTTTATCACCGTGCCCCTGAAGCTGATCTTCGCGCTGTTCATCGCATACATCCTGAACTTCAAGATCGCATGCGTCAACCTGTTCCGCACCGTGTACTACATCCCCTCCATCCTGGGCGGCTCTGTGGCTATCGCCGTGCTGTGGAAGGCTGTGTTCAGCGTGGACGGCCTGCTGAATACCGTGCTCCGCGCTGTCACCTTTGGTCTGGTGCAGGGTCCCGAGTGGCTGAGCGACCCCAACTGCGCACTGTGGATCATCTGCTTCCTGCGTATCTGGCAGTTCGGCTCCGCCATGGTGCTGTTCCTGGCGGCGCTCAAGGGCGTGCCTGCAGACCTGTACGAGGCTGCTACCATTGATGGCGCCGGCAAGTGGCGTCAGTTCTTCTCCATCACCGTGCCGATGATCACCCCCATCATCTTCTACAACCTGGTCACCCAGATCTGCCAGGCTTTCCAGGAGTTCAATGGTCCTTACATCATCACCAACGGTGGTCCCCGTGGTTCCACTACCCTGATCTCCCTGCTGGTTTACAACTACGCATTCAAGTCCTATGACATGGGCATGGCTTCTGCTCTGGCATGGATCATGTTCATCATCGTCTGCATCCTGACGGTCATTGCGTTTACCAGCCAGAAGAAGTGGGTCTACTACTCGGACGAAAGGTAAGGTGACCAATATGGGAATGAAAGCAACGAATAAAATCGCAACCTTCTTCAAGTACTTCGTGCTGATCCTGGTTGGTGTCATCATGATCTACCCGCTGCTGTGGATGATCAGCGCTACCTTCAAGGACAACAGCGAGATCTTTGCCGGCATCAGCCTGTGGATCAAAAAGCCCACGCTGGATGGCTACCGCAACGCGCTGAACAACTTCGGCGGTTCCATCAACATCCTGCAGGCTATGCTCAACACCTACAGCTACGTCATCCCCAAGGTGATCTGCACTGTGGTGTCTGCCTGCATCGCCGCTTACGGTTTTGGCCGTTTCGATTTCCCCGGCCGCAAGCTGCTGTTCAACATCATGCTGGCCACCCTGTTCCTGCCCCAGGTCGTGCTGAACGTGCCGCAGTACCTGCTGTACAACAAGTTCGGCTGGGTGGACAGCCCCTTCTATCTGGCCATCTGGGTGCACTGCGCATTCGCGACCGAGACCTACTTTGTGTACCAGCTGGTGCAGTTCATGCGCAACGTGCCGCGTGACCTGGACGAGGCTGCCGCCATCGACGGCTGCTCCTCCTTCCAGACCCTGTACAAGGTCATCGTGCCCATGCTGGGACCCGCTCTGGTGTCCTGCGCACTGTTCCAGTTCATGTGGAGCTGCAACGACTTCATGGGCCCGCTGCTTTACGTCAGCACCCCCGGCAAGTATCCCATGTCCCTGTTCGTCAAGCTGTCCATGGACGGTGATACCGGCTTTGCCTGGAACAAGATCCTGGCGCTGTCCCTCATCTCCATCCTGCCGCAGCTGATCGTCTTCTTCTGTGCACAGGATCAGTTCGTTGAGGGTATCTCTGCAGGTGCCGTCAAGGGCTAATGCGCAATCAGAACATCTGACCCTAAAACGCCCCCTGTGCCATCCGTTGGGAGTAGCACAGGGGGCGTTTTCGTTGGAAAAGATCCTTTGCCTGCGGCGGATATAAGGCCGCCCGCAGCAGGATGCCTCATTTTTTATGTCCTTTGCGGTACTGCAGGGGGCTGATGCCCATTACCTCGCGGAACACGCGGCGGAAGTGGGCGGCGCTGGCAAAACCGGTCTGCTCTGCGATCGCGCTGATGGAAAGCTCGGTAGTTTCCAGCAGCTTCTGGGCGGCCTCGATGCGGCGGTTGTTCAGGTAGTCCACGATGGACTGCCCTGTTACCCGCCGGAACAGGCGGCTGAGGTAGTAAGGCGACAGGTAGAACCGCGCCGCCACCTCGGTAAGGGAGAACTTCTGCCGGTAGTTGGCAGCAAGGTCGGCACACACCTGCTCGATCGTTTCGTTGTGGGGGCGCGCCACGGCGCTGCTCTCGGCCAGGCACTCCTGCTCCACATAGTGCAGCACCAGCAGCAGGTACAGCCCGCCGGGGTAATCCTGCTCCGGCATGGCGGTGCGCATCATCTCCAGCAGGGTGCGCAGGCGGCTGGTCCACTGCACCGAGCCGTACAGCACCGTTACCTCCCCCGGCACGAACAGCCGCGCAAAATCCCGCTGGGTGGTGCTGCGCAGCTCGTGCAGGGCGCTAAGCGGAAAGCGGCAGCCCACCAGTTCCGGCACTGCCGAGCCGGCAGCGGTCAGCACAGCATCCCCTGCCCCTAGCAGCAGGGCGCTGCCGGGGTTCACCAGCAGGCGGCTCTCCCCCATCTGCAGGGTGCAGCTGCCCTCGGAAACCAGCAGAAAGGTGCAGGCCTCTTCCTCCGCAGGCAGTTCCAGCCTGCCGTTGCTCAGCCGCACGGTGTCCGCTTTTACCTTTGCATTGATCTTTTCCCGCTCCGCCTTCATATTACAGTTCCTCTCCTGCACATCTGTTTTTTGCATCTCCGCGCCGCCCCCGGCGGGCGCAAGACTGTGTTTTTTCCATGATACCACGACTGCCCCCCTACGGGCAAGCCCAACTCACAGGAGGTTTTTTGCATGAATCTTTCCCTGATCCGCGCCATGACCCGCAGCGCCGTTTTTGAACTGGAAAACGACCTGTGCTACCACCCGGCGCATCCCTTTGTGGTTACCCTGAACGGTGAAACGGTATACGAAGCCTGCAACACCAATGTGTTCTCCCTGTTCTCCCTGCTGCCCGGCACCACCTACACGGTAGGCGTGCAGGCCGAGAGCGAGACCCTGCAGCTGGAGTTTACCACCGATGCCGAAACATTTTTTGTGGATGCCGCCCGCTACGGCCTGGTGGCCGATGGCGAGACCGACAACACCGTGCGGCTGCAGGCTGCACTTTCCACCTGCCCCAAGGGCGGCACGGTGTATGTGCCCGCAGGCCGCTACCGCACCGCAAGCCTGTTTATGAAGAGCAATACCACCCTGTATCTGGAAAAGGGTGCCGTACTGCTGGGCGATAACGACCGCACCCACTACCCCGTGCTGCCCGGTGTGCTGCCCAGCGAGAACGAGGTGGACGAGTATTACCTGACCGGCTGGGAGGGCAACCCTCTGGACAGCTTTGCCGGCCTTCTGAACATCACCCAGGTGCACGATGTTGTTGTGACCGGCGAGGGCACCCTGGACTGTGACGCCCAGCACGGTGACTGGTGGATCAACCCGAAGGTCAAGCGCATCGCCTGGCGTCCCCGCGCTGTGGCTGTGGTGGACAGCGAGAACGTCTGCCTGCATGGCATCACGGTGCAGAACAGCTTCTCCTGGACCATCCACCCCATCTTTGTCAAGCACCTGGATCTGCTCAACTTCAACATCAACAACCCCTACAACGCCCCCAACACCGATGGCATCGACCCCGAGAGCTGCGAGTATACCCGCATCATCGGCATGAACATCCATGTGGGCGACGACTGCATCGCCATGAAGGCCAGCAAGGTGTTCCTGGGCATGAAGCTGAAAAAGAGCAGCGAGCATACCATTATCCGCAACTGCCTGCTGGACAAGGGCCACGGCGGCATCGTCATCGGCAGCGAGATGAGCGGCGGCGTAAAGGATATGGTGGTCACCCAGTGCCTGATGGATCACACCGACCGTGGCCTGCGCGTCAAGACCCGGCGCGGCCGCGGCAACACCGCCGTCATCGATGGCCTGGTGTTCCGCAATGTGGAGATGCGCGGGGTCAAGGCGCCCTTTGTCATCAACATGTTCTACTTCTGCGACCCGGACGGCCACGGCCCCTACGTGCAGTGCCGCGAGGCGCTGCCGGTGGACGAGTACACCCCCAGACTGGGCAGCCTGACCATGGAGAATATCGTGGCCACCGATGCACAGTTCGCGGGCTGCTACTTCGATGGCCTGCCCGAGCAGCCCATCGAGCGGGTGAGCATGAAGAATGTGACCATCACCTTTGACCCCAACGCCAAGGAAGGCCAGGCCGCCATGGCCGACAACCGTCCGCTGGTGAAAAAGCTGGCCATCTACGCCGAAAACGTCAAGGAGATCGACCTGCACAACGTAAAGATCGAAGGCTACGAGGGCGAGCGGCTGCACTTTGCCAATGTTGGACATTTTGAGGAGGACTGACCCATGACCCATGAAGAGATCCTGTCCATGCTGGGCGATTACGTGGACTACCTGATCGCCAATTCCAGCGCCGAAGCCCCTATGTGGAACATCGAAAAGGTGCGCAGCGGTAAGCCCAACAAGTGGAACTACATCGATGGCTGCATGATCACTGCCTGCCTGAGCCTGTACAAGACCACCGGCGATGCAAAATATCTGGAGTTTTCCCGCCAGTTCATCGACTACTTTGTACAGCCGGATGGTTCCATCAAGACCTACGACCCCAAGGAGTACAATCTGGACAACGTGAACCAGGGAAAAAACCTGTTTATCCTGTACGACATCTACGGCGACGAAAAGTACCGCAAGGCCATCGATACCATCCGCAGCCAGCTGCTCACCCAGCCCCGCACCAAGGAGGGCAACTTCTGGCACAAGGACATCTACCCCTGGCAGGTCTGGCTGGACGGCACCTATATGGCGCAGCCCTTCTACATGGAGTACGAGACCCGCTTTAACAAGATGCAGGGCTGCATCGACAGTTACAAGCAGTTCATGAACATCAAAAAGCACATGCGGGACGAAGCCACCGGCCTGTACTACCACGGCTACGATGAGAGCCGCCAGATGTACTGGGCAGACCCCGTTACCGGCTGCAGCCCCAACTTCTGGCTGCGGGCCATGGGCTGGTTCCTGGTAGCCATGGTGGATGTGCTGGAGCGCATGGACGAGCAGCTGTACAACGAGTACCGCGGCATCATGGCCATGCTCAAGCAGGCTGTGGAGGACATGCACAAGTTCCAGGATGCACAGACCGGCATGTTCTGGCAGGTCATCGACCATCCGGAAGCCGAGGGCAACTATCTGGAAACCAGCGGCACCGCCCTGTTCGCCTACGCCGTACTCAAGGGCGTGCGCCTGGGCTACCTGCCCAAGCGGATGGCTGCCTGGGCCGAAAAGGCCTTCTACGGCACCTGTGACCGGTATCTCTCCAAGAACCCGGACGGCAGCCTGCAGCTGGACGGCATCTGCCTGGTGGCAGGTCTGGGCGGCAAGGATCACCGCGATGGCTCGCTGGCCTACTATTTCAGCGAGCCGGTGGTCTGCAACGATGCCAAGGGCGTTGGCCCCCTGGTGCTGGCCTACACCGAAATGATCGCCCGCAGGTAAACCGCCTTACGCGCAGGCACCATAAACCGTAACGCAGTATAAAATGGGCTGCTGCAAAACAGCTCCGCCGAAAAAACATTGCACAAAACCCGGAACTTTTTCAGGGCCAAAACGGCTCCAAAAGGTTCCGGGTTTCTGCTTTGCTCCACAAGTCCCACTGGGGCTTTCATTGTTCCGCTTTGCTCCACAAACGCGAAGTTTTTATTCTGGCAATTCCATTTCATGATTCATTTTTACAAATCCATACTTTTCATACAATGGTTGTCCCATATCTGTTGCCTCTAACGAAATAGCGTGGATTCCTTTATTTTTACTCTCTTTAATCAGCATGTCTAATGTTTTGTATGCAATCCCTTTTCTTCTGTACTTTGGATCCGTATACATATTCATTATGTATGCCTTTCTCCCACTCTGATTATGATAGGTCGGCATCACTTGAAAAAAACTAACGCCACCCGTTCCAATACAACAATTACCATCAAAAACCAGATATGCAATATGGGAGCCGTCACAAAGAGCTTTTTGATAATAATTATAAGATTGCCTTTCCACTTCACTCATATCAGTATCAGCCGAAAGTTTATTCGCTGCTCTTAATACCTCTATTCTCGTTTTTACCAATATGTCTATCTCTTCAAGCGATGCTCTTTTATATGTTATGCTCATAGTATGTTTTCTTCTCCCACTTCCGATTTGTTGAACTAAGCCGAGTATACCACACCCGCCAAGGAAAGAACACCCATGATGTGGCCGTGCCTGCCCCCAAACCCTGCGTAGACGGATACGAAAATCCAGAAAACAGCTCCTTTAGATGAGGTGTTTTTCAAGGCAATAATGATAGATGCCTTCCTCATCCACAGAACGGCAGCAATCTGTTGCCATTGCCTTGACCTCATCGAGGGCGTTTCCCATGGCGACGCCTGTTCCGACTGCTTCCAGCATTTCAATGTCATTTCGGCCATCCCCAAAGGCAATAGCTTCTTCTTTTGAAAAGCCGTAATGCGCCAAAACAGCTCTTACAGCATTTCCCTTTCCGCAGGACAGCGGAATGATGTCCACTGCCTTGTCCCACCATGCGGTTATCTGTGTGGCGTGGGTTCCCAACAGGATGCGTTCGTATTCAGAACGGCTACAGGAACAC
The DNA here is from genome assembly GCA_934553285.1 of uncultured Faecalibacterium sp. Taxonomy (GTDB): domain Bacteria; phylum Bacillota; class Clostridia; order Oscillospirales; family Ruminococcaceae; genus Faecalibacterium. The sequence continues at coordinate 761 of CAKTFD010000096.1, read as the reverse complement.
ATGATCTGATAGATATCCTCCTCACAGAGCTTGTCGAAATGCTCGGAGATCACCAGCTTCTCGTTGCCGAAGGAAAAATACCGCTCCAAATCCGGGTCTGTCCCATTTGTCACGATAAAGTGTTCGTTGCTGATAGCAGCCGCCCGGTGCATCTGCTTCAGATTATGCAAAATTCTGCGCTTGTCGTCAGCGTCCAGTGGTTTTTTTGAGATTACAGCATCCTTGCTACGGACATAAGAGCCGTTGAAGGTCAGCCAGAGATCAAAATCAACGCCTTCAAAATGCGGGACTGAGAGATAACCTCTGCCTGTCGCCATGCACAGTAAGATCCCTTTTGCCTGCAGCTGCTGTAAGGTCTGTACGGTTTTGAATGACGGCACCTTACTGCCCAACTTGAGCAAAGTTCCGTCTACATCAAAAAAAGCGATTTTTATCATCCGGTTACCTCCAGCGAAAAACTATTCTCCAGAACGCCGGGGAGCAGGGTACTGCAATTCAGCTCCAAGGGGATCATCCTTTCTCTCATAGCAAAACCCATCCGAAAATCAAAGAGTTCTCAAATATGATATGCACTCACTGATAGTACACTTCTGCTACTATCATTATAACGCCTACAGCCTAAAAATAATATCTTGATACTGTCAGATCGTGTTGTTATTCTGCCGTTCGTATCGGTACTGACGCGGCGTGCAGCCGACAACCTCCCGAAAAACTTTTCCGAAATAGCTTGAATTTCCCATACCGCAAGCAGCCCCGACCTC